>DASQNF010000033.1:0-14817 GCA_035645115.1 Thermoleophilaceae bacterium | reverse complement strand
CGGCTGCGCCAGCCGCGCCCGCCCGGCTCGCTCCTCCCACGGCGGCGCCCGCCCGGCTCGCGCACGGCGCGGCGCCCCTGCGGCGCCTGACGGCCACCGTGCTCGCGGCGGCCGTCCTGCTCGCGGGCTGCGGCAGCGACGATGAGGACGGATCCCCGGGCGCGGGCGGCGAGCGCGACGAGCCCCGCCTGGTCGTGTCCGCCGCGTCCTCGCTGCACACCGCCCTCGAGGAGTGCAGCGCGCGCTTCGAGGGGGCTGACGTGAAGCTGTCCTTCGCCGGGTCTCAGGAGCTCGCCGCCCAGATCCGGCAGGGCCTCGAGCCTGACGTCTACGCGGCCGCGAACACCGACCTGCCTCGGGAGCTGCACGAGGAGGGCCTGCTCGCCAGGCCCGTCGAATTCGTTACCAACGCGCTCGTGATCGCCGTGCCCGAGGACTCCGACATCGAAGCGGTGGAGCAGGTCGCACGCGAGGGCGTGAAGCTCGCGATCGGGTCGGAGGCCACGCCGGTCGGCACGTACACGCGCGAGCTGCTCGGACGGTTGCCGAAGGACATCGCCGCGGCGATGCTTGCGAACGTCCGCTCGAACGAGCCGGAGGTGCAGGGCATCGTCGGCAAGCTGATCCAGGGGGCGGCCGACGCCGGCTTCGTCTATCAGAGCGACGTCGAGGCCGCCCGCGGCAGGCTGCGCGCGATCCCGCTCCCGGGCGAGCTCCAGCCGGCGGTGGTCTACGCAGCCGGGGTGGTCGAGGGCGCGAGTGAGCGGCAGCTCGCGCAGGAGTACCTCGACGGCCTCGTGGGGGGCGACTGCTACGACACGCTCCAGCGCTGGGGCTTCGGCGCGATCAAGTGAGGGCCTTCCCGGCCTTCCCGGCCTTCCCGGCCCTGCTCGCGCTCGCCCTGACCGTGGCGCTCGCTTTCCTGACGCTGCCGGTCGTCGCGATCTTCGTCGACACCCCACCGGCGGACCTGATCGCGAGCCTCGGCGAGGAGAACGCCCGAGAGGCGCTCCTGCTGAGCCTGAAGACGACCACGATCTCGCTGGCCTTGATCCTCCTGGTGGGCACCCCCGCCGCCTACCTGCTCGCCACGCGCAGGTTCCGGGGCAGGTCCCTCGTGGTCACGCTCGTGGAGCTGCCGCTGGTGCTCCCGCCGGCCGTGGCGGGCATCGCGCTGCTGGCCGCGGTCGGTCCCGCCGGCATCCTCGGCGGCACGATCGAGGCGCTCGGAGTGGAGCTGGCGCTCGAGACGGCGGGCGTGGTGGTGGCGCTCACGTTCGTGGCCTCGCCGTTCTACCTGCGCCAGGCGCAGGCCGCGTTCGCCGCGGTGGACCGCTCCCTGCTCGACGCGTCGCGCACGCTCGGCGCCTCCGAGGCCCGCGGCTTCGCGCGCGTGATGATCCCGGTAGCGCTGCCCGGCCTCGTGGCCGGCACCGCGCTCGCGCTCGGCCGCGCCCTCGGGGAGTTCGGCGCCACGCTCATGTTCGCCGGCTCGTTCGAGGGCATCACCCAGACCGTGCCGCTCGCGATCTACGACCGCTTCGCGTCGGACTTCGACTCCGCCCTCGCGCTCTCTGCGGTGCTGGTGGCAGCCTCGGCCGGAATCCTGTTGTCGGTGAAGCTGGTGGGCGGACCGGAGGCGCTCGGCGGTGCTGCGCGTTGAGGCCTGCACCGGCCTCGGCGACCTGCGCCTGGACGTAAAGGTCGAGGTCGAGCAGCGCGAGTGCCTCGCGCTCGCAGGCCCGTCCGGAGCGGGCAAGACGAGCGTGCTCAAGATCGCGGCCGGCCTGCTCCGACCGGAGCGGGGACGGGTGACATGCGCCGAGGAGGTCTGGCTCGACACCGGCGCCCGGCGCGACCTGCCACCCGAGCGGCGCCGCTGCGGCTACCTGTTCCAGGACTACGCGCTCTTCCCGCACCTGAACGCCTGGCAGAACGTGGCCTATCCGCTGCGCGGCATCGCCCGTGAGGAGCGGCGCCGGCGCGCGCTCGAGCTGCTCGGCCGCTTCGGGGTCGAGTCGAAGGCGGAGGACCGCCCGCGCACGCTGTCGGGCGGCGAGCGCCAGCGGGTCGCGCTCGCGCGTGCCCTGGCCCGCAGGCCCCTCGCGCTGCTGCTGGACGAGCCGCTGGCAGCGCTCGACGCGCGCAGCCGCGCCTCCGCGGCGCGGGAGCTCGGCGCCGCGTTGCGCGACTCCGAGGCGCCGGCCCTGCTCGTGACCCACGACTTCGGCGAGGCCGCCCAGCTGGGCGACCGGGTGGGGGTGATCGACTCCGGGCGGATCATTCAGGAGGGCAGCCCGAGCGACCTCGCCGCGCGGCCTGGCTCGGCGTTCGTGGCCGACTTCACGGGCGCCGTGGTGCTCACCGGCACGGCCCGGCCTGGCGCTCACGGCCTGACGACGGTGGACCTCGACGGGGGCGGCAGCGTCACGAGCGTGGATCGCGCGGAGGGGCCGGTGGCGGTGAGCGTCTACCCCTGGGAGATCGCGATCGGCCCCGCGGCTCAGGAGGAGAGCGGCTCGGTTCAGAACCGGCTGGCGGCGGAGGTGCTCTCGATCACGACTGTCGGCAACCGGGTTCGGCTAGGCCTCTCGGCCGCGCAGCCGCTCGCGGCCGAGATAACGACCGAGTCCGCCGAGCGGCTCGGCCTGGCGCCCGGCGAGCGCGTGAGTGCGAGCTGGAAGGCCGCGGCCACGCGCATCGTCGCAGCCTGAGCGAGCCGCTGGCGTACCCTTGCCGCTTCGATGGAACGCTACGACCCGAGAGCGATCGAGCCGCGCTGGCAGCACGTGTGGGCGACCGAGCGCACCTGGGAGGTCTCGAACGAGCCCGACGAGCGCCCAAAGGCATACGTGCTCGAGATGCTCCCGTACCCGTCGGGCGAGCCCCACATCGGCCACCTGAAGACCTACAGCGTCGGCGACGCGGTGGCGCAGTTTCGGCGCCGCAACGGCTACCGCGTGCTGCATCCGATGGGCTACGACGCGTTCGGCCTGCCCGCCGAGAACCACGCGATCAACACGGGCCAGCACCCACGCGAGTCCACTGAGGCCTCGATCCGCCAGTTCCAGGCCCAGCTGCGGCGCTGGGGGGTCTCGATCGACTGGACGCGCGAGTTCGGGACCCATCAGCCCGAGTACTACCGCTGGACCCAGTGGATCTTCCTGCGCCTGTACGAGCAGGGCCTCGCCTACCGCAAGGAGGCGGTGGTGAAGTGGTGCCCCAACGACGCGACCGTGCTTGCCAACGAGCAGGTCGTGGACGGGCGCTGCGAGCGCTGCGGCGCGGAGGTGGAGGCGAAGCAGCTCGAGCAGTGGTTCTTCCGCATCACCGCCTATGCCGACCGCCTGCTCGACGACATGGCCACGATCGAGTGGCCGCCGCACGTGGTGAGGATGCAGGAGAACTGGATCGGCCGCTCGGAGGGGGCCGAGGTCGTGTTCCGCTGCGAGGCGCTCGGGATCGACTACCCGGTCTTCACCACGCGCCCGGACACCCTCTTCGGCGCGACCTTCTTCGTGATCGCGCCCGAGCACCCCGACGTGCTGCGGCTGAGCGACTCGCAGGAGGTGCGCGACTACGTGAACCACGCCGTCACCGAGTCGGTGGAGGAGCGCGGGGACGAGCACAAGGAGAAGACGGGCGTGGCGCTCGGCCAGACGGTGACCAACCCGGTCACGGGCGAGCAGATCCCGATGTTCGTGGCCGACTACGTGCTGATGGAGTACGGGACCGGCGCGGTGATGGCGGTGCCCGCCCACGACCAGCGCGACCACGAGTTCGCCGTGCGCTTCGGCCTGCCGATCCGCCGGGTCGTGGAGGGCGACGAGCCGGCGCCGGAGGGCGAGGCCTTCGTGGCGCACACGGAGGGCGAGCGCCTCGTCGACTCGGGGCAGTTCGACGGCCTGCCCGCGCCGGAGGGCGCGCGTGCGATCACCGCGTGGCTCGAGGAGCGCGGCCTCGGCAGGCCGACCGTGAACTACCGGCTGCGCGACTGGCTGCTCTCGCGCCAGCGCTACTGGGGCTGCCCGATCCCGATCGTGCACTGCGGGTCGTGCGGGCTCGTGCCGGTGCCCGACGACCAGCTGCCGGTGAGGCTGCCGGACGTCGAGGACTACAAGCCGAAGGGCATGTCGCCGCTGGCGGCGGCGACCGATTGGGTCGAGACGAGCTGTCCCGACTGCGGCGCGGGCGCCAGGCGCGAGACCGACACGATGGACACCTTCGTGGACTCCTCCTGGTACTTCCTGCGCTACTGCGACGCGCGCAACGACTCGGCGCCCTGGGACCGCGAGGTGCTGCGCCGCTGGATGGCGGTCGACCAGTACATCGGCGGCGTCGAGCACGCCATCCTCCACCTGCTGTACGCGCGCTTCTTCGTGAAGGCGCTGGCCGACATGGAGCTGCTCGACGTCCAGGAGCCCTTCGATCGGCTCTTCACGCAGGGCATGATCACCCGCGACGGCGCGAAGATGTCGAAGTCGAAGGGGAACACGGTCTCGCCGCAGGAGATCGTCGAGCGCTACGGCGCCGACACCGCCCGCTGCTACATCCTCTTCATCGGCCCGCCCGAGCAGGACGCGGACTGGCAGGACGAGGGCGTGGGCGGCGTGCACCGCTTCCTGGCGCGGCTCTGGACCGCCGCGGCCGAGGCCCCGGACAGCGACGGCGGCGCGGCGCCCGCGGGCGAGCCGGGCGCCCTGCTGCGAAAGGCGCACTGGGCGATCGACAAGGTCACCCGCGACATGCAGGGCCGCTTCGCGTTCAACACCGCCATCGCCGCGGTGATGGAGCTCGTCAACGAGATCTACCGTGAGCGCGCCGCGGCGCCGGCCTCGCACGTGCGCTTTGCGATCGCCACGGCCGCCTCGCTGATCTTCCCGTTCGCTCCGCACCTGGCGGCCGAGGTGTACGAGCGCATGACCGGCGCGCGCGTCTGGGAGGAGCCGTGGCCCATGGCGGACCCGGCGCTGCTCGTGTCCGAGGAGATCCAGCTCGTCGTCCAGGTCAACGGCAAGCTTGTCGATCGGCTGCCCGCGCCGGCGGAGGCCTCGCAGGAGCAGCTCGAGCGGATCGCGCGCGGCTCTAGCAAGCTCGGCGCCCGGCTGGACGGCAAGGAGATCGTCAAGGCTGTGGTCGTTCCGGGCAAGCTGGTGAACTTCGTGGTGCGATGAGCCCAGAGCGAGAGACAACGCAGATCCCCGTCGGCCCGCTGGTGGCCGCCATCGGCGCCGTGCTGCTGGCTGTGAGCCTGTTCCTCGAGTGGTATGAAGACCGCACCGCCTTCACCGTGTTCGAGTTGCTCGACCTGGTGCTCGTGGCCGCGGCGCTCGCCATGGTCGTCCAGCTCGCGGGCGGGATCGGACTGTTCAGGCCGCTGGTCTCCCCGGCGGCCGGCCTCGCCGTGGCGATCGCGACGCTCGTGATCGTGGTCTCCCAGATCGTCAACCACCCGCCGGCCGCCGTCGGCGAGGTGGACAAGGAGGTGGGCATCTGGCTCGCGCTCGCCGGCGCCGCGCTGATGGTGGCGGGCGGGATACTCGCCACCACGCGCATCTCGCTGGCCGTGGAGCCGCACGGCGGCGGGCCGGGAACCCGGGCGCCCGAGGACCGGGCTGCGAGCGCCGATTCGCCGCGCGCCGGAGACGCCCCCGGCGCATCGGTGGCCGGGCCCCCACGCCCGGCGGACGAGCCCACCCGGCCGCTCGACGATCCACCCGCCCAGGGACGCGGTACGTAGACTCGCCGGCCATGTCCCAGGCCGGCACGCCGTACCTCGACGCGCTTCGCGCGATGGCCGAACGCGGGCCGGGTCGATTCCACGTGCCCGGGCATAAGGGCGGCGCGGGGGCCGACTCCGGCCTGACCGAGGCGCTCGGCGAGCGCACGCTGGCGCTCGACATCCCCGCGCTCACCTGGGGCATCGACGTGGGGCCGGAGCCCACCCCGTTCGTCGAGGCCCAGCGTCTGGCCGCCGAGGCCTGGGGCGCGCGGCGAACGTGGTGGCTCGTCAACGGGGCTTCGCAGGGCAACCACGCGGCACTGCTCGCGCTCGGCCACAGCGGGCACCGCGTAGTCACCCAGCGCAACGCGCACTCGAGCACGATCGACGCCTTGGTCATGTCCGGGCTGCGGCCCACGTTCGTCGCGCCCGAGCTCGACCAGGAGCTGCACATCGCACACTGCATGACCCCGGAGTCGCTCGAGCGGGCGCTCGAGGAGACCCCGGACGCCGTCGGCGCCACCGTGGTCTCGCCCACCTACTTCGGGGCGGTCGCGGACGTTGCCGGCCTCGCCCAGGTGGCACACGCCCGCGGCGTCCCGCTGGTGGTGGACGAAGCGTGGGGCGCTCATCTCGCGTTCCACGAGGACCTGCCGGCCCCGGCCCTCGCGCTCGGCGCCGACCTCGTGATCTCGAGCACGCACAAGATCGTCGGCAGCCTGACCCAGTCGGCGATGATCCATCTCGGGCACGGCGACCTGATCGAGGAGGGCGTGGTCGACCGCTGCGTGACCCTGATCGAGTCCACGAGCCCGAACGCCCTGCTGTACGGATCGCTCGACGCCGCGCGTAGGAGCGCCGCCACGGGCGGGCGCGAGCAGCTCGGGGAGACGCTCGCCGCACTCGCCCGCACGCGCGCCGCCGTGCGGGAGATCCCCGGCCTCGACGCGCTCGACGAGGGCCTCGCGGGCGCGCCCGGAGTGTTCGACTACGACCCGCTGCGGCTCGCGATCGACGTGCGCGGCACCGCCGCCAGCGGGTACGAGCTGGCGCGCCTGCTGCGCGAGCAGGACGACGTCAACGTGGAGCTGGCCGGCGAGAACGTGATGGTCGCGGTGTTCGGGATGGGGGAGGACGCCGGCGCGTCGGCCGAGCGGCTGCTGGCGGCGCTCCGCCGCGCGGTGGACACGGTGGCCGCCCGTCCGCGCGAGGCCGCCGCGCGCGCCTTCGCGCCGCCGCCGACCTGGGGCGAGCTCGTGATGACTCCGCGCGAGGCCTTCCTGGGTCCGCAGGAGATCGTGCCGGCGCGGGAGGCGGTCGGCCGGGTCGCTGCGGAGTCGCTCGCCGCCTACCCGCCCGGGATCCCGAACGTGCTGCCCGGCGAGCGCCTGAGCGCAGAGACGCTCGACTACATCGAGCAGACGCTCGCGCACGGGGGCAGCCTGCGCGGCGCGAGCGACCGCGAGCTGCGCACGCTGCGAGTGGCGATCGAGTCGTGACTCGCCCGAGCTCGCCGCCGTGCGTCGCCGCGCTCAGCCCACGCGCTCTCGGCGAAGCGCCTGCATCAGGCAGTGTGCGCCCCCGCCGCCGCGCGTGAAGGCGCTCAGCTCCGGGTCGAAGACCGTCAGGCCGAGCGCCCGCAAGCGCCCATTGAGGTCCTTGGACTCTGCACTCGTGAGCACGCGGCCCTCGCCGAGGCTGACGCCGTTCACCCCGAGCTTGAGCGCGTCCGCGAGCGCCACGGGCAGGATCTCGACGCCCTTCTGCTCGAGCCAGCGCACGAAGCCGGTTCCCACCTGCTCGACGCACACCGCCGCGAGCTTCTCCGCGAGCATCGCCGCCAGCACGTCGATGTGGAGGAAGTGCGGCGGGATGCGCTCGATCCGCACCTCCCAGCCGTCCTCCTCGAGCCAGCGCGCGAGCTGCCTGGCCGCCGGCTCCTGGGTGCGCTCCTCGCCGTTCCCGATCACGGCCACTCCGGGCTCGACGATCATGAAGTCCCCGCCCTCGAGCGCGGCCGCGGTGATCATGCGGTGGATCGGGATCTCGCTGCGCTGGTAGAAGCGGATCACCGGCGCGTACTCGCCGCGGCGCCACCACTGATGGCACTGAGTCACGATCGGGCCCTGCGGCACGTTGATGCTGGAGTCGCGCGCGAACACCTGGTACGGGAGCGCCGGGTCGGGCTCGAGCAGGTGTACCCGCACGCCGGCCTGGTCGTACACGCTCACCATCTCGGCGTGCTGGCGCAGGGCGTCCTCGCGGCTGAACGTGAGGCCGCTGTCGAGCGTCGCCCGCGAGATCGCGCTCGTGGGCAGCCAGCGAAAGTGGTCGGGTGGGCACAGGAGGACGTCGAGCAGGCGCCCGTACTCGGAGTCGACCCCCCAAGCGGGCTCGGCGCGGGTGATCGCTTCCATCGTGGGTAGCCGCCCTTTCGTTCGGGGAACGCACAGGAGTATGAGCGAGCGGGTGCGCAGGCGCGTGGTCATCCACGGGCGAGTGCAGGGCGTGTTCTTCCGCGACACGATGCGTCGTGAGGCGTCGCCGCGGGGGGTGGCCGGCTGGGTGGCGAACCGGCCCGACGGCACGGTCGAGGCGGTCCTCGAGGGCGCGCCCGACGCCGTCCGGGAGTTGGTGTCGTTCTGCCGGCGGGGGCCGCGCGCCGCTCATGTCGAGCGGGTGGAGGAGCACGAGGAGCCGCCGGAGAGGCTGAGCGGGTTCGAGGTGCGCTGAGGGCCTGAGCGCCCGTGGCCTGGGTGCGCGGGCGGAGCAGCGAAATCGTCACCGTTTCGTCACACACGTAACCCACGGCTGTAGCGGCGAGACGTACGTTCGGCCGCGTGCATCGAGTCACCCGTGGAACCGTGCTCGCCTGGCTTGTGGCGGCCGTGCTCGCAACCCTGGCGGCGGTTCGCCTGATCGGCGGCGGCGAGGGGGCGGCGGCGCCGCCGGTACGGGTGGACGGAGCTGGCGGCCCCGGCTCGCCCTCGGGCCCGCCGGCCGGGGGCTCGGAGGACGGGCGAGCTGCCGGCGCGCGGGGCGAGGGCGAACCGCGCGGCGCCACGGGGGCGGGGATCTACGTGCACGTGGCGGGCGCGATCCGCCGTCCCGGCCTGCTGCGACTGGCGCCGGGCTCGCGGGCCGCTGCGGCGATCGAGCGCGCGGGCGGGTTCACGCGACGGGCGGACGTCACGGCGGTCAACCTGGCGGCCCCCCTGCAAGACGGGCAGCAGGTCGTGGTGCCCTTGCGCGGCAGGGGAGGGACAGGCGCGGTGAGCGCCGGCGGCGCAGCCGCAGCCGCGTCCGGGGCCAAGCCGAGCCTGGCCACGGCCACTCTCGAGCAGCTCGACGCCATCGACGGGATCGGTCCCACCCTCGCGGAGCGCATCATCGAGCAGCGCACCGAGGCCGGCGGGTTCGGGTCGATCGGGGAGCTTCGCGACGTCGAGGGGATCGGAGAGAAGCGCTTCGCGACGCTCAGGGATGCCCTCCAGCCATGAGCCGGTGGCGCGACCGCCGGCCACTCGACGGCTCGACGGCGGGGGCGGAGCGCTTCCGTGGGCGCGACGTCGACCCAGCCAGCGGTGCCGCCGAGCAGTCCGAGCAGCCGTGGCGGGCCGGGGGAGACCCCCACGGCGTCGACCCCACCGCCGGCCGGGCCGCAAGGCCACCGGGCCCGGCGCGGGCGCTCGCCCTCCTCTCGGCGCGTCCGTGGCATCTCGCCGTCGGGTCGGTGGCGGCAGGGCTCGCGCTCGCGGGCTCGCAGCCGTTCGCAGCTCTCGGCTGCGCGGTCGCACTGCTCGCCGCGCTCGCGGCCGCCGGCCTCCCCCTGAGCGGCGCCCTCGCGGCCGGCGCACTGCTCGGCGGCGCGGCCGTCGGTCACGCCCGGCTCGACGCCCTCGACCGGCCCGCCCGCCTCGTAGGCCACGAGCGGGAGGTTCGCCTCAGAGCCCACCTGCTCACCCGCCCACGGGCGGCCCAGCTGGGCGCCTCCGCCGAGGTCGGCGTCTCGTCAGGCCGGCTCGACGGCGCTCGGCTGCTGGTGCGCGTCCCGCCATGGGGGAGGCTTCCAGCCGGCCTCGACCTCGGGGACGAGCTGCTGCTCGAGGGCCGGCTCCGGCCGATCGGAGCCTCCGACGGTGGGGCTGCGAGGGTGAAGCCGGGTTCGAGCGCCCGCGGGCCGGCCGGCGCGCGCTCCGAGGCCGGCGGAGACGCCCCATCGCCGACCGGCGTGGACGGCGGCTTCGACTTCGCCTCCTATCTGCGCCGGCGCGGGGTAGCCGCCGAGCTGCTGCTCGACCGCGCGCGACCGAGCGGCCGCCGCCGGAGCGGGGTCCCGGGGCTGCTCGACCGCATGCGCGGACTGGCCGAGCGCGGCGTCGCGTCCGGCCTGCCGGCGCGTGAGGCCGCGCTCGCGCGCGGCATGGTCCTCGGCCAGGACGAGCGGATCGACGCCGCCACCCGCGAGGACTTCCGCGACTCGGGACTTGCCCACCTTTTGGCGGTGAGCGGGCAGAACGTGATGCTGCTGGTGGCGCTGGCGCTTCCGTTCCTTGCGGTGGCGGGGCTCGGCCCGCGGGTTAGGGGGGTGGCGCTGCTGTTGCTGGTGGCCATGTATGTCCCGCTCGCGGGCGCCGGGCCATCGCTGCAACGCGCCGGGGTGATGGGGGCCGCCGGCATCGCGGCCCTGACCATGTCGCGCCCGGCCTCGCGCTGGTATGCGCTGCTCCTGGCCGCGGCGATCACGCTGCTGTTGAACCCGCGCGCGTGGCAGGACCCCGGCTGGCAGCTCTCGTTCGCGGCAGTAGTCGGGATCCTGACCATCGGTAGGCCGCTCGCGGGCGCCCTGACCAGGGCGGGCGAGGCGCTGCTCCGGGGCGCGCGGCCGCCGCCGGGCAAGAACAGCGGGCCGAGCCGGGGGCCGCTCGCGCGGGGGCTTGTGCGAGCTCTCGGGGAGGGCGTCGCCATCACGCTGGCCGCCACCCTCGCCACCGCCCCGCTGCTGGCCCACCACTTCGATGCGGTGCCGCTGGCGGGCCTGCCGGCCAACCTGCTGGCGCTGCCCGCCGTCGCGCCCGCGATGTGGCTCGGCATGGTGAAGGCGGGGCTCGGCCTGATGGCGCCCTTGGTGCCCACCGCGGCCGTGCTCGCGGAACTCGCGGGCGCCTTCACGAGGATCCCGGTTGCGTACATCGCCGGCCTCGCGGAGCGCTTCGCCGATCTCCCGGGCGCACGGCTGCCGATCCCGCTGCGCTCGCCCCTGGGCGTAGGTTTGACTTACTGCGCGATCGGGATCGTCGCGGTGGGCGGGCGCGCCCTCGCCCGGCGGGCAGGCCGCTCCGCACCGGAGCTCGCCGCGGCTTGGCGACGCGCGCCGCGCAGCGCTCGGACAGCGCTGGTGGCGCTCGCGGTGGCGCTGGTCGCGCTGGGCGCGGCCGAAGCGCTCACACCGCCGGCAGCGCCGAAGGCGCTCACGGTCCGCTTCCTGGACGTGGGCCAGGGCGACGCCACCCTGCTCCAGCACCCGGACGGCACGGCTGTGCTGTTCGACGGCGGACCGCCGGAGGCCGGGATAGAGCGGCTGCTGCGGCGGGCGGGGGTTGGGCCGCTGTCCCTGGTCGTGGCCACGCACGCCTCGCGCGATCACCACGGCGGGCTGAGCCACGTCCTCGCCCGGCGGCGCGTCGAGCTGCTGCTCGACGGGGGCGACGGGAGCTCCGACCCCGGCTTTCGATCGGTGCTCGCCATGGCGAGGCGGCGCCAGGTGCGGTCACTGCCGGCCACGGCGCCCTCGACCCTTCACGCGGGCGGAATCACGATCCGCATCCTCTCGCCGCCGCCGCGCCCGCCCGGCCCAGCGCCGGAAGACCCGAATCCGCGGGCCGTCGTCGCCCTGGTCAGCTCCGGCGAGTTCGACCTGCTGCTGTCCGCCGACGCAGAGAGCGAGGCGCTGCTGCCGCTGGAGCTCCCCGACGTCGAGGCGATGAAGGTCCCGCACCACGGCAGCGCCGATTCCGGCCTTCCCGAGCTGCTCGAGCGGGTGAGCCCCGAGCTCGCCGCCATCGAGGTGGGAGCGAACACCTACGGCCACCCGGCCCCCTCCACCCTCGCGGCCCTCCGTGACGCCGACGTGGCGACCTATCGAACCGACCTCCACGGCACGGTGACGCTCACCGTCCAGGGAACCGAGATGCGAGTGGAGACGGAGCGCTGAACCGAGCCGGCGGGGGCGAGGACGGGCGGGACGCCGTGGCGGCGGCCCCTCCTAGCTGACGGGGCCGCCCCACCTACACGATGCCCCGCGAGCTGCCGACCTCCGCCATACACTGGCGGCGTGGCCGACCTCAAGCCCGCCTACCTCGTCTGCGGCGACGACGACGCCAAGATCGACGCCTGGCGGGCCCGGGTGCGGCGGCGGGCCGACGAGGAGCGCGGCCCCGGCGGCCTCGAGTCCTTCGATGCCCGCCAGTGCTCCCCCGACGAGGTGGCAGGCGCGCTGGCCGTGCTCAGCTTCGACCCCGGCACGCGCTATCTGCTCGTGGACGACGCCGGCGCCTGGAAGGCGTCCGAGCTGGACTCGCTCACGGACGCGCTCGCCGAGCTTCCGGCGGAGACCCTGCTCGTCCTGATCGTGCGCGGCAAGCCCCTGAAGCAGCTGGCCAAGGCGGTCGATCGGGCCGGCGGCGAGCTGCGCGAGTACGCCGCCCCCAAGCCCTGGGAGCTGCCGAAGTGGTGCATCGGCCACGCGCGCGAGCTCGGGCTGCAGCTGGACGGCGCGGCCGCCAAGGAGCTCGTGTCGCGGGTCGGGACGAGCCAGCAGCGGCTTGCGCGGGAGCTCGAGAAGCTCGCGCTGGCCATCCATCCGCGTGTGAACCTGACGAGGGCCGACGTGGAGCGGCTCGCGGTCGCGGACAACCTCCCTCAGGCATACGACCTCGCCGACGCGCTCATCTCCGGCGACCTCCGGGCCACCCTGGCAGTCGCACAGGAGCTCGAGTCCCACGGCGAGCGGCCGGCGCGGCTCGCGTTCCCGATCGTCCGCAGGCTGCGCGAGGTGCACCAGGCGGCCTCGCTGCTCGAGCGCGGGATGCCCGACCAGAAGGTGAGTGAGACGCTGAAGGCGCCGCCCTGGCTCGCCAAGAAGACGGTGGCGCGCGCGAAGAAAGCCGACCTGGCGCTGCTCGAGCGCGCGCTGTGCGTGTTCGCCGACCTCGAGGTCCAGACGCGCGGCGGCGGCGAGCTGCAGCTGGACGAGGACGCCGCGTTCTCGCTGGCGCTCGTCCGCGCGGTGGGCTGAGGCCGCCGCCTCGGGGTTCAGGCGCCGGCGCCGGCGGGCGGCGCGGAGTCGCCCGGCCCGTAGGGGTACCACCACTCCTTTGGCGCGATCTTCGTCTCGATGTGCACGTGCTTGGTCTCCTGGAAGGCCTCGAGCCCCTCCTGCCCGAGCTCGCGGCCGAAGCCGGACTGGTTGAAGCCGCCGAACGGGCCCGCGTCGTTGTCGGTGAGCGGGTCGTTGATCCACACCGTGCCCGCCCGGATCTCGCGCAGGCAGCGCACGGCCGTCTCGAGATCGCGGGTGTACACGTTGGCCCCGAGACCGAAGCGGGTGCCGTTGGCGAGCGCTATCGCCTCGTCGAGCGAGCCGACGGGCACGATCGGCGCGACCGGGCCGAAGGTCTCGTCGCGCAGCAACGCCGTCTCGGCCGGCAGGCCCGTGACCACCGCGGGCTCGAAGTAGTGGCCGCGCGCGAAGCCCGCTCGCCCGCCGCCCATGACGAGCTCCGCGCCTGCCGACACCGCCGCCTCCAGCTGCGCCTCGACCTTCGCCCGTTGAGCCGCCGACACCATCGGGCCGACGTCGGTGCTCTCGTCGAAGGGGTCGCCCACGCGCAGCGTTCGGGTGTGATCGACGAACGCGGACACGAACTCGTCGTAGATCTCGCGGGCCACGTAGATGCGCTCCGCAGAGGTGCACACCTGCCCCGCGTTCAGGTAGGCGGCCCAGGCGCCGCCGCGAGCCGCGACCTGCACGTCGGCGGCCACGTCCGCGCAGACGATGAAGGGATCCTTGCCGCCCATCTCGAGGTTCATGCGCGCGACTCGTCGCGAGCAGGCCATCGCCACCGCCTTGCCGGTCTCCACCGAGCCCGTGAAGGCCACCCCGCCCACCCGCTCGTCGTCCACGAGCGCGGCGCCCACGTCCCCCGCCCCGGCCACGAGGTTGACCACCCCCGGGGCCAGCTCCGCGAAGCAGTCTCCGAGCATGAGCGTGGACAGAGGCGTCAGCTCCGAGGGCTTTGCCACCACCGTGTTTCCCGCCGCCAGCGCGGGCGCGAGCTTCCACGCGAGCAGCAGCAGCGGGTAGTTCCAGGGGACGATGCAGCCCCACACCCCGACCGGCTCCTTGATCACGAGGGCGAGCTGGGTCGATTCGATCGATGGGATCACACGGCCCGCGAAGTTGCGGCCCATCTCGGCGTAATAGTCGAACGCGGCGGCGGTCCAGCCGACCTCGTCGGAGTTCTCGATCAGAGGCTTGCCGCCCTCGAGCGTCATGGTGTGCGCCAGCTCGCCCGCCTGCGCGCGCATACGCACGGCGACCTCGTGGAGCAGCTCCGCCCTCTCGACGGCCGGTGTCGCGGCCCAGCCCTTGAACGCCTCGGCCGCGCCGGCGATCGCCGCGTCGAGCTGGGCGGGCGAGGGCCCCCGCAGCTCCGCGACCGTCTCCTCGGAGGCCGGGTTCTCGACCGCGAGCGGCGCGCCCTCGCCGGCCACCCGCTCGCCGCGGATCAGCAGTCTCGTCTCCATGGGGGAACAGTAGGAGGCTGACGAAGGCGGGCGCCGCTCGGCGCGGGGCGCCTAGGACAGGCGCGAGCGAATCCGCGCCGCCCGCGCCTTCTTGCGGGCGCCGTTGTTGCGGTGGAGCGCGCCCGACTTCACGGCACGGTCGATACGCGAGACGAGGGTGCGGAGCTCGTCGTCGGCCCTCGCGGAGTCGCGCTGGTCGACCGCGTTCTCGAGCCGGCGGAACCAAGTCTTGACCTGCGATGTGCGCCGGCGGTTCTCGATCCGCTCGCGCTCCGCCCGATGGATCC
>DASQNF010000032.1:0-3273 GCA_035645115.1 Thermoleophilaceae bacterium | reverse complement strand
TGCCGCCTGGCGAACGCGAGTCGCTTCGGCGGCTGGCGCCTGCCCTGCTCGCGCTGCGCGCGGCGCCCGCGGGAACGCGGCTGATCTGGGCGAGCTCCGAGTCCGGGGACTACCCGGTGTTCCTCGGCCACGGGCTGATCGGCGAGCGTGGGTTCTTCTTCCCGCGCGAGGGACGCCGCTTCGTGGTCACCGACGAGCAGGTGGCGCGGGTACAGCCGTTCGAGGGCGAGGCGCGGGCGGTGATCGCGCCCGGCGAGCAGCACAAGACGCTCGCCTGCGCCGAGCGCGTGCTGAGCGAGCTCGCGCGCGCCGGGGCGGAGCGCAACGACCTGGTGGTGGCGGTGGGGGGCGGCGTGGTGGGCGACCTCGCCGGCTTCTGCGCGGCCCTCTACCAGCGCGGCACCCGTTGGGTCGGAGTGCCCACCACGCTCGTGGCGCAAGTGGACTCGGCCTACGGCGGCAAGACCGGCGTGGACCTCCCGGAGGGGAAGAACTACGCCGGCGCCTATCACCAGCCCGCCGCGGTGCTGTGCGACCCCGCGGCGCTCGCCACGCTGCCTGAGCGGGAGCTCGCCGCGGGCTACGTCGAGGTGGTGAAGACCGCGCTGATCGCCGGCGGCGCGCTCTGGGCGCGGGTGCGCGCGGGCGCCGAGCCCGACCGCCGCGTTATCGAGGGCTGCATCCGCACGAAGCTCGCGGTCGTGGCCGCCGACGAGCGCGACTCGGGGCGGCGCCAGGTGCTCAACCTCGGCCACACGATCGGCCACGCGATCGAGGCGGCCACGGGATACCGCCGCTACCGCCACGGCGAGGCCGTGGGGATCGGCCTGCTCGCCGCGCTGCGGCTCTCCGGGCGCGAGGCGCTGCGGACCGAGGTCGCCGAGCTGCTCAGCGCCCGGGGCCTGCCGCTCGCCTTCGACTCCGCGTCGGTGGACGACGTGCTCGCGCTCGTTGCGCGGGACAAGAAGCGCCGGGACGGGCGGGTACCGTTCGTGCTCGTGTCGGCTCCCGGCGAGGTCAGCCCAGGTCACGAGCTCGAGCCGGCGGAGCTGCGCGCCGCCGTCGAGGAGGCGCACGCGGGGTGAAACATCGCGTGCACGTGCTCCACGGAGTGAACTTCGACGTGCTCGAGCGCCGCGACCCGGAGCGCTACGGCGGGCTCACGCTCACCGAGCTCGAGGTCAAGATCCGCGCGGCGGCGCGCGAGCTCGGCCTTGAGGCGAGCTTCTACCAGACCAACCACGAGGGCGAGTTCTGCGAGTTCCTCCACCGCGCCGGCGAGAGCTCGGACGGGCTGGTGCTGAACCCGGGCGCGTGGACGCACTACTCATGGGCGATCCGCGACGCGCTCGAGGTGGCCGCCGTGCCTTCGGTGGAGGTCCACCTCTCTGCAGTGGACGAGCGCGAGGAGTGGCGGCGCATGTCGGTGATCGGCGACCTCTGCCTGGGCTGCGTGCAGGGCAAGGGACCCGCGGGCTACCGTGACGCGCTCGAGCTGCTCAAGGGGGCCCTGCAGGGATGAGCGCGACGGCGACGCTGGAGGAACGGGTGGAGCGGCTGCTCGGGCTGCTCGAGGAGCACGAGCTCGACTGCCTGCTCGTCACCGACCTCCTGAACCTGCGCTACCTCACCGGCTTCACCGGCTCGAACGGCGCGTGCGTTGTCGCGCGCGAGGAGCGCCTGTTCTTCACCGACTTCCGCTACGTCGAGCAGTCCGCCGAGCAGGTCCGCGGCTTCGAGCAGGTCAGGGCCGGGCGTGACATGCTCGGCGATCTGGCCGGTCGCCTGAGCGGCAGGGTGGGGTTCGACGACCAGCACCTGAGCGTGGCCTCGCACGGGAAGCTGGCCGGCAAGCTGCCCGACGAGGTCGAGCTCATACCCGCCGGCGGGGTGGTGGAGCGCCTGCGGGCGGTGAAGGACCCCTCCGAGGTGGAGGCGATGCGCGCCGCCGCCGAGATCTCCACCGCCGCCTACGAGTGGCTGCGCGAGCGCGGGCTCGCCGGCAGCAGCGAGCGCGAGGTGGCGCGCGAGCTGGTGCGCTTCATGGAGGATCGCGGCGCCGAGGGACCCTCGTTCGCACCGATCGTGGCCGCGGCGGGGCACGGCGCGCTGCCGCACGCCGAGGCGCGTGAGGTGGAGATCCCGCGCGACACGCTCGTGGTGGTGGACATGGGCGCGGTGGTGGACGGCTACTGCTCCGACTGCACGCGCACGTTCGCCACCGGCGCCGTCGGCGACGCCGCGCTCGAGGTCTACGAGCTCGTGGCCCGCGCGCAGGAGGCGGCGCTCGGGGCGGTGCGGGCGGGCGCGGCCTGTCACGACGTGGACGCCGTCTCGCGCGAGCCGATCGAGGCCGCCGGCTACGGCGAGCGCTACGGCCACGGGCTCGGGCACGGCGTGGGCCTCGTGGTCCACGAGGAGCCGCGGCTCGCCAAGACCGCGGAGGGAGAGCTGGCGGCCGGGAACGCGGTCACGGTCGAGCCGGGGGTCTACCTGCCGGGCGAGTTCGGGGTGCGCATCGAGGACCTCGTGATCGTGAGCGACGGCGAGCCGGAGATCCTCACCGGGTTCACAAAGGACCTGGTGACGATCGGCTGATGTCGCGCGGCGTGCCGGTGTCGCTCGGCTGATGCTGCTGGCCGCCGCCGCGGCGCTGCTCGGCGCAGCCGTCCAGTCGGCCACCGGCTTCGGGTTCGCGCTGGTGCTCTCGCCGGCGCTGTTCGCGGTGCTCGAGCCGGTGGAGGCCGTGGGCGCGCTGCTGGCGCTCGGTCTCGTGCTGAACCTGCTCGTCCTCTTCGAGCGCGGACGCCCGCACCGCTTGGACTGGCGCCGGCTCCTGCCGATGCTCGCGGCCGCGCTGCCCGGGCTCGTGGCGGGCGCGGCCCTGCTGGCGTGGCTCTCGAAGGAGGCGCTCCAGGTGGGGGTGGGCGTGGCGGTGATCGCGGCCGCCGCCTTCCAGCTGCGCAGGCGCGGCCGGGTGGGCGGCGGGGGTGCGGCGGCGCGCCCGGTCCCGCCGGCGGCCGGCCTGGCCGTGGGCTTCGCTAGCGGGGCGCTCACCACCTCGATCAGCGTGAGCGGCCCGCCGATCGTGCTCTGGCTCGAGGCCCACGGCGTGCGCCCCGCGGAGTTCCGGGCGACGCTGGCGGGGAGCTTCTTGGCGCTCAACCTGGCCGGCGCGGCGGTGCTGCTCGCCGCCGAGGGCGACGAGGCCTTCGACCTCGGGATCCTGCCGCCGCTGCTGCTGCTCGTGGCCGTGGGCTACGCCCTCGGAGC
>DASQNF010000031.1:0-12681 GCA_035645115.1 Thermoleophilaceae bacterium | reverse complement strand
GCCCTTCGCGGCGCAATAGGCCGCCGCCTCTCGCAACGGGACGTGTTCGTGCACGGACGTGACGTTGACGATGCGCCCCCCGCGGCCAGCATCCACCATCAGGCGAGCGGCGCGCTGTGCGCAGACGAACGCGCCGGTGAGGTTGAGATCGATCACCTGCTGGAAGTCCGCGAGGGGGAAGTCGAGGAACGGGTGGCTCCCGCCGCCGCCGGCGTTGTTCACGAAGACGTCGAGGCCGCCGAGCTCGCGAGCGAGCATCTCGACGGTGTCCGCGGCCTCCGCGAAGTCGGTCACGTCGAGCTGCGCCACGACGGCGCTGCGATCCCGCGACTGCACCTCGCGCGCTGTGTCCTCGGCGCCGGTGCGGTCGCTGTGCCACGTCACGCCGATGTCGAAGCCGTCCTCGGCCAGTCGCACCGCCGTGGCCTTGCCGATGCCGGAGTCCGAACCCGTGATGATCGCGTGCTTCGCCATGCCGCCCGGGTACCCGGCGGCGCCGCAGGCAAGCCGACCGGCTGCGCGGTGGAGCGCCGGCGTGGGCGCCGCTCACAGCTCGCGCTCGTAGAAGTAGGTGACCGGCCCGTCCGGCCCGCCTTCGCGGCTGACGAAGCCAAGGCTCTCATAGAGGGCGCGCGCGGCCACGTCGTCCTCGCTCGTGCCGAGGTCCATGCGGTCGGCGCCCTCCTCCCGCGCCAGCTCGATCGCGGCTTCCATGAGCGCCCGTCCGAGCCCGCGCCCGCGCCGCTCCGGGGCTACGTAGAGCTCCGCGAGGTAGCACTCTAGCGCTTGCGTCCAGAGCGAGGGACGGAAGCGCAGCACCGCCAGCCCGTCGGGGCCCTCGCCTCCGAGCAGCACGGCCGTCTCCCCACCGGCGAGCAACTGCCGCACGCGTGACGCCAGGCGCTCAGGGCCGGGCGTGACATCGCCGAACTCGGTGTTGAAGTCGTGGAGCAGCCGGCCGACCTGATCGGCGTCGACGGCCTCCGCGCGGCGCACGGCCGGCTCGGGCGCTCGGGTCATCGGGCGTTCGCTGCGGCCGGGGCGAGGCGCACGCGCCGTGGTCTACCAGGTAAGCGCGATTAGACTCCCGGCCCCCGAGACCCAAGGACCCGGAGTGGCAACCACCAGCCTGCTGCTCGCCACCGGCGAGATGCTCGAGATCGACGGCGAAGTCGACCACGTGGCCAAGCAGCTCGAGAACGCGGCGCGCAGCAGCGCCGGCACGCTCGCCTGGCTCGAAGAGGCGAACGGCGGCGAGCGGCTCGGCGTGAATCCGGGTCAGGTCGTCTGGGTCCGGCACGGGCGCGACTGAGCGCCGGCGCGGGGTGCCGTTATCCTGGTCACAGCAGTTTCCACAGTCGGGGTGTCGCGCTCCCTGCGCCCCCCAGTGGCCGAATCCCCCTGGGAGCCGCAAGGACGGAATGCATGAGCAAGCAGAGCGACAGCGCCGACTGGCAGTCCTCGGCCCGCGGCGAGTCGGCCTGGAAGGAGACGAGGGAACGCGTCGCAGCGCGCAACGACGAGGTGCGCAAGTCGGGCAAGGTGGAGCGCGAGGGATACGAGCGCGAGCGCGAGAGCACCCGCCAAACCGCGGCGGCGAAACGCCAGGCCGACGTTCGGAAGCGTCGCCCGCGCTAGACCGAGCATCGCCTAGCGGTCTCACGCCGTGAGTCGCCTCGCAAAGCCCGGCACGCGGGCTCGCGACTTCTTCCGCCGCCACCGCGCGCTGATGACGGTCGTAGGCTCGCTCGTCACAGCCGCCGTGCTGATCCTGCTGCTGGCCGGCCGGCGCGAGGAGTTCTCCACTGCCCTGTCGAGCGCCTCCGCGTGGGTGCTTGCCGCGACGGTGCTGCTGCAGGTCATGGGGCTGGTGGCGCGCAGCGAAGCTTGGCACCTCACGATCGAGGCGGCCGGCGGGAGGGTCGCACGACGGGTGCTCTACCGGGCGTCGAGCATGCAGGTGCTGGGGAGCGTGATCAACGGCAACCTGGGCGTGGCCGCACGGATCGCGGCGCTGCGGCGCTCTTCGCCGGAGGTCTCTCCTCAAGTGCCGACCCTGGTGGCGGCCGAGTTTCCGATCCTCGCCGTCGAGGCGATGCTCGCCGCGCTCGCCTCGTTCACTCTGGTCGCCCCGCTCGGCTTGCCGTGGTGGCTGCCAATCGTCGGGTTCGCAGTCGTCGGGACGCTCAGCGTAGGGCTGCGCCGGCTCGCGCTGCGCAAGGGGCGCGAGCTCTGGCGCGGCCTGGCGGTGCTCCGCAGCGTCGGCGGCGGCAGCCGGGTGATCGGGTTCGTGCTGGTGGCGGTGTTCGCGCAGATCTTTCGCAACTGGCTGCTGCTCCGCGCGGTCGGCGTGGACGCCTCGTTTTTCGATGCGGTCGCGGTGCTGATCGCCGTGGCCACGCTCGGCCAGCTGCCCGTCGGGCCCAGCGTCGGCGCAGCCGCCGCCGTGCTGATCCTGGGGAGCCAGGGGGTCGCGGCCGCCGCGGCGGCCGGCCTGCTGATGACCGTCACGGGCACGCTCGGCGGGCTCTGCTTCGCAGCCTGGGCGGGCGCCGACCGGCTCTGGTTGCTGCGCCGCCGGGCACGCGTGCGACGAGCGAGGGCGAACCCCGCCCCCGCTCACGCGGAGCGAGCTACCGGGCGACCGTGAAGGTTGCGGTGACTGCCTCAGGGTCGAACGAGACCTCCACGGCGCTTGCCTCGACCCGGCAGCCGCTCGCCTCCTCGACGAGCTGCTCGAGCTCGCGCCGCATGGCCCCGTGGAAGTCGACCCTGATCTGACGCACGAGCTCCTCGTTGCCGTGTCGCATGAACACGCGCTCGAGGTCCACGAACGCCTCCTGCATGACGCAGACGAGCGTGTCCTCAAGCAGGAACGACTTGGCCCTCGTGGGCCCACGACCGTAGTGGGCCGCGTAGAAGCCGACCAGCGCATCGGTGACCCGATGCAGGCGCGACGGCGGCAGCTCCACCTGGGGGCTCCCGACCACTCGCAGCGGAGAGGTTCGCTCGACGGCCATGAGCCGCCGGTTCTATCAGAGACAGACTGGTCTGTCTAGGTTATGATCTCGCGATGCCCGAGGCTCCTGCTGCCGCGCCGCCCACACGTGCCGCAGCCCGCGAGCGGATCCTCGAAGCCGCCTACCGGCTCTTCTCCCGCCGCGGGATCCGCGACGTCGGCATCGACGAGGTCGTGCAGAGCGCCGGAGTCGCCAAGGCGACCCTGTACCGCCACTTCCCCTCGAAGGACGAGCTGGTCGTGGCCTTCCTCCAGGACCGCGAGCGGCGCTGGACGCGCGACTGGGTCGAGACCGAGGCCAGGCGGCGCGGCGGCAACCCCGAGGAGCGGCTGCTCGCGATCTTCGACGCCTTCGACGAGTGGTTCGGGCGCGCCGACTTCGAGGCTTGCTCGTTCATCAACGTGCTGCTCGAGATGGGCAGCGCGCACCCGGCCGGCGAGGCTTCCGTGCGCCATCTCGAGAACATCCGCTTGATCGTGCGCCGGCTCGCAGAGGAGGCCGCGCTGAGCGACCCCGAGTCCTTCGCACGCTCCTGGCACATCCTGATGAAGGGCGCGATCGTCTCCGCCGCAGAAGGCGACGCCCAGGCGGCGCAGCGCGCCAAGGCGATGGCGCGGGCGCTGATCGAGCGCCACCGCTAGCGCCGGAGAGCCCTCACCCGCCCTGGCCGGCCGCCTGGCGCGCCTCGGCCTCGTAGCGGTTCGACCGGTATGCGCGCCGGTCGCGGCTGAAGGTCGAGGGGCGCGCGTAGGAGAGCCAGACGCGCAGCGGCTCGTGCTGGAGCTGCCAGACGTGGCAGAGCTCGTGCACGATCAGCTGCTCGTCGAGCCGTGGGCGCTTCAGCCAGATGTTGCGGCGCGTGGCGTAGGCGCGAAAGCGGCGGAAGCCCGGGACCCGGAAGAGCCATGGGGTCACCCGGATGCGAACGCCCTCGATGCGGACGGGCTCGGGGTAGAGGGCGAGCCGGTCGAGCCTCCGCTTCGCCTCCCCGAGCGCCGTGCGGCGCTCCCGCTCGCCGGCAGCGCCGGCTCGGGCGTGACTAGCCAAGCGCGTCGTCGAGCGCCTCGTTCACGAGCTCGTCGGCCCTGGCGTTCTGCGCCCGGCGCACCGGGCGCACCGCCCACTTGTCGAAGCTCCGCAGCTCGCCCATCGCCTCGAGGAAGAGCGGCTTGAGTGCGGCGTGCTTGACCTTGTACTCGCCGCCGATCTGACGCGCCACGAGCTCCGAGTCGTTCACTACCTCGACCTCCTCCGCCCCGAGCTCGCGCGCGAGCGCGAGGCCGAGCATCAGCGCGCGGTACTCCGCGACGTTGTTGGTCGCCTCGCCGATGTACTCGCTTCGCTCCGCGAGCGGCTCCCCGTCGGCCGAGGAGGCCACCGCCGCCACGGCGGCGGGCCCCGGGTTGCCGCGCGAGCCGCCGTCCACGTGGACGACCACCTTTACCGCGCCCACTAGGCGACGGGCGGCTCGATCGGCGGGAAGCTGCCCTTGGCGCGCCGCCGGCGGCGATCGTCGTAGGACGGATGGTCGCCCGGCTCTCCGCCCTGGCCGCGGCGGTCGACGATCACCTCCACGTGAGGATCCTCGCTGTAGTAGTCGGCGAGCCTGTCGTACAGCTCGTCCGCGAGCGCCTGCGGCACCACGCAGTAGATCACCCTTCAGCCCCTCCCTCGCCCACGGCCGCGACCACCCGGCCCTCGGCGTCCAACGCCGCGTTCCAGTCGAGCAGGGTCTCGTCGATCTGCGCGAGCTCCTCCCCCTTGTCGAGCATCATCACCGGATCTGCCTCGTCGCCCAGGTCCACCCGGTAGCGGTACCACGAGAGCTCCCACGCCACCAGCAGCGACACAGCGCTCGGCTGAGCGGGGTCGGGCTGGGCGCTCACCCAGGCCGGCCCGAGCGTGCGCGCGAGCCCCGCGATCGTGCGCTGATGGTCCGAGCCGTTGAAGAGGTCGAGCGCGCGGTCGACCTTGACCTCGGCGGTGGTGGGCACGGCTCGCACGTGGCGCGGGTCCTTCGGGCGCGAGCGCGGCCGCGGGCGCTGTGCGGGCCCGGCCTCCTCCGAGTCCGGGTACTCCGCCGGCTCCACGCCCGCCCCGGAGCCGTACATGGCCTCCTGCCCGGCGAGCTCCGCCTCCTCGGGCGCAGGTCCCTGCGGGGGCTCGGGGGGCCCCCCACCACCGCCGCGTCGCCGCAGCCGCCCGAAGACGCCGCGGCCCTGCTCGTTGCGCGGGGCGCGTGCCGGCGTCTCCCCGGCCGCCGACTCGCGGATCCAGCCGTGATGGAGCGCCCGCACCGCACAAAGGTCGCAGACCTGATGGCGCTGGCCGCCGGGCGCCAGGTACCACTCCGTGCGCTCGCCCTTGAGGATCGTGCGGCCGCAGACGTCGCAGCTGACGATGTCGTGGACCGGCCGGAGCTCCTTCCTCATCCCGCCCAATATAGGGGCGGGCCGCTACGCCTTGACCGCCTCGGCCTCCGCGCGCGCATCCTGCACGACTTGTTGCGCCACGTGCGTCGGGACCTCCTCGTAGCGAGCCAGGTCCATCGTGTACTCGCCCTGGCCGCCGGTGATCGCGCGCAGGTCTGGGGGGTAATCGAGCATCTCCGCCATCGGGACCTCCGCCTTGATCTCGGTGACAGCGCCCTTGGGGTCCATCCCGAGCGGCCGCCCGCGCCGTGAGTTGAGATCGCCGATCACGTCTCCCACGTACTCCTCCGGCACCGTGACCACCACCGTCATGATCGGCTCCATCAGCACGGGCTGGGCGCTGTCCATCGCATCCTTGAACGCCATCGACCCGGCGATCTTGAATGCCATCTCAGAGGAGTCCACCGAGTGGTGCTGCCCGTCGAAGAGGGTGACCCGCACGTCCTGGACCGGGTAGCCCGCCACCGTGCCGGAGCCCATCGCCTCCACCACGCCCTTCTCCACCGCCGGGATGAACCCGCCCGGGATCACGCCGCCCTTGATCGCGTTCACGAACTCGAAGCCCTCGCCCGAGGGCAGCGGCTCGATCTCGAGGTGGCAGTCGGCGAACTGGCCGCGGCCGCCCGTCTGCTTCTTGTAGCGCGCGTGTGCCTTGGCCGAGCCCCTGATGGCCTCGCGGTAGGGCACGTGCGGCGGGTGCAGCGCGACCTCCGCGCCGAAGCGCTCCTTCATCCGCTCGACTATCACCTCGACGTGGATCTGGGTGATGCCGGCGAGGATCTGCTCGCCGGTCTGCGGATCGCGGTGGAAGTCGATCGTCGGGTCCTCCTCCTGTAGGCGGCGCAGCGCCTGGCCCATCTTCTCCTCGTCGCCCTTCGCCTTCGCCTCGATCGCGAAGGCCATCACCGGGCGCGGCATCGGCGGCAGCTTCAAGGGGATCTCGGCGTCGTTCGCGGCGAGCACGTCGCCGGCGCGCGTCTCCTTCAGCTTCGCCACCGCGCCGATGTCGCCGGGGCCGATCTCGTCCGCCTGCTCGGTCTCCTTGCCCTGCGGCACGAGCAGCTGCCCGATCCGCTCCTTGACGTGCGCGCGGCAGTTGTGCACCTGCGAGTCGTGTCGCATCACGCCCTGGTAGACCCGAAAGAGGTTCACGCGGCCGGCGTAGGGGTCGGCGAGCGTCTTGAAGACGAACGCGACCAGGTCCTTGCCCGAGTCGGGCTCGAGCTCGATTCCGTCGAGGCTCGTCACGCCGTGCTTGGCGGGGGATGGCAGGTCCTCGACAAAGGCGTCCAGCAGGCGGTTGATGCCGAGGTTGCGGGTGGCGGCGCCGCAGGTGACCGGGAACAGCCGGCCCTCGGTCACGCCCGTCTTCAGCGCGGTGACCGTCTCCTCGTGTGAGATCTCCTCACCCTCGAGGTAGCGCTCCATCAGCTCGTCGGAGACCTCGGCGACCTCGTCCATCAGCTTCTCGCGGTACTCCTGCGCCTGCTCTCGGAGCTCGTCGGGGATCTCGATCTCCGTGCAGTTCTCGCGCCCGCTCCCGTCGTATCGATAGCCCTTCATGTCGATCAGGTCGACCACGCCCTCGAGCTCGTGCTCGGCGCCGATCGGGATCTCCGTGGCCACCACGTGCTGGCCGAACGCGCCCTTGAGCGACTCGAGGCTGCGGAAGAAGTCCGCGCGCTCGCGGTCGAGCATGTTCACGAACAGGATGCGCGCGAGCCCGAGCTCGGCGGCGCGCTGCCAGAGGCGGCTGGTGGTGACCTCCACTCCCATCACGCCGTTCACCACGAACACCGCGCCCTCGACAACGCGCAGGGCCGCCAGGGCGTCCGCGATGAAGCTCGGCTCCCCGGGGGTGTCGATCAGGTTGATCTTGCGGTCGTCCCAGCGGAACGAGGAGAGGCTCGCGGAGATCGACATCTCGCGCGCCTTCTCGTCGGGCGCCGAGTCCGACACCGTGGTCCCGTCCGCCACCGAGCCAAGCCGGTTGATGGTGCCCGCTTCGAACAGGAGTGCCTCGTTCACGGACGTCTTCCCGCTGCCTCGGTGGCCCAGCAAGGCCACGTTGCGGATCCTCTTCGGCGATTCGTGCGCCATGAAATCTCCTTTTTCCTCCGGGCCGGTCCCCTCGAGCCGCCCGCCGAGGCGACCTGCGGGATCCGGGGGGCCGCCGGCCCCCGGTCGGCATCAGCCTACTGCCCGAGCGCCGAGTCGAGCGTGCCGTGAATCGGCGCCGCGCTCCCCACGTCGGTGAGCTCGAGGACGCGCGACAGCGGCGAGCCGTCCGGCAGCACCAGCCGCAGGTCCTGGCGGCGCCGGCCGAGCCGGCGCGAGAGGTCGAAGAGCACCTCGATCGCCGCCGAGTCGAGGTAGCGGCAGCGCTCCAGGTCGATCACGAGCGTCAGCGCGTCGTTGGGCATCGACGCGAGCAGCTCGTCGCGCAGGTGCGTGGCGTTGGTCATGTCGATCTCGCCTGCGACGTGCGCGATCACGGTGCCACCGCGGCGCTCGACGCCGATCTCGGCGGGAGCGCTCATGCGGCCCGGGCCGCATCCAGCCGCCTGCGCATCCTCACCACCGTACCGTCGGGCTCGCTGGTGACGTCGACCTCGTCCATCAGCCCCTCGATGATCTTCAGGCCGCGGCCGCGATGCTCCGAGCGGCGCGCGCGCCAGCTGCCGCGGTCGCGCACCGTGGCGGCCAGCTCGCGCCCCGCCAGGGCGGCCTCCACGTGGAAGCTCGCGTCGCCCGGCCCGTACGCGTGCTCGATCGCGTTGCACGCCGCCTCGCATACCGCGAGCGTGATCTCGTAGGTCTCGGCCTCGGAGGCGCCGGCCGCGTGCAGGAAGCGACCGAGTCGCCGGCGCAGCCCGGAGAGCGACTCGGGCTCGGCCGGCATCGAGACCCGGATCCGCTCGGCGCCGGCCCCCTCCGGCCTGACCACCAGCAGCGCCACGTCATCGCCCCGCTCCGCGTCGCCGAGCACGGCGGCGAGCACGTGATCGCAGAGGTCCTCGAGGTCGCCGTCCCCGGATGCGCCCGCGGCGGCCAGCTCCTCGAGGCGCTCGGCCAGCGGAGCGTCGCGCCGCTCGACCAGGCCATCGGTGTAGAGAACGAGCGTCGAGCCGGGCTCGAGCCGCGCCCGGCCCTCGCGGAACACGGCCGGGTCGGTCGCGCCGATCGGCACCGAGCGGCCGCCTTCGAGGAAGCGCGGGCCGTCCGGCGCGAGCACGAGCGGGGGCGGGTGGCCCGCGCAGCTGAACACCACCTCGCCGGTGTCGCGGTCGAGCACCAGGTAGAGCACCGTGGCCATCGCCTCCTCCACCCCGCTCATCACGAGCCGGTTGATGCGAGCGACCACCTGGGCCGGCGAGGACTCGACCAGGCTGTAGGCGCGGAACGCATTGCGGAGCTGCCCCATGGTCGCCGCCGCTCGCAGGCCGTGGCCGACCACGTCGCCGACCACGAGCGCCACGCGCCCGTCCGAGCGCTCGAGCGCGTCGTACCAGTCGCCGCCTACGGCGGCGCCGTGCCCGGCGGGCAGGTAGCGGGCCGCGAGCGCCAAGCCATCGATGCTCGGGAGACGTTCCGGCAGCAGGCTGCGCTGGAGCGTGGCCGCGATGTCGTGCTCGCGCTTGTAGATCTCGAGCAGGCGCCCCTCCATCGTCTTGCGGTCGTGGATGTCGATCGCGGCGCCCACGTAGCCCGCGAACCGGTGGCCCTCGTAGCGCGGCACGCCCCGGTCGACGATCCAGCGGTGCTCGCCGTCGTGCGAGCGCAGCCTGTACTCGCACTCCCACAGCCGCTGTCCGGCGAGCGCCGACTCCCAGGACGCAATCAGGCGCTCCTCGTCGTCGGGATGAACCCCGAGCGCCCAGCTCTGGCCGAGCTCCTGCTCGAGCCTCGTGCCGGTCCAGCGCAGCCAGCCGGCGTTCACGAACGTCACGTTGCCGCGGACGTCGGTCGTCCAGATCATCACGGGGGCGGTGTCGGCCAGGTCTCGGAAGCTCGCCTCCGACTCCCGGAGGGCCTCTTCCATCTGACGTCGCTCGTGGATGTCGGTGGCGGTGCCGACGTAGCCCACGAACTCACCGGCGGCAAAGCGCGGCTTGCCCACCTCGAGCACCCAGCGGTGGCCGCCCGAGGGCGCGTGTCGCAGCCGGTACTCGAACCGGAACTCGCGGCGGCGCTGGAACGCCTCGCGCCAGCGGATGAGCAGCTCGGAGCGGTCCTCCGGATGGGCGCTGGACGCGAACGTGTCCCCGAGCTCCTCCTCGAGAGTGCGGCCGGTGAAGCGCAGCCAGCCCTCGTTCACGAAGCTCACGTGCGCCTCCGCGTCCGTCATCCACATGAGGGCCGGCGTGGTGTCCGCCAGCTCGCGGAAGCGGGCCTCGCTGTGGCGCACGTCATCCTCGCGCATCGCGTGCTCGGCGGCGGCGCCGAGCACGTCAGCGAGCGCCTCCAGGAAGGTCGAGTCGTCCTCAGGGAAGTCGTGCAGCGCGCGGCTGAGCACGGCGATCACCCCGAACGGGCGCCCCGAGGTCCGGATCGGCGCGGCCATCGCGCTGGCGGCTCCGAGGTCGGCCTGGAGCTCCGAGGGGGCGAACCGGCGCTCGGGCCCGGAGTCGTCGACCGCCACCGGGCGCTCGGCCGTGAGGGCGTAGCCCAGGTGATGGTCGGCTCGCGCCGAGACCACGCCCTGGAGGGCCCCCTCGGGCAGCCCGGCCTCGGAGCGGACGAGCAGGCCGCGGCCGTCCCCGGTCAGCTCGAGCACGAGCGCATAGTCGCTCCCGAGCTCGCGAGCGGCCGCGCCCGCGGCTTCGTCCAGCAGGCGCTCGAGCGGCCTGCGTGCTAGCGCACCCTGGGCCAGCTGCGCGATCGCCTCCTGCCGAGTGGCTCGGGCTGTCAGCTCGTCCCGGTGGGTTTGGGAGCGGCGGCGCAGCATGGGCCGTAGCCGTGCCCGGGCGCTATTCGGCCTCGGTCAGCGGATCCGCCTGGAGGCGCGATTTCAGCCGCAGCACGGCTTTGGTGTGCAGCTGCGAGACCCGCGACTCGGTGACCCCCAGCACCTCGCCGATCTCCCTCAGCGTGAGGTTCTCGTAGTAGTAGAGCGCCACCACGAGCTTCTCCCGCTCCGGCAGCCGCGCAATCGCGTCCGCCAAGCGGTCCTTCATCTCGGTGGTGTCCATCTCCGCGACCGGGTCGAGCGCCAGCGGGTCCTGGATCGTGTCAAGCAGGGAGACCTGGTCGCCCGAGGAGTCCGATACCGTCCAGAGCTCGTCGAGCGCGACGACCGACGTGTTCGATATGCGCACGAGCGATTCCTGGAACTCCTCGACCGACACCTCGAGGGCCTCGGACATCTCCTCGTCCGTCGGCGCGCGGTGGTACTTGCCTTCCAGCCTTGCGTTCATGCGCTCGATCTCGCGTGCCTTCGTGCGGACCGAGCGCGGGACCCAGTCGAGCGAGCGCAGCTCGTCGATGATCGACCCCTTGATCCGGGTGATCGCGAACGTCTCGAACTTGATCTCGCGCTCGGGCTCGAAGCGCTCGATCGCCGAGATCAGCCCGAACAGGCCGTACGAGATGAGGTCGGCCTCCTCGACGTGCGACGGCAGGCCGCTCGACATGCGGCCCGCCACGTACTTCACGAGCGGGGCGTATGCGAGCACGAGACGCTCGCGAGCCTTCTCGTCGTGCTCGGCCTTGTAGAGACTCCAGGTCTCCTTCAGCTCGATGGCCTTGAGGTTCGTCTCCATGCGGGTCCTGGGTCACGCACGCGGGTGGGAGCGTGCGTAGGCGGTCCTGAGGCGTTTCGACTCTATCCGAGTGTATGTCTGAGTCGTGCTGATCGAGGCATGGCCGAGCAGCTCCTGGATGGCGCGGAGGTCCGCGCCGCCCTCGAGCAGGTGCGTGGCGAACGAGTGGCGCAAGGTGTGCGGCGTGACGCCCGCGCGGCGCGCCTGGAGGCGCAGTCGCCGCCTGACGTCCGAGGTGGAGAGCCGCCTGCCGCTCTTCGAGAGGAAGAGCGCCTCGCTGGGGCCGCTCGCGAGCGCCGGCCGGCCGCGCGCGAGGTAGCGCTCGAGCGAGCGCCAGGCGTGCTCGCCCGCCGGCACCACGCGCGTACGCCCGCCCTTGCCCTCCACGCGCAGCTCCTCCGCGTCGGGGTCGAGGCTCGCGACGTCGAGGTTCACGAGCTCCTCGGCCCGCAGCCCGGCGCCGTAGGCGAGCTCGAGCAGCGCCCGGTCGCGCAGGTCGAGCGGCGCCGACGCCGGGATGCGCTCCAGCAGGTCGGCCACCTCGGCGGGCTTCAGCACCTTCGGCAGGTACGAGCTGCGCCGCGGGCTGGACACGAGCTCCGCGGGGTTCGCCTCGACCTCACCGCGCTCCAGGAGATGGCGGTGGAAGGTGCGGATCGCGGCGAGCTTGCGCCTCACGGTCGACTTGGCCGCGCCGGCCTCGGAGACGCTCCCGGCGAAGCGGCGCAGGTCGCGGTGGCCGAGCTCGCGCGGCCCGAGCTCGCGGGCCGACGCCCACTGGGCCAGCTGCACGAGGTCGGCGCCGTAGGCCCGGCGTGTCTTGTCCCCCATGCCGCGCGCGAGCTGCCAGCTGTCGAAGCGCTCGAGTGCGTCCGCCCAGCTAGCCTCGATCGCGGTGGGCGCGTTCTTCGTCAACACGGGCAACGGTCGCGTTGCCACCCGCGCTCAGCTCGCCGACGGCGGGTTGGTGGACGAGCTCGGCAAGCCGGTGGAGCCCTGGCATCCGATCCAGGGGCCGAGCGACGCATCGACCATGTGGTACGCGGTCCTCCGGAAGCGCGAACGGGGCGTCTTCATCGGCACGCTCTGCTTTCGACACACCGCCCGGCAAGCCTCCCTGGAGGCGCGCGGATGGGAGGAGGTGCCCGTGGAGGCGATAGGGCCGGGCTGAGCGGGGCGGGGCGGCCGCGTGGGCCGGAAACCAAACCCTGCGCATCCGGCCGAGCCGGCTGCTTCGGGCTATGCGATGTAGATCGGGGCGCCTACCGGGACCTGGTCGTAGAGCTCGATCACGTCCGGGATCGCCATTCGGATGCAGCCATGGGAGGCGGCGGTGCCGAGCGAGGAGGTCTGATCGGTGCCATGGATGCCGGCGCCGTCGTAGATGCCGAGCCAGCGCTCCTTGAGCGGGTTCTCCGGGTCCCCATCGGGCACGACCGTGCCAGCCAGCTCGCCGGCCCAGTCGCT
>DASQNF010000030.1:0-1947 GCA_035645115.1 Thermoleophilaceae bacterium | reverse complement strand
TGAGCCCCTCCTCAGGCGGGCTGTGCCTCGCGCCGTTCGCGCCCGCCGAGCTCGCCGTGGGCCTCGCGCTCGCCGCCCTCCTCGCAGGTCGTCACGCTCGCTGCGAACCCACGCAGCTCCCCGTGGTCCGGCCGCGGATCGAGCTCGAGCGTCGGCGGCTCGTGCTCGGCGCTCCAGGAGGCCACGATTCGGAGCTCGTCGACCTCGTCCGCCGGGACCGTGGCGCGGCCCGGCGGACGCGCGAGCGCCGCCTCGGTGCGCTTCACCAGCTCCGAGTCCCCGGGCAGGGGCCCCCAGTCCACGAGCCGCCCGCCAACGATCCAAAACGCGTCGAAGCGCTGCTTGACCGGGTGACGCGCGAGCATCAGCCTCGGGGCGGAGTGGGTGGCGCGCAGCACCCCGTCCAGGCGCTCGAGCACCCAAGTGAGCCGCTCGCGCCGGCGCAGCAGCGCGGCCGCGCGCTCATAGCGCTGGCCCGCAACGGCCTCCCGCATGCGCCGGTCGATCTCGTCGAGCAGCCGCTCGCCCGCGCCGGGCGCCTCGAAGTGGGCCAGCGCGGCGTCGAGCTGGCGCCGGTAGGCGTTGGGGTCGAGGTCGCCGAGGCAAGGGGACACGCAGCGGCCCATCTGGCCGTAGGCCGAGGGGTGCTCGCGCAGCTTCAGCCTGCGCCCGCAATGGCGCAGCCGGTAGAGCGAGGTGAGCTGGTCCATGAGCTCGGCGGCCAACGCGCGCGAGCCGAGCGGCCCCACGTTCACCGCGTGTCCACCGGCCGGCTCCGTCGCGACCTCGAGCACAGGAAAGGGGACGTCGAGCCTGCAGCGCAGGTACACGTAGCGGTCGGTCCGCTTGAGCTTCAGGTTTCCTGCGGGCCTCCACGCCTTGATCAGGCGGTTCTCGAGCACGAGCGCGCCGAGCTCCGAGTTCGTAGGCCGGTAGTCCACGATCTCGGCCCGCTCGGTCCAACCGGCGGGCGCGCAGAAGTGCGCCCGCGCACGCGTGCGCAGCGACACCGACTTGCCCACGTAGAGCGGCCGCCCGCGCTCGTCGCGGAAGACGTAGACGCCGGGGTCGTCCGGCAGCGTAGAGAGGTCCGGGCGCTGGTCCCGGGGGATGCGCTCGGCGGCCTCGGTCTTGCGCGCACGCCTGCGACCGCGCAGCAGCTCGACAGCGTCGGCCACGCTCACCGCGTTCGCGCACAGGCGTGGGAACAGCGCGCAGAACACGCGCGCGCACGTGAGCGCGTCCGGCAGCGCGCGGTGCACCTCACGCACCTCGATGCCGAGCGAATCGGCGAGTGGGGCAAGCCCCCGCTTGCGCGCCAGCGGCGCGAACCGCCGCGCCAGCTGCACTGTGCACAGAAAGGGCGGCTCCGGCCAGTCGAGGCCGGCGCGCTCGAATGCCTGGCGCAGCACGCGCCGGTCGAAGCGGGCGCTGTGGGCCACGAGCACGCGGCCCTCCAGCATCGAGGCGAGCTCGGTGAGCACCTCGGTCGGCGGCGGCGCGGCGTCCACCATTCCCTGAGTGATCCCGGTGAAGCGCTGGATCCCGCGCGACAGCGGCCGTTCCGTCCGGACCAGCGAGTCGAATGCGTCGTGCAGCTCGCCGCCGCCCACCAGCACGGCGCCCACCTCGGTGAGCTCGCACAGATCGCCGCCGAGCCCGTTGGTCTCGGTGTCCACGGCGAGGAACTCGGCCGGCGCCAGCGGCTGCTCGAGCAGGTTCACGAACCATCGAATGCAACTCCTCGCCCCGGACGGATCGAGGAAGCGCTTGCAGCCCGGGGGCGAAGCCGTCCTGGCCCCGGCTTAGCCTCGACGAGATGGCCCGCTCCGCCACGATCTTCGCCTGCTCCTCCTGCGGTCACGAGAGCCCGAAGTGGCACGGACGCTGCCCCGGCTGTGGGGAGTGGAACACCCTTGCGGAAGAGCGCCGCGCCCTGGCGCCGGC
>DASQNF010000029.1:0-8886 GCA_035645115.1 Thermoleophilaceae bacterium | reverse complement strand
GCGACAACGAGGGCTGGGCGCTGGAGACCTTCACTCGCCTCGGCACCCATAACGCCACCCACGTGGATGCACCCTGGCACTACAACTCGACGATTGCCGGCGAGCGCGCGCAGACGATCGACGAGCTGCCGCTCGACTGGTTCTTCGGCCCGGGTGTGGTGCTCGACATGCGCGCCAAGCAGGACGGCGCCGAGATCACTGTCACGGAGGTCGAGGCGGAGCTCGAGCGGATCGGCCACGAGCTGCGCGAGCGCGACATCGTGCTGGTGCACACGGGCCGCGACGCCGCCGTCGCCGAGCCGGGCTACATGGCGCTCGGGCCAGGCGTGACCGCCGAGGCCACGCTCTGGCTCTACGAGCGCGGCATCCGCGTGATGGGCATCGACGCCTGGGGCTGGGACGGGCCGCTGCACGTGCAGGCCCAGCGGGCGCTCGAGCGCGACGAGCCCGGCGTCTTCTGGGCGGCCCACCAGGCGGACATCCCGTACTGCCAGATCGAGCGGCTCGTGGGGCTCGGCGAGCTGCCGGCGACGGGCTTCCAGCTGGCCTGCTTCCCGCTCAAGATCGTCGGCGGGAGCGCGGCCCCGGCGCGCGTGGTCGCGATCCTGCCCGGCTAGCGCGCACCCGCCACGGCCGCCAGCGGCCAGAGGTCGGGCCACTCGTGATCCGGGCGTTCGTCGCCCGGGGCCGGCTCCTGGTAGCGGTTGACCCAGGCCGTGCGCAGCCCCAGCTGCTTGGCCGGCCCGATGTCGTACTTGAACCCGAACGCCACGTGCAGGATCTCCTCGCGCTCGGCGTCGAGCTCGCGCAGCGCGTGCTCGAAGGGCGCCGTGGACGGCTTGTAGGCCCGGCAGTCCTCGGCCACGGTCACGCCGTCGAACTCGAGCTCCAGGTGGCGCAGGGTGTGCTCGATGATCGCGCGGTCTGTGTTGGACACGATCCACAGCCGCAGCCCGGCGTCGCGCGCCGCGCGAAGCGCGGGGACGGTGTCGGGGAACGGTTGCCAGCTCTCCATTGCGCGCGCGAAGGCCTCGCCGTCCTGCTCGTTCCATCGATAGCCGCGCTCGCCCGCCCACTCGGAGAGGCTGTCCGAGAGCACCTCGCGGTATTGGCGCCATGGTCCCTGCAGGCGCTCGAACTGCAGCTCCTCCCAGCGCGCGCGCAGCTCGCGCGCCGGCGGCGGATGCTGCTCGTGGCGGCGTGCCAGCTCGTAGAGGAAGGCGGCGGCCCCGCCGTCCCAGTCGACCAGCGTGCCGTAGCAGTCGAACGTCGCCACCCGGATCCCTGCGCTTGCGATCCCGCTGCCCTCCTACAATCGAAGTCGTGTCGGTGCTCGAACGGGTCCAGCATGACGTGAAGCACGCCATGAAGGCGGGCGAGAAGGAGCGCGTTCACGCGCTGCGCCTGATCGTGAACGAGCTGCAGAAGGAGGCCAAGGACGCCGGCGGCGACGACCTCGCCGTGCTGCAGCGCGAGCGCAAGCGGCGCCTCGAGGCCGCCGAGGCCTATCGCGACGGCGGCCGCAGCGACCTCGCGGAGGCCGAGGAGCGCGAGGCGGAGCTGATCGCCTCCTACATGCCCGAGCAGCTCTCCGACTCGGAGCTCGGCGCGATCGTGGGCGACGCGGTGGCGGAGTCCGGCGCCAGCTCACCGCGGGAGCTCGGCAAGGTGATGGCGCTCGTGATGCCGAGGGTGAAGGGACGCGCGGAGGGCAAGCGCGTCTCGGCCGCGGTCAAGGAGAAGCTCAGCGCATAGTGCGCACCCAACTCGAGCTCCCCAACGAGGTGGCCGCCGAGCTGGCGGGCCCGGGCGACCTCGTGATGAAGACCCTCGAGGGCCACCTCGACTGCGAGCTGTTCCTGCGCGGCAACGTGCTCACGCTCGACGGTGACGACGACGCGGTGGCGATGGCTCGCAGCGTGGTGCGCGAGCTCTCGGACCTGGTTCGCCAGGGCCACGAGATCGCCCCCGGCACGATCGAGGCGATCACGGGGGCGCTCGACCGCCACGAATCGCCCAGCCGCATCCTCGATGACGTCGTCTGGCGCCACCGCGGGCTGAAGGTGGCGCCGAAGACGGTCAACCAGAAGCGCTACGTGGACGCGATCCGGCGCTCGACGATCACCGTGGGAGTCGGCCCCGCGGGGACCGGCAAGTCGTTCCTCGCGGTGGCGATGGCCGTGGCGGCGCTGTCGCGACGGGAGGTCAACCGGATCGTGCTCACCCGCCCCGCGGTGGAGGCGGGGGAGCGGCTCGGCTTCCTGCCCGGCGACATCGCGGCCAAGGTCGACCCCTACCTGCGCCCGCTCTTCGACGCGCTCTACGACATGCTCGAGCCGGAGAAGGTCAACCAGCACCTGGAGCGCGGGGTGATCGAGGTGGCGCCGCTGGCATTCATGCGCGGCCGAACCCTTAATGACAGCTTCATCATCCTCGACGAGGCGCAGAACACGAGCCCCGAGCAGATCAAGATGTTCCTCACCCGGCTCGGCTTCAACTCGAAGATGGTGGTGACCGGCGACGTGACCCAGATCGACCTGCCGAAGGAGCAGCGCTCCGGCCTGGTGGTGATCGGCGAGATCCTCGAGCAGGTCGACGGGATCGAGTTCGTGCGCTTCGGCGGCGAGGACGTGGTGCGTCACAAGCTGGTCCAGCGGATCGTGGCGGCCTACAACGCGTACGCCGAGACCCAGGCGCCGGCGCTGCGGCAGGCCAGGCGGCAGCAGACCTGATCGAGCTAGAGCTGATCGACGCGCCGCCGGAGCTGCGGCCGGCGGCGCTCGCCGCCCTCGAGGCAGCCGGCGTCGAGGCAGGGCACCTGGCGGTGGCGTTCGTCGGCGCGGGCCGGATCCGGGAGCTGAACCGCCGGCACCGCCGGATCGACGCGCCCACCGATGTCCTCTCGTTCCCGGTGGACGAGAACGCGCCGGCCGCCGGGCCGAGGGAGCTCGGCGACGTCGTGATCTGCCCCGAGCACACGCACGACCTCACGGAGGCCGTGGTCCACGGCGTGCTCCACCTGTGCGGCTACGACCACGAGAGTGACGACGGCGAGATGCTGGCGCTCCAGGGCCGGGTGCTGGAGCGGCTATGACGCGCGCGGGCTTCGTCGCGCTGGCCGGGCGCCCGAACGCGGGCAAGTCGACGCTCGTGAACACGATCGTGGGCGGCAAGGTCGCGATCGTCTCGGACAAGCCGCAGACCACGCGGCGCGAGATCCGCGGCATCGCCAGCGGCCCCGACTGGCAGCTCGTGCTGGTGGACCTGCCGGGCGTCCAGCGCCCCCGCGACGCGCTCACCGAGCGCATGCAGCGGTCCGTGGAGCGCACGCTCGCCGACGCGGACGCCGCCCTGTTCGTCCTGAACGGCGAGCAGCGGATAGGCCCCGGCGACCGCTTCATCGCCGCCGCGCTCGATCGCGCGGGCCTGCCGGTGGTCACCGCGCTGAACAAGGTGGACCTGCTCGACCGTCCGCGCACGGTGGCGGCGCTCGCGGCCGCGGCGGAGCTCGGCGTGCGCGGTGAGATCTTCCCGGTGAGCGCCACCCGCGGAGCCGGTGTGCCGGAGCTCGTGTCCGAGCTCGTCTCGCTCCTCCCGGAAGGGCCGTTCCTGTACCCGCCGCACGACACGAGCGACCTCTCGCTAGAGCTGCGCATGGCCGAGCTCGTGCGCGAGCAGGTGCTGCTGCGCACGCGCGAGGAGCTGCCGCACTCGGTGGAGGTGGAGCTGGACGAGCTCGAGGAGCGCCCGGACGGCCTGCTCGTGGTGCGGGCGCGGGTGTGGGCGGAGAGCGAGTCGCAGAAGGGGATCCTCGTTGGCGCCGGCGGGCGCATGGTGCGATCGGTGGGGAGCGCCGCCCGCAAGGAGATCGAGCGCATGCTCGGGCGGCGCGTCCACCTCGAGCTGACGGTGCGCGTGCGCAAGGGCTGGCGCCGCGACGAGGGCCTGCTCGACCGGCTCGGAATCCAGTGAGGGAGCGCATCGTCGCGTACCTCCGGGGCGTGGAGGAGGCGTCCGTGGACGAGGTGGCTCCCACCGCGCACGGGGCCGCGCTGCTCACGCCGAGCCTCCCGCTCGTGTGGCAGCTGAACGCGCTGCGCGCCGAGGACACCGGCGCCGACGCCCGCACGCTCGCCGCGGAGGCCGAGGCCGTGCTCGGCGGGCTCGCCCACCGCAAGGTGCTGGTCCACGACGAGCGCCAGGGCGCCGCGCTGGGGCCGGGCTTCGCGAAGCTCGGCTGGAACGTGTTCAGGCTGCTCGTGATGGTCCGCCGGCGGGCGCCCGATCGCCGCCCCCGCGCCGCCGGAGGCGAGCTCAGCCGCGAGGCGGGGGCCGACGCGCTGCGCGCGTTCCGCCGCGAGCAGCCCTTCGGCTGGCAGGACGAGGCGGTGCGCCAGCTCGCCGAGATGGACGAGCGGATAGCCCGCGCCACAGCGGCTGCCCATGACTTCGGCTCGCCGCCGGACGACCCTGCCTGCGCCTGCCGGCTCTACCTGGACGGCGGGGGGCTCGGGCAGGTCGACGAGGTGGGCACCGTCGCGGCGCGGCGCAACCGGGGCTACGCGAGCGCCGCGGTGCTCGCGGCCGCCGACGCCGCCGAGGCGGCGGGCTGCGACCTCGTCTTCCTTACCACCGATGCGGGCGACTGGCCCCGGCACTGGTACAGGCGGCTCGGCTTCGAGGACGTTGGAGCCGTGTTCGAGTTCCTCAAGCTGCCCCTGGGCGGCGATGTTCCGCGAGCACCGGGGCCATAATCGGTGCCCGGCATGGACCTCCTCCCCTGCATCGTCCAGGACTCGCGCAGCGGCGAGGTGCTGACGCTCGCCTACATGAACGACGAGGCGCTACGGCGCACGCGCGAGAGCGGCGAGGTATGGCTCTGGTCGCGCTCGCGGCGCGAGCTCTGGCACAAGGGCGAGAGCTCCGGCAACGTGCAGCGGGTCGAGCGGATCCGGCTCGACTGCGACGAGGACGCGCTCCTGGTCTTGGTCGAGCCTGCCGGCCCGGCCTGCCACACCGGCGCGCGAACGTGCTTCCACAAGGGCGATCTCGCGCCGGTCCGCCACGAGGCGCTGCCTGCGCTCGAGCGGACGGTCGCCGAGCGCCGCGCCCTCGCGCCCGAGGAGAGCTACACGACGACCCTGCTCGCCGATCCCCCGCTGATCGGCGCGAAGCTGCGCGAGGAGGCGGAGGAGCTGGCGCGGGCGGCGCGCGAGGAGTCCGACGAGCGCGTCGCCGAGGAGGCCGCCGACCTGCTCTACCACCTGACCGTGCTGCTCGCCTCGCGCGGGCTCGGCCTGCCCGACGCGTACGAGGTGCTGCGTGAGCGTCGCCGTTGACCCGGAGCTGACGCCGTCGCTCGACGAGATGCGCGAGCTGGCCGGCGAGCACAACCTCGTCCCGCTGCGCCACACGTTCATCGCCGACTGCGAGACGCCGGTGTCCGCGTACCTGAAGCTGCGCGGCAGCGGGCCCTCGTTCCTGCTCGAGTCGGCGGAGCAGGGGCAGCGCGTGGGGCGCTGGTCGTTCCTCGGCATCCGGCCGCGCGCCGTGATCGCGAGCGACTGGCGCTCGCACCCGTATTCCCTCGTGAGCGCCGAGCTGGCGCGCTGGCGGCTGGCGCCGCTCGAGGGCCTGCCGCCGTTCGCCGGGGGGGCGGTGGGGCTGTTCGGCTACGACCTCGTGCGCGCGGAGGAGCCCAGCCTGGGCGAGCCGAACCCGGACGACACCGGCACGCCCGACCTAGCGGTGATGGTCACGAACGTGCTCGTCGCCTTCGACCACCTGCGACACGAGCTGACCGTGCTCGCCAACGTCGAGACGGACTCGCTCGAGAGCTCCTACGAGCAGGCGGCCGCCGCGATCGCCGAGGTGCGCGAGCGCCTGCGCGGGCCAGTGCCGCCGGCCGGGGGAGGGCCGCGCGAGCCGCCGGAGTTCTCCTCGAACCTCGGGCCGCACGGCTACGCGCGCGCGGTCGAGCGAGTGAAGGAGTACATCGCCGCCGGCGACGTCTACCAGGTGGTGCCGAGCCAGCGCTGGAGCGCCGACTGCCCCGTCGACGCGTTCTCGATCTACCGCGGCCTGCGCGCGATCAACCCGAGCCCGTACATGTACTTCCTGGACTTCGAGAGCTTCCAGATCGCGGGCGCCTCGCCCGAGTCGCTGGTCAAGGTGGGCGGCCGGCGGGCCGAGCTGCGCCCGATCGCCGGCACCCGCCCACGGGCCGGCTCGACCGAGGAGGACATGCGCCGCGCCCGCGAGCTGCTCGCCGACCCCAAGGAGCGAGCGGAGCACGTGATGCTGGTGGACCTCGGGCGCAACGACCTCGGGCGGGTCTGCGAGTACGGCAGCGTGGAGGTGGACGAGCTGATGGCCATCGAGACCTACTCGCACGTGATGCACATCGTCTCCGCCGTGTCGGGCACGCTGCGCGCGGAGCTGAGCCCGATGGACGCGCTGCGCGCGGCCCTGCCCGCCGGCACGCTCTCGGGGGCGCCGAAGATCCGCGCGATGCAGATCATCGACGAGCTCGAGCCGGTCAAGCGCGGTGCGTACGGGGGCGCCGTCGGCTACCTGTCCTACAGCGGCGACCTCGACACCTGCATCTACATCCGCTCCGCGCTCGTCCGCGACGGGCGGGTACAGCTGCAGGCGGGCGGCGGCATCGTGGCCGACTCCGACCCGCAGGCCGAGCTGCGCGAGACCGAGGCGAAGGCGGGAGCGGTGATCGACGCGATCCGGCTGGCGTGCGCCCAGGGGGACTGGGCGTGAGCGCGGCGAGCCCCCGGGCCGGCCCGCCGCGGCGGGTGCTGGTAGTGGACAACTACGACTCGTTCACCTACAACCTCGTCCAGTACCTCGGCGAGCTCGGCGCCGAGATCGAGGTCATCCGCAGCGACCGGCCGGAGCTGCTCGAGCGCTCGCCCGACCGCGTGATCGTCTCGCCCGGCCCCTGCACGCCGGAGGAGGCGGGGCTCTCGAAGCGGGCGATCCGCCACTACGCCGAGGCGGGCGTACCGGTGCTCGGCGTCTGCCTCGGCCACCAGGCGCTCGCGGCCGAGTTCGGCGGGCGGGTGGTCCGCGGTGAGCCCGTGCACGGAAAGACCGCCGAGGCCGAGCACGACGGCAGGACGATCTTCGCCGGCCTTGAGTCGCCGGTCGTGGTCGGCCGCTACCACTCGCTGGTGGTGGACCCGGAGCTCCCGGAGGCGCTCCAGGTCTCCGCGCGCTCCGGAGAGGTGGTCATGGGCCTGCGCCACCGCGAGCTGCCGCTCGAGGGCGTCCAGTTCCATCCCGAATCGGTGCTCACGCCGCACGGCAAGCAGATGCTCCGCAACTTCCTTGGCTGACGCCGTCATCACAGAGGCGATCGACCGGGTGGCGGGCGGCGAGGACCTGTCGTCCAACGAGGCCGCGCTCGTGCTCGCGGAGATCATGGAGGGCAACGCCTCGGAGGCGCAGACGGCCGCCTTCCTGATCGCGCTGCGGACGAAGGGGGAGACCGTGCACGAGATCGCCGGGCTCGCGAGCACGATGCGCTCGCTCGCCCTGCGCGTGGAGGCCGGGGAGGACCTCGTGGACACGGCGGGCACGGGCGGTGGGCGGCCCACCTTCAACGTCTCGACCACGGCGGCGCTGATCGCCGCGGCCGCCGGCTGCCGCGTGGCCAAGCACGGCAACCGCTCGGCCACGAGCCAGTGCGGGTCGGCCGACGTGCTCGAGGCGCTCGGCGCCCGCATCGACCTCGAGCCCACGGCCGTGTCGGACTGCATCGAGGAGCTCGGCTTCGGCTTCATGTTCGCGCCCAAACACCACGCCGCGATGCGGCACGTGGTGCCCGTGCGCAAGGCGCTCGGCGTGCGCACGATCTTCAACTACCTCGGTCCGCTAACGAACCCCGCGGGGGCGCGTCGGCAGGTGATCGGCGTGTCCGACCACACCAAGCTCGAGACGATGGCGGCGGCACTCGGCGAGCTCGGGACCGACAGGGCGCTGGTAGTGTCGAGCGCCGATGGCCTTGACGAGTTCTCGGTCTCGGGCGCAACGCGGGTGGTCGAGCTGAGGGACGGCCACCTTGCAAGCTACGAGGTGACGCCCGAGCAGGTCCAGCTCGAGCCCTGGCCGGACGGGGCGGTCGGCGCGGGTACACCTCACGAGAACGCGCGGGTGCTGCGCGCCGTGCTGGGAGGCGAGCGCGGAGCCGAGCGCTCGCTGGCGGTGCTGAACGCGGGGGCGGCGATCTACGTGGCCGGCAGGGCCGGCTCGATCCGCGCGGGCGTAGCCGGCGCCGAGCGGGCGATCGACTCGGGCGCGGCGCACGAGCTGCTGGAGCGCTGGGTGGAGCGCACTCAGGCGGAGCCGCGGTGAGCGTCCGGCTCGAGGGCCTGATCGAGGCCACGCGCGACTCCGTGCGCCGGCGCAAGGGCGAGCGCCCGCTGGGCGAGCTCGAGCGCGAGATCGGCGCGCCGCGCGAGGGTCGCCCGTTCGCGGAGGCGCTCTCGCGCCCCGGCACCTCGCTGGTCGCGGAGCACAAGCGCCGCTCGCCGTCGGCCGGCCCGATCCGCGAGGGCGCGGCCTGCGCCGACCTCGTCCGCGCCTACGAGCGCGGCGGGGCCGCCGCGATCTCGGTGCTCACCGAGGAGGTCCACTTCGGCGGCTCGCTCGGCGACCTGCGCGAGGCGCGCGCCACAACCGACCTGCCGCTCCTGCGCAAGGACTTCACCATCGACCCTTACCAGCTCTACGAGGCCAAGGTGGCGGGCGCGGACGCGGTGCTGCTCGTGGTCGGCTCGCTCGGCCGCCGCGAGCTGGCCTCGCTCTACGCCGAGGCCGAAAGGCTCGGCCTCGATGCGATCGTGGAGATCCACGACGACGAGGAGCTCGAGC
>DASQNF010000028.1:0-26689 GCA_035645115.1 Thermoleophilaceae bacterium | reverse complement strand
GCTGCTCGTGCACGAGCAGCGACTCGAGCAGCTCGACGTCCGAGCGCCCGGCTTGCGCCGCGGCGCCGCCCGCCCAGCCGAGCGCGCCTGCGGCCGGGAGCACCGCCGCGGCGCCGGCCAGGCCGAGCAGTCGGCGGCGGGTGGCGCTCACAGGGCTCCGGTGACGAACGGGTCCTGGGCGGCGGCCTGGCCGCGCAGCAGGTGCACGGTCGCGAGGTGCACGCCCTCGTCGGCCGCGAGCGCGGCCACGCCCGAGCGCAGCTCCGGATCGGGCAGGTCGGTGAGCCCCTCGAGATAGCCGCGGATCTGGCGCTCCTCGAGGTCCTGGGCGAAGCGCAGGGCGTCGTCGGCGGAGCCGAGCTTCGGGAACTGCCGCGCGTAGTCCTCGGGGCGCCTGCCGCGCGGCGGCGTGCCGCCGAGGCCACGGATCAGGTCTTCGAGCACGCGAGCGTGGTCGCGGTCGTGGAGCTGGATCTCTCGCGCGTAGCGCAGGGCGTCGCCGCGCAGCAGCTCGAAGCAGGCGTCGTAGGCGGCCACGACGGCGCGCTCGAAGGCGAGCAACGAGCCGAGCAGCCCGGCGCCGGAGCCGGGCCCGGCCCGCCCGGGAGGCGGGTCGCCGCCCCCGCACGAGGCAAGCGAGATCGCGGCTGCCGCGCCGAGGACGCTGCGCCGGGTGAGCGGAGCGGACATCGCCGCCGCACCATAGGGCGCGGGCCGCTCGCGCGCGGGGGCTCGCGCACCACGCCCTAGATTTGGGAGGGTGAGGATCTCGCAGCGTCACTGGGACGAGCTCGTGGCGCACGCGCGCGCCGAGGCGCCCAACGAGTGCTGCGGCTACCTGTGGGCTAGCCACGGCGAGGTCGCCGGCGTTAAGCGCGCACGCAACGAGCGCCAGTCGCCCTACGGCTACGAGCTCGACCCCAAGAGCCTGTTGTCGGTCTGGAAGCTCGCCGAGGACGGCGGCCACGCCGTCGGGGTCTACCACTCGCATCCGCGCAGCCCGGCCGAGCCCTCCCAGACGGACATCAACCTCGCCGAGTACCCGGACTGGCTGTACGTGATCGTCTCGCTCGAGGGCGCGCCTGTGGTGCGCGCATGGTGGATCAGGCAGGGCGCGGTCGAGGAGGAGGAGCTCCACGTCGGCTGAGCTCGCGTGTCCCGGCTGCGGCCGCGAGGAGAACGGCCGCGGCGCGCGCTTCTGCCTGCGCTGCGGAATGCCGCTCGTCCGGCCCGGCGCCGAGCCGCTCGAGGCGCCGCTCAGCGAGGCCCATGGTCGCGCGCGCAAGATCAACCCGCTGTTCACCGAGGGCGAGCTCGTGCGGGTGGCCGGCGGCCGCAACCAGGCCGAGGCCGAGCTGATCCAGGGCATGCTGCTCGAGGAGGGTGTGCCGAGCATGCTGCGCCGCAGCCCCGGCTTCGATGTGCCCGACTTCCTCGCCGCCGGGCCGCGCGACGTGTTGGTGCCGCAGGCCGGGCTCGCCGCCGCTCGTGAGCTGCTCTCCGAGGCGCGGCTCGGGCCGAGCACGGGCGCAACGGCGCCCGGGCCGCGTCCCGCGCTGCTCGTGGCCGCGGTCCTCGGTGGGGGCGCGGCGGCGGCGCTGGTGGCCTGGCTCATCCAGGGCGGCTGAGGCCCCGTCCGGGTAGGCTCCCCGGGGCCATGGACTTCGCCCCCTCAGAGCGCGTGGCCGGGCTGCTCGAGCGTGTCCGCGGGTTCATCGAGGAGCACGTCGATCCGGTCGAGTCGGAGGCCATGCAGGCGCTCGACCGGGAGGTGCGTCCGGGGGTCGCCTACCCGCGGATCCTGGTCGAGCTGCGCGAGCGCGCCCGCTCGGAGGGACTCTGGAACCTGTTCATCCCGGACGAGCGCTACGGGCCCGGGCTCACCAACTGGGAGTACGGGATGCTCTGCGAGCTGATGGGCCGCAGCGCGGTGGCGCCCATGGTCTTCAACTGCTCGGCGCCCGACACCGGCAACGTCGAGGTCCTCGCCGAGCACGGCACCCCGGAGCAGCGGGAGCGCTGGCTCCAGCCGTTGCTGGACGGCGAGATCCGCTCCTGCTTCTCGATGACGGAGCCCGAGAGCGCCGGCTCGGACCCCACCGGCCTGCTCACGCGCGCCGAGCTCGACGGCGACGAATGGGTCATCAACGGGCGCAAGTGGTTCACCTCGGGCTACAACGGGGCCGCGCTGGCGATCGCGATGGTGGTGAGCGACCCCGACGCGCCTCCGCACAGGCGGGCCAGCTTGATCCTGGTGCCGGTGGGCTCGCCCGGCTTCAACGGGGTGCGCCCGGTACCGGTGATGGGCCACGACGAGGGGCCGGGACATTGGGAGGTCACATTCGAGGACTGCCGCGTGCCGGCCGCGAACCTGCTCGGGGAGCGCGGCGCCGGCTTCACGATCGCGCAGGACCGGCTCGGCCCAGGCCGCATCCACCACTGCATGCGAGCGATCGGCTCGGCCGAGCGGGCCTTCGAGCTGATGTGCAGGCGCGCGCACGAGCGCCAGGCGTTCGGCGGTCCGCTGGCGGAGAAGCAGTTCGTGCAGGACTTCATCGCGAAGTCGCGCATGGAGATCGACTCCGCCCGCCTGATGGTCCTGCACGCGGCCTGGAAGATCGACACCGAAGGCAAGCGCGCCGCCCGGCAGGAGATCTCGATGATCAAGGTGATCGCCGCGCAGATGCACCAGCGCGTGCTGGACCGCGCGATGCAGGTGCACGGGGCGCTCGGGATGTCTGACGACACGCCGCTCGCGGCGATGTGGCGCCAGGGCCGCTGGCTGCGGATCGCCGACGGCCCCGACGAGGTCCACAAGATGGTGATCGCGGTGCGTGAGCTGGGCCGGTTCAAGCCGCGCGCGCCCGAGCTCGCAGCGGCGCCCGCCTCGGACGGGGTCGCCGCGAGCGCGTCCTCGGCGCCGGCGTGAGCACCGCCCTCACGGACGAGCAGCTCGCGTTCGTGGAGGCGATCCGCGACTTCGCCGGGCGCGAGCGCTTCGAGCGGCCCGAGGCCGACGGGCACGACGACGCGGTGGCGGCGCGGATGGGCGAGCTCGGCTGGTACGGGCTCCAGATCCCGGAGGAGTTCGGCGGCTCCGGCGGCTCCTTTGTCGACGCCACGCTGTTCCTCGAGGAGACCACCCGCGGCGGCATCCCCGTGGGCGGCTACGGCGTGACGCTGATCGTGGTGGGCGCGCTCAACCGGTTCGGGAGCGAGCAGCAGAAGCGCGAGCTGTTCGGGCGCGTGGTGAGGGGCGGGACGCTCGCGATCGCGATGTCCGAGCCCGACGCCGGCTCGGACGTGGCGGCGCTCAAGACCAAGGCCCGCCGGGAGAACGGGGAATGGGTGATCGACGGCGCGAAGATGTGGTGCTCGTACGCGCACAAGGCGAGCCACATCCTGATCGTCTGCCGCACGGGCGACGGGGAGCGCCACGAGGACTTGTCGATGCTGCTCGTGCCGCAAACGGCACGGGGAATGACGCTCACCCCGATCAAGACGCTCGGCGGCGAGGAGACGAGCGAGATCCATCTCGACGGCGTGCGCGTGCCCGACGACGCCCTGCTCGGCGTGGAGGGCGGCGGCTGGACGCAGCTGATGGCGGGCCTCAACTACGAGCGCACGATCCTCGCCGCCACGGCGCTCGGGCTGGCGCAGCGCACGTTCGACGACGCCCTCGCCTACGCCAAGGAGCGCAGGCAGTTCGGCCGCCCGGTCGGGTCGTTCCAGGCGCTCTCGCACAAGTTCGCCGACCTCGCCACCGGCCTCGCGCAGGTGCGCCTGCTGGTGCGCCACGTGGCGGCTCTCACCGACGAGGACCCGAGCCGGATGCTCCCCCGGGAGGCGTCGATGGCGAAGCTCGCCGCCACCGAGCTGGCCAAGCGCTGCGCGCTCGAAGGAGTTCAGATCATGGGCGGCTACGGCTACGCCACCGAGTACCCGATGGAGCGCCACCTGCGCAGCGCGGTCGTGACGACGATCTACGGCGGGACCTCGGAGATCCAGAAGAACATCATCGCCAAGACGCTCGGGTTGTAGCGCGCGCGGAGGGCCGGCTCAGGAGGCCGAGAGCGTCTCGAGCTCGTGGCGCCAGTCGCGCTCGATCTGCGCGAGCGGACGCTCGAAGGCGTCCACGAGCAGCGTGCGCGGCCCGGCGTCGAGCGGCGCGGTGGCGAGCGCCGCGGCCACGGCTCTGCCCGCCTCGCGCTCCAGCATCGTGAAGATCGTCCCGCCGAGCAGCATGGCGTCGCGCGCGGGTGGGGGGAACTCCGGGCGCCCCCCCTCGCGCAGCCGCCGCACGATCGCGGCGCGCAGCTGCGGGGTCTGCCCCGAGAGCCAGGTCACCGCCCCCTCGCACAGCCACGCCCAGCGCAGGTAGCGCCGAAACGCGGCCGGCGAGAAGGGCGGCGGCAGATCCGGGTTGTTGGCGCCCAGCACCACGTGGGCGTACTCGTGGCGCGGGGTCAGCAACAGGGCCTCGCGCGAGCCGGCCACGTTCGAGGCGCGCCGCTCGAGCGCGCGCGGCGAGAGCACGTGGATGTCCGTCTCGGTGAACCAGCCCGCGAAGTAGCGCCGGCTCGCCGGAGCCGCCACCAGGCGCGCCAGCGGCAGCCACGGATGCGCGAATGCGAGCGCGGCCGGGCGCGGGTGGAGCACCACGGCGACCTCGCGGGGAGCGCGCTCGAACAGTCCTCCCAGGACCGCGCGGAACGCCTCGAGCGAGTCGAGCACGGCGGCGGCGTCGCTCGCCTCCGCGGAGTCGTGGCGCGCCGAGAACGAGGAGGAGTGCGACTCGACCCAGGACACCGGGTCGCGAACTCTCGCATCCGCGCGACCTCCACGCCACCCGGGGCGCCGAAAGGCCGCCGACGCTAGGCCAGCACCGGGACGGCGTCCGAGGCGATCGCCTCGATCTCCTCCGAGGCGCGCTCGAACTCCTCGTCGGAGAGCACCGGGGTGCCCTCGAACGGGAGCTCGCGGTAGAGCTCGAGCCAGGAGCGGCAGCCGTGGTACTCGGACCGCACCTTGACGGTGACGGGCCGCGGAATCCGGTAGGTGCGCAGGACCATCACGTGCAGCGGATGACGGCGCTTCCAGTGCAGGCGCTTCTCGGCGTAGTCCGGCGTCCAGATGTAGTAGGGCGACAGCGCGTCGATCGCGCGCGGATCCGTGATCAGGTAGGAGGCCGAGACCTCCGCCCAGGCGCGGATGCGGACGCGCTCCGGCTGGGGGAGGCCCCCGTCCTGGATCAGCGCCTCGGCGGGCGGCTCGCGCTCCGGCCAGACGCCCTCCTCGAGCGCACGCGCCAACTCGGGGAGGTGAGACTGGCGGATCAGGTCGTTTCGCTGGTGGTCGAACGTGGGGTACAGGAAGAACCGGTCGTGCTCGATCTCGAAGTGCTTGTTCTCCTCGCGGATGCCGCCCTTGCGGAGCGTGAGCAGCTGCTCGCCCTCGGCGAGCGCGCGCACGGTTACAGCCCATTCCTTTAGTGCGACTGGCATAGAAGAGAGGTAGCTTCGTAGCGCGTCCAGGCGTTCTCCACGAGACAGGGACGCGGGCGGCCATTGTTGCGAACGAAAGCCCGGCGTGCAAGCGAAATTTCGTGGCTTTCGTTACGAATAATGACGGGCGCCGGCGACGTGGGCGCGGCGCCGGGTGTTGGTCGCCTAGTGCTCGAGCGCCCGGATCACCGCGGCGAAGTCCTCCTCGCCGTGGCCCTGCTCGGCCGCGCGCGCGTAGAGCCCCTCCGCGAGGGCGCCGAGCCGAAGCTCGACGCCGAGCGCCCGTGCCTCGGCGAGGCAGTGGCGGACGTCCTTCAGCATGTGCTCGAGCTTGAAGAGCGTCTCGAAGCTCCCCGCGAACATCGGCCGGCCCTTCAGGCCGAGCACCGTGGAGTTGCCGGCGCTGCCGGCCGCCACCTCGAGGAACGCGTCGGGGTCGAGCCCCGCCCGGCGCGCGGCGACCACCGACTCGCCGAGCGCCGCGGCGTGCACCGCCCCCATGGTGTTCGTGAGCAGCTTCGCGAACTGGCCGTGTCCGCGCGGACCGACGTGCACTATCCGCTCGCCCATCGCCTCGAACAACGGCAATGCGCGCTCGAACGCGGCTCGCTCGCCACCGGCCATGATCGTGAGCGTGCCGTCCTCGGCCTTCGGGCGCGATCCGGACACGGGCGCCTCCAGGAACTCGAGGCCGCCGGCCTCGAGGCGCTCGCCGATCGAGCGCGCGGCGCGGGGCGCGATCGTGGACATGTCGATCGCGAGCGCCCCCTCGCCGAGCGCCGGGGCGGCCGGGAACAGGACGGCCTCGACCTCGGGGGAGTCCGGCACCATCGAGATCGCGACGCCGGCGCCCGCGGCCGCCTCGCGGGGCGTGGCCGCCGCGCGCGCGCCGTGCTCGTCCGCGAAGCGCTCCGCCTTCCCCGCGCTGCGCGTCCAGACGGACAGCTCGAAGCCGGCGCGCACCAGGTTCGCCGCCATCGGCCAGCCCATGATCCCGAGACCGAAGAAGGCCACTCGCTCAGCGCGCGCTTCCATGTCCGCCACCTCCGGGAGTCTCGATTCGCAACCTGTCGCCGGGACGCAGCGTGCCGGACGCCTTCGCCGGCAGCTCCTCTCCGTTCAGCAGGTTCCTACCAGGCGCGCCCGGCTCGCCGCCCGCCGCTCCCGGGGGCCCGTGGCGGCGCCGCTCGGTGATCAGCGAGTAGCGCATCTCGGCGAGCGCCTCGAGCTCGCGCACCACGCCGTCCCCGCCACGGCGGGCGCCCGCGCCTCCCGAGCCCCGCCGCAGCGCGTACTCGACCGCTCGCAGCGGGAACTCGAGCTCGAGCGCCTCGACCGGCGTGTTGAGCGTGTTCGACATCGCCACGTGCACGGCGTTCGGCCCGTCGGCGTCCGCGCCGGCGCCCTGGCCTCCTGCGAGCGTCTCGTAGTAGGTGAAGTCGGAGTTGCCGAGCGTCAGGTTGTTCATCGTGCCCTGGCCGAGCGCCTGCCCGAACGCGGCCAGCACGAGGTCGGCCACCCGCGAGGAGGTCTCGACGTTGCCGGCCGCCACGGCGGCGGGCGCTCGCGCGTTCAGCAGGCAGCCCTCCGGCGCGATAACGCGCAGCGGCCGGTAGGCGCCCTCGCACGGCGGCACGTCCGGGTCGGTGAGCACGCGCAGCGCGAAGTAGCAGGCCGAGTGGGTCACGGCCAGCGGGCAGTTGAGGTTGCCGCCGTGCTGCGCAGCCGAGCCGCTGAAGTCGAGCTCGAGCGAGTCCCCCTCCACGCGGGCCGTCAGCTCGAGGGCGAGATCCCCTTCCGCCGCCTCGAGCACGTCCGCGGATTTCCGCTCGCCGTCCTCGAGCTCAGCGATGCGCGCACGCGTGCGCCGTTCCGCGTAGTCGAGCGTCTCCTCGAGCCCGGCCCGCACGGCCGCGAGCCCAAAACGCTCAATCAGGGCCGCCACCCGGGCCGCTCCGGCGCGGCCGGCGGCCAGCTGGGCGCGCAGGTCGGCAATGCGCTGGCGCGGCCCGCGCATCCGCCCGGCGAGGGTGTGGAGCACGTCCTCGCTGAGCCGGGTGGGCGGGATCACCACGCCCTCGTCCGCGAGTGAGCGCGAGTGCGCGGGCATCGAGCCCGGCTCGGCGCCGCCCACGTCGGCGTGATGCGCGCGGCTGGCCGCGAAGCCCACGAGCTCGCGGGCGTGGAAGAGCGGGGTGACGACGGTGATGTCCGGCAGGTGCGTGCCGCCGCTGTAGGGGTCGTTGAGCACGAAGCTCTCGCCGGGCCGTTGCTCGTCGTCGAGCACGGCGGCAACCGCCGCGGGCATCGCTCCGAGGTGGACCGGGATGTGCTCGGCCTGCATCACCATGCGCCCGCGCTCGTCGAAGAGCGCGGTCGAGGCGTCGCGGCGCTCCTTGATGTTCGCGGAGTGCGCCGAGCGCACCAGCACGCCGCCCATCTCGTCGCAGGCGGCGCGAAGCGCGCCGAGCATCACCTGGAGCGCCACCGGATCGAGCCGCTTCATCGCTCCATCACCACCCCGGCGGCATCCGCCTCGGCGCGCCAGCCCGGTGGGACCACGACGGTGGATCCGGGCAGCTCGAACACAGCCGGGCCCTCCACCCGCGCCGCGCCCGGGCCGAGCACGGCGGTCTCGAGCCACTCGCCGCCGAACAGCGCGGGGCGCGTGCGCCGCTCTGAGGCCGCCGGCGGATCGGGCTCGGGCAGCGGCGCGCCCGGCATCGCCGCCGCCACGCGCACGGTCACGAGCTCGAGCTCAGCGTCCCGGTCGGCGTACCCGTAGCGCGCCTCGTGGGCGCGCTCGAAGCGCTCGCGCAGATCCGCCGGGTCGGGCTCGAGCGGCCCCTCCACGGGCAGCTCGAACGCCTGCCCGGCGTAGCGGAGCTCGTAGGTCGCGCGCAGCTCCGCCTCCGGCTCGCCGAGGTCGCGGCGACCCTCCTCGCCGAGCTCGCGCACGGCGCCCGCGACGGCCTCGCGGCTGAGCTTCGGGCCGCTCAACAGGACGCTTCGCAGCACGTCGCGGCGCCGCTCGGATAGGACGAGCCCGAGCGCCGAGAGCACCCCGGCGGCGAGCGGCGCCACCACCTTGCGCATGCCGAGCTCCTCCGCGATCGCGGCGGCGTGCAGCGGGCCCGCCCCGCCAAAGGCCACGAGTGCGAGCTCGCGCGGGTCGATGCCGCGCTCGACGGTCACCACCCGTACCGCGGCGGCCATCTCCGCGCTCGCCACCCGCGCCACGCCGGCCGCGGTCCGGGCGCGGTCGAGGCCGAGTTTTGCGGCCAACTCGTCGAGCGCCCGCTCGCCGGCGGGCCGGTCGAGCTCGATGCCGCCGGCCAGCGGGGCGCTCGGGTCGAGCCGGCCCAGCGCCAGGTCCGCGTCTGTGACCGTGGGCTCCTCGCCGCCGCGCCCATAGCAGGCCGGCCCCGGGTCGGCGCCCGCCGAGCGCGGCCCCGCCCGAAGCGCGCCGCCGGCGTCGCGCCAGGCGATGGACCCACCCCCGGCGCCCACCGTGTGCACGTCCACCATCGGAAGGGCGAGCGCCCGCCCGGCGACCTCACGCCCGCCGGCCACGGCGGCCGCCCCGTCGGTGATCAGCGAGACGTCGCACGAGGTGCCGCCCATGTCGAGGCCCACGGCATCGCCCCCGGCGAGCCTGGCGGCGCCCACGGCGCCGCCCGCCGGCCCGGACAGGACCGTCCACGAGCCGTGGCGCGCTGCCGTGGCGGCGCGGGCCGTCCCGCCGCTTGAGAGCATCACCTCCGGCTCGGGCAGGCCGGCCTCGGCGGCGCGCGCGGCCAGCCGCTCCAGGTAGCCGCGCAGGAGCGGCGACAGGGCGGCGTCGACGATTGTGGTCGCGCAGCGCTCGTACTCGCGGAAGACGCCGGCCGTCTCGTGCGACGTGGACACGTGCACCCCCGGGCGCTCCCGCTCGAGCAGCTCCGCCACGCTCCGTTCGTGGACGGGGTGGCGAAAGCCCCAGAGCAGGCACACCGCCGCGGCCTCCACGTCCTCGAGCCCCGCCAGGCGCTCGCGCAGCTCATCCGTGTCGAGCGCGCGCAGCACGCCGTCCGGGCCGGTGCGCTCGGGCACGGCCACGCGGCGCCCCACCGGCACGAGCGGCGGCGGGCGGCCGACCCGGAGCCGGTAGAGCTCGGGCCGCGCCTGGCGCGCCAGCTCCTCGAGGTCGGTGAAGCCCTCCGTGGCGAGCAGCGCGGTGCGCGCCACCCGTCCCTCGAGCAGCGCGTTCGTGCCCACGGTCATGCCGTGGACGAAGCGGGTGACCTGGCCGGCCTCCGCGCCGGCCGCCTCGAGCGCCTGATCCACCGCGGCCAGCACGCCCTGCGACTGGTCGGCCGGCGTGCTCGGCGCCTTGCCGGTGACGAGCCGGTGGCCTGCGAGCAGCGCGGCGTCCGTGAAGGTGCCGCCTACGTCCACCCCGAGGATCATCTCGGGGTGGACGCTACGGCCCGAGCGCCTATGCCGCCGCCACGACCTCGAGCTCGTCGCGGAGGTGCTTGTGAGACGGGCAGTAGCGGCTGCCCGGCAGGGGCACGCGCTGGCACGCCGTACCCCTGCGCGTGCTCGCGTGGCAGCACAGGGGGCTGCCGTCGAAAGTGACCCCGGCGCGGAGACGGCTGTCCACGAACTTCGTGGCCAGCGTCATATGGCGCTCGCATGCCCTGAACACCCGGAGCTGCTCGGTGATCGGGAACAGGTGGCGGACGTCGCTGAAGAGCCTCTTGGCCGGCTTGGCGAAGTGGTGCCTGTCACCCGCCAGGCGCTCCATCGAGGACTCGCAAGCGCGCAGGAACTGCTGGCGCGCGAGGGCCACGTCCTCACCCCTCGACGAGACGACGTCGCCTGCCAGCTCCCGGTACAACGAGCGACTGAACTGATACATCGGGCCTCCCTCATCCCTGAGTTGCAGCGGCCATGCCGCACTTCCCACAGGCTGGAACGCACCCAATGTTGAGTTCGCGTTAAGCGAACGGCTAGGCCATCGGCCGCATGAGCCAGTCCATCCGCCTGCGCGCGTAGAGGAGCGGCTCGCCCTCCTCGAGGCGGCCGTGCTCGAGATCGCCCATGAGCACGGTGTGGTCGTAGCGGACGAAGTTCTCAGCGCGCCGCAGGCGCAGGTAGGCGAGCGTGCCGGCGAGCTCCGGAACCGCGCCGTCCCACGACCAGGCGAGGCCCTCGAACTTGTCCTCGCGCTCGCGGTCGGCGAACCGCTGGGCGAGGGCGAGCTCGTCCGCGCGGAGCAGGTGAACCCCGAAACGATCGCTCCCCGCGAGCGCGGAGTGGCAGCGCGACCCGTGCCAGATCGAGACGAGCAGCGACGGCGGGTGCGCGCTCAGCGACGTGAGCGAGGTGGCCGCGAGGCCGCACGGGCGGCCGTCCGGGCGCCGGGCCGTGACCACCGCCACCCCGGAGGCGAGCACCGACATCGCCTCGCGGAACAGTGCCTGCAGGTCCGCGCCGGCGCTCACTCCCAGCGCTCCAGTCGCGGCTCGCGGTCGGGGCCGACGAGCGTGTGCATGCCGTCGAGCGCCGGGTCGGGCCGCGGGTGGTCGCTGCGCTGGTGCGCGCCGCGGCTCTCCTCGCGGGCCAGGCAGGAGGCGCCGACCATCCGCGCGAGCGGGAACGGGTCCTTCGTCAGCTCGCGCAGGCCGGCGGGGTCGCGCTCGAGGCCCGCGTGGCGCCAGAGCGCGGCGCGCGTCTGCTCCTCCGGGCGCATCGTCACCTGAAGGTCGGCGATCGGCGCCTCGGCGGCCGGCACCGGGTCGGCGCTGGCCGCCAGCGCGGCCCGCCGGCCGAAGACGAAGCACTCGGCGAGCGAGTTCGAGGCGAGCCGGTTCGCTCCGTGCAGCCCGGTGCAGGCGCTCTCGCCGACCGCGTAGAGCCCCGAGAGCGATGAGCGCCCCTCGAGGTCGGCCGCCACCCCGCCCATCGTGTAGTGGGCGGCGGGCGCCACGGGCAGGAGGTCGCGCGCCGGGTCGAGCCCGACCTCGGCCAGCGTCGCGGCGATGTTGGGGAAGCGCGCCAGGTCCACTTCGCGCATGTCGAGGCTGACCGCGGGGACGCCGCTGCGCTCGAGCTCGGCCTGGATCGCGAGCGCCACCTCGTCGCGTGGCGCAAGCTCGTCCACGAAGCGCTCGCCCTCGGCGTTCAAGAGGGTCGCTCCCTCGCCGCGCACCGCCTCGGTCACGAGGAAGCCGTCGCGCGGACCCTCGAGCCGAAGCGCCGTGGGGTGGAACTGCATCAACTCCAAATCGGCGAGCGCGGCCCCCGCCGCCGCGGCAAGGGTGAGGCCGGCGCCCACCGCCCCGCGTGGGTTCGTGGTGCGCTGCCAGAGGGCAGCCATGCCGCCGGTGGCGAGGATCACCGCGCGGGCGCGGATCGGCACGGCCACTCCGTCCCGGGCGCGCGCGGTGAGACCGCCGCAGCGGCCGTCGGAGGCGGCGAGCGAGGTGGCGGCCAGCGGCTCGAGCACGCGGATGCGCTCGTGCGTTGCCGCGAGCGCGGACAGCTCGCGTGTGAGGCGGCGGCCCGTGGCGGCCCCGCCCGCGTGCACGATCCGGCGGCGCGAGTGGCCGCCCTCGAGCCCGAGCGCGAGGTTGCCGGAGCGGTCGGCGTCGAACTGGACCCCCAGGCCCTGGAGGTCGCGTACGCGCGCGGGCGACTCCTCGCAGAGCGCGCGGGCGGCGCTCTCGCGGCCGGCGTCGCGACCGGCCGTGAGCGTGTCGGCCAGGTGCTCCTCGGGGGAGTCGTCCGCGGCGAGCGCGGCCGCGATCCCGCCCTGCGCCCAGTAGCTCGCGGTCTGCGCAAGGGGGGAGCGGCTGACGAGGGTCACGCCGGCCCCCTCAGCGGCGGCCACGAGCGCGGCGTATAGCCCCGCGGCGCCTGCGCCGACCACGGCGACGTCGGTGCGAAGCGGCTCGTCCACGGCGCGCAGGTACCGTACCGACGCCCGTGCCGCCGTTCTTCTTCCACTCCGCCTCGCTCGAGCACGACACGGGACCCGGCCACCCCGAGCGCGCGGACCGGATACGTGCGATCGAGGCCGAGCTCGAGCGACTCGGAGCGTTTGGGCCTGCGCCATCCGCCCCACCGTCAGGTGCGCAGGCAGCGCCGGGCTGGGAGCGCCGCGAGGCCCCCCGCGCGCGCCCGGAGCAGCTGCTGGCCGTGCACCCCGCCGGCTACCTCGAGCGCGTGCGCGAGATGTGCGCCCGCGGCGCGGCCTTCGACGTCGACACGCCCACGAGCCCCGGCTCCTACGACGCGGCGCTGCGGGCGGCGGGCGGGGCCTGCGCGCTCGCGGAGTCGCTGCTCGGCGGAGGCGAGCGGACGGGCTTCTCGGCGCTTCGCCCGCCCGGCCATCACGCCGAGCCGGAGCGGGCGATGGGGTTCTGCCTGTTCGCCAGCGTCGCGGTGGCGGCGCGACACGCGCTCGACTCGCTCGGCGCCGAGCGGGTCCTGGTGCTCGACTGGGACGTCCACCACGGCAACGGAACGAACACGATCTTCCACGGCTCGCGGGAGCTGGTCTTCTGCAGCATCCACCAGTACCCGTTCTGGCCCGGCTCGGGCCCGCTCGAGGACGTGGGCTCGGGGGACGCCGAGGGGTTCTCGCTCAACCTGCCGGTGCCGGCCGGCACCGGCGAGGACGCCTTTTTCTCGCTCGTCGAGCACGTGTGCGCGCCGGTGGCGCGCCAGTTCGGGCCGGACCTGATCCTGATCTCGGCCGGCTACGACGCCCACCGCCACGACCCGCTCGGCGGTCTTGCTCTCGATACCTCGTCGTTCGGCGTCCTGGCCAGGCAGGTGCGGGCGCTCGGGGACGAGCTGGGTGCACCGGTGGGCGCCGTGCTCGAGGGCGGCTACGACCTCCAGGCGCTTGCGGCGTCGGTGGCCGCGACCATGGAGGCGCTCGCAGGGGACGGCGAGCCGCCTGCGGCGCCCGGGCGCCATCCGCTGGCGGAGCGCGCGCTGGCGGTGCACGGCCGCTACTGGGATCTCTGAATCAGCTGCGGGTAGGCGCCGGGGTAGCGGCGGTCGAGCTGCGCCGCCTGGCGGGCCGCCCCCTCGAGCGTCGTGAAGCGACCCGAGAAGACGATCCAGAGGTCGGTCCCGAGGTCGTACGGCTCCGAGGGCAGGAGACCGGCCTCGAGGCCGGTTGAGCGCGCCTCCTCCGCCACCCGCAGCGCACCCGCGCGGTCCCCGGTGGAGACGAGCACCACGGTGTGGGCCTTAACGCCGCGGGGCCACGCGAAGGGGCTCGAGGGGCGATCGCGGGCGGGCTTCGGCTCGCTCGGCTCGGCGCGCTCGGTTTCTGCCCGGCCCGGCTGGCCCTCTCCGTCCACCACCTTGGGGGCGGGCGGCGCCTGCTCCTCGGCCTCGAGAGCGGCCCCGTCACCGTCGTTCGAGTCGCTCGTCAGCTCGGCGATCGCGAAGCCGAACAGCGCCGATCCCGCGACGACGAGTGCCACGATCAGGGCGATCACCGGCTCCACCGGAAGGTGTCCGGGCTGCCCGAGCGCCACCCTGCCGCCGCAGCTCAGGCAGACGAGCTGGCGGCGCTCGACGGGCTCACCGCAGGCGTGGCAGGGCCGGAAGCCCTCGGGCGGGGCGTGGCCCGCGGCGATTTGGTCACCGTGCGCGGGCTCGTCGTAGCGGTCGTCGTGGGCGGGCTCGTCGTAGCCGGTCTCGGCCTCGTCGTCGTCGCCAGGCGCGCTTACGTGGGAGGGATCGTCTCCGTACTCGCGGGCAGCTCCGTACCCGGGGTCGCCCTCGTACCCGCGGTCGCCCTCGTACTCGGGGCCGTCCAGGTACTCGCGCTCGGGCTCGTGCTCGTATCCGCTCGAGTACGCGGCCTGCTCCCCGTGGCCATCGTCGTGCTCCGGCGCGCCATCACGCGGATGTTCGGAGGCGAGCTCGGCTTCGTCCTCATCCGCGGGTGCGCCGTGCACCCACGCCCGCTCGCCCGCGTCCACCCGCTCGTCGCTCATCGGCGCTCGACCGCGTCCTCGAGAGAGCGCACCTCGCGGTCCACCCTGCCCAGCTCGGTCGCCTTCTGCTTCAGCAGCTCCGGCGCGCGGCGGCCCTGGCGGTGGAGCTCGTACACGAGCGCGCCGAGGTCGAGCAGCAGCGCCTCGCGCTCTCGACGACGAAGGCGAAGCGTGCGCCAGGCGCGAAGGTCAACCACGGAGCGCCTCCTCCACGACCTGCAGGATCCCATCACGGCGACGCTCCATCGGGAAGCTCGTGAGGATACGCTCGCGCGCCCGCGCCGACGCCGCCGGTCCGAGCGCGAGGGCGCGCCGCACGCCGTGGGCGACGTCCTCGGGGCGCTGGGACTCGACAAGCACCCCTGCGTCACCCACCACCTCCGGCATAGCCGTCACGTTCATCACCACCGGGACACAGCCGCCGAGCATCGCTTCGGCCACCGCCAGCCCGAAGCCCTCGTGCCGCGAGGCCTGCACGTAGACCGCGGCCCGCCGATAGGCCGCTTCGAGCTCCTCCTGGGGGAGCCATCCGGTCAGCTCCACGTTCTCGCCTGCTAGCTCCCGCAGGCGATCCACCGAGCTGTCGAGCCACTTGCCGGCGAGCGTGAAGCGGACGTCGGGCAGCTCGCGCGCCGCCTCCACGAACGCCAGCTGCCCCTTCTGGACGAGCGTCCCCGCGTGCACCGCGCCCACGGTGAGCGCCTCGCGCCGCTTCTCCCCGGGCAGGGCGCCGAACGGGTCCGGCACGCCATGGTGGACGACGGTCACGCTCGCCGCCGGAACCGGGGTGTTGCGCTCGATCTCCGCGAGGCTGTAGCGGGAGTTCGTGACGAGCTTGGCGGCACGGCGCATGATCCAGCGACTCGCATGGCGACGCATCCCGCCGGTCTGGTAGCCGTAGCCGATCTCCGGCATGTCGGCGGTGTCGAACCCGCCGACGACGAGGACGGTCGGCTTGCGCAGGAGCGCCGCCAGGGTCACCGGGAAGAACGTGTGCCACGACGCCCACCAGCCGAACACGAGGTCGGCCCGCGCGAGCCCGCGCAGCAACCGAGCCGGATGCGGCACCCTGCCCGGCTGGTACAGGTCCTCGACCTCATAGCTCCCGGCCAGGATCTCGCGGTCGATCGCCACGAAGCTCGCCCTGCTGTTGTGGACGAAGAGGATGCGCTTGCTCACGCGGCCACGGGCTCCCTCGCCTCTACGAAAACGCCGTGCCACTCGGAGAGCTCGAGCAGGCAGAACAGGATCGCCTTGTGGTCGGCGCGGCCGCGGCGGTGCTCGGCCACGAGCCGCGACACCGCAGCGGGATCGACGAGCTCGGCGAGGGCGCCGCGGCGCTCGTAGCGGCGCGCCACCTCCGCGCCGAGCGACGCCCGCAGCCAGTCGTCGTACGGCGTGGCGAAGCCGTGCTTGGGCCGGCTTGCGATGTTGGGTGGGAGGATGCGCCCCATCGCCATGCGGTGCAGGCGCTTGCCCGCGCGCGGCCGTACCCGCATGGAGGCCGGGATCCGCTCGACGAAGCGCATCAACTCGACGTCTAGGAAGGGCACGCGCAGCTCCAGACCGGCCGCCATCGACATCTTGTCGTTGCAGAGCAGGATCCCGTCGGGCAGGAACATGCGGGTGTCGAGGTGGAGGGCCTGCTCGAGCAGGCCGCGCCCGGGTATGTCGGTGAGCAGCTCGCGCGCGCGTGCCAGCCGCTCGCCCGCGGCCGCCCCGAGCCCCGCCTTGCGTGTGCCCTTGCCCGCGAGCAGCGCGCGGCGCACGCGGGCGTCGGTGATCTCCATCAGGCGCAGGAGCCGCTCGACGTCGCCGCGGCCGCCCACCAGATGCGCCACTCTGCGCGCACGGGCCGCGCGCGGAAGCGCCCGCGCGAGCACGGCAGCCGGCGCGGCCGCAGCGGAGGGGACGAGCCGCAGTCCGCTCATCAGCGCCGCGGCCTGATGCCGTCCATAGCCGCCATGGGGCTCGTCCGCGCCCTGCCCGGCGAGCACGACCTTGACTCGCTCGGCGGCGAAGCGCGAGAGCTGTAGCAGAGCGGGCGCGCTCGGGATCCCGCAAGGCTCCTCGAGGCGGGGCATCGCCCGAGCGAGCTCGTCCAGGAAGTCCACCTCGACCATAGCCGTGCTGTGGTGCTCGGTGCCGATCAGCCTGGCGCTCTCCGCCGCCGGCGCGCGCTCGTCCAGCAGGTCGCGGTGGCCGGGGAACCCGATCGTGAAAGTGGTCGGCGGATCGGGGGAGCGGGCGGCCATCGCTGCTACCACCGCCGCTGAGTCGACACCTCCGGAGAGGAAGGCGCCGTATGGGACGTCGGACATCATCTGGCGCTCTACCGCGTCCGAGAAGCGCTCTGCGAGCTGCCTTGCGAGCTCCTCATCGGATCCCTCGAAGCTCGGCCCGGGCAGCGGGCGCCAGCCGAGCACGCGCGGCGAGCCGCGCTCGGGCGCCACGAGCGTCGAGGCCGGCGCCAGCTTGTGCACCCCCGCGAACAGCGTGCGCGGGGAGGGCACGAAGCGGCACGCGAGGTAGTGGTCAAGCGCGATCGGATCGAGCTCCGGCGCCACGACGCCGGCCGCCGTGAGCGCACCGACCTCGGAGGCGAGCGCCGTGCGGCTGCCGTCGCTCCACCAGTAGAGCGGCTTCACGCCGAACTCATCGCGCGCGGCGACGAGGCAGCGTTTGCGGTCGTCCCACAGCGCGAACGCGAAGATCCCGTTCAGGCGCCTCACGAAGCCGAGCCCGTGCTCCTCGTAGGCATGCACGATCACCTCGCTGTCCGACTGCGTGGCGAAGCGGTGCCCGCGCTGCTCGAGGGACGCGCGCAGCTCACGGTGGTTGTAGATCTCGCCGTTGACGATCGCGCTCACGCGGCCGTCCTCGGAGTCGAGCGGCTGGTCGCCCCCGGCCACGTCGATGATCGCGAGCCGGGTGTGGGCGAGCGCAAGCGGGCCGATCCGCCGAAGCGCGTCCCCGTCCGGTCCCCGGTGGCGCAGCGCATCGACCATCCGCTCCGCCGCAACCGGCGACCAAGTGCCGCCCGGGTCGAGGAGCGCGCCGATCCCGCACATGCGCAGGGATGGTGGCAGGGCGGCAGGCTGCCATCGCTCGGTTGTGACTCGATTGTCACGCGCGCGTCTGGAGCCGTGCGTCCCGTTTCCGGACGATCGCGGCGTCCAGTGATCCAACGGAGGAGGACTCATGCACCGCCTGATGGGACGCGCCCACGCCGCGCTGTCGAACGCCGCCCCCGCCCTGCGCAACACGCGCGGCCAGGGCACCGTCGAGTACGTGGCTCTGATCCTGCTGGTCGCGCTCGTGATGGCCGGCGTGGTGGCCGCGATGAAGGGCTTCAGGACCGACGAGGGCAAGGAGCTCGGGGACGTGCTGATCGGAAAGATCAAGGAGGCCGTAAGGAGGGTGCAGTTCTGATTGGGGGGTAGGGCAAGAGCCGGGTTCGGCCGTGTAGAGCGGTTTCGGCTGCCCGCTTCCGCGTTCGGGCGACGAACGCGGCGCCGAGGCGATGACGGCCTCCCCTGTAGGGGAGCCTCACGGGTTCGGCGTGACCTGGGCGATTGGCAAGCGGCTGCGCGAAACCGCTCACAGCGGCCCGAAAAACGGCCTTCCCTACGCCGCCGGGTGGGAGGGTCACTCGCCACGTTCCACGAACGCAGGCGAGGTCACACGAAAGGAACACGCAGGCTGCTCGCCCTACTCCTCGTGGCGGCGGTCATTGCCGTGGTTCCGGCGGCGGCGCAGGCGCAGGGAGCCGATCTATGAGCGGTTCCGGCTCGTCGACGAGCCGTATCGTTCGAGGACGAGGTCTGCGGGATCGACGTGCTGGTCGAGGGAACCGCGAGCGGGCATGGCCGGTCCGGATCGGTAAGGGGAGGGTCGCCACGGCCTGCGCCTGTCGCGTCTGACCGCAGAAACAGGTGGTTAGGGGTACTTGGGGGCCCCTAACCCACCGGCATGGCTTCAGCTCGAGGCCGGCCACGGTTCCGCCGCGCTCGGCCGACCACAGTCCCGGCGCGCGTGTGTCCCAAACAGCCGTGCAGTCTGAGGCCGGCCGGGTCGGTCCCGAGCTCGACTCCGAGCGGGAGCAGGCCGGCCCGCGCTGCATGGACCCGCGCCCGGGGCGGGCCGACGTCCGCTGCACGGCACGCCCCGCTCGGTCGTCGGCTCCGTAGCGCATGCGACCATTCGGACCATGACGCCTGCCCCCCAGAGCCTGCCGGTGGCCGTCTTCGACTCCGGCGTCGGTGGTCTCACCGTCCTGCACGAGTGCCTGGTGTCGCTTCCGCACGAGGACTTCCTCTACCTCGGCGACACGGCTCGCTTCCCCTACGGCGACCGCCGCCCGGAGGAGCTCGTCGCGTTCGCACGCGAGCTCGCCGCGATCCTGCTCGAGCGCGGCGCGAAGCTGCTGGTGGTGGCCTGCAACTCGGCTACGGCGGCGGCTCTGCCAACGCTGCGCGAGGAGCTTGCCGGGCGGCTGCCCGTGGTCGGCGTCGTGCGGCCCGAGTCGCGGTTGGCAGCGGCGGCCACGAGCTCCGGGCGGGTCGGGCTGATCGCAACGCCCGCCACGGTCGCGAGCGGCGCGTACGCGCGGGCGCTCGCTGAGGTGGCGCCCGCCTGCGAGCTGCACGCGGTGGCCTCCGCGGAGCTTGCACCGCTGATCCAGGCGGGCGGCGAGGTCGACGAGCGCGTGGTCACCTGCATCGAGGGCCTCTGCCGCCCGCTGCGGGCGGCGCGTGTCGACACCGTGATCCTCGGGTGCACCCACTACCCGCTCGTCCGCCCGGTGCTCCAGCGCGCGCTCGGCCGGGGGGTGGCGATCGTGAGCTCCGGCGAGGCGATCGCCGCTGAGGTGGACTCGCGGCTGCGCTCGGCCGGCGTGGCGAACCGCGAGGACCGGCGCGGCGAGTACCGGTTCCTCGCCAGCGGGGACGTCGAGGAGTTCCGCAGGCTCGGCACGCGCTTCCTCCAGCTTCCCATCGGGAACGTGGAGCACGTGGAGGTGGCGCCACCGGGAGCAGCGGCCCCCGGCCGCCCGGGGTCAGCCTCGCCCGCGGGCAGGTCCAGCCGCGGCCCACGGCCGGCGCCGGTGGCCTCGAGGTCGGCGGCGTGAACGGCCCCCGCAACGACGGTCGCGGCCCAGCCGAGCTCCGTGAGGTCCGGATCATTCCCGGCTTCGTGCGCACGGCCACCGGCTCCGCGCTGATCGAGCTCGGCGGCACGCGCGTGATCTGCACCGCCACGGTCGAGGAGGAGGTCCCGCGCTGGATGGCGGGGCGCGGTCGCGGCTGGGCAACGGCCGAGTACGGGATGCTCCCGGCCTCGACGGGAGAGCGCAAGCGGCGGGACGTCTCGAAGGGGCGCCCGGACGGTCGCACGGTGGAGATCCAGCGCCTGATCGGGCGCTGCCTTCGGGGAGTGGTCGACTTCGAGGGCCTCGGCGAGCGCACCGTCTGGATCGACTGCGACGTCCTCGAGGCCGACGGCGGGACCCGCTGCGCCGCGATCACCGGCGGCTACGTGGCGCTCGAGCTCGCCCTGCGGCGCGTGATCGCCGACGGCCGGCTCGAGCGGCTGCCGCTGAGCGGGTCGGTGGCCGCGGTCTCGTGCGGAATCGTCGACGGCCGGGCGCTGCTCGACCTCGATTACTCCGAGGACTCGCAGGCCGAGGTGGATGCGAACGTGGTGATGACCGGGGACGGGGGACTCGTGGAGGTGCAGGCGACCGCGGAGCGCACGCCCCTGTCGCGGGCCTCGCTCGACGATCTGCTCGCGCTCGCCGCCGACGGGATCGACAGCCTGCGCGCGGCCCAGGAGGCGGCCGTGGCGGCGGCGGGCGGAGCGGCGCCCACGCCGAGCGCGCAGGCGGCCGGGACTCCTGCGCCGGAGGACCGCGGCCGCGGCGCCGGGCCCTGAGCCGTGCGGCTCGTGCTCGCCAGCGGCAATGAGCACAAGCTGCGTGAGCTGGCGCAGGTCATCCGCCCCTGGCGGCTCGACCCGCTTCCGGCCGAGGTCAGCCTGCCGCCGGAGACCGGCACCACGTTCGCCTCGAACGCGCTCGTCAAGGCCCGCGCGGCGGTGCTCGCCACCGGGAGGCCCGCGATCGCCGACGACTCCGGGATCGAGGTGGCCGCGCTCGGCGGTGCACCGGGGGTGTGGTCGGCGCGCTACGCCGGCGAGCATGCGAGCGACGAGGACAACCTCGCCAAGCTGCTGCGAGAGCTGCCGAGGGACGGCGACCGGCGGGCTGCCTACGTGTGCGCGCTCGCCTACGTCGAGCCGGGAGGACGCGAGGAGGTCGTCCACGGTCGCTGCGAAGGCGTGCTCGTCACAGAGCCCCGCGGCGACGGCGGGTTCGGCTACGACCCGGCCTTCGTGCCCGACGACCACCCCGGCGAGCGGACCATGGCCGAGCTCAGCCCGGAGGAGAAGGACGCGATCAGCCACCGTGGACGGGCGGCGCGCGCGCTCCTGCGGGTGCTCGCCGAGGTCGAGGCCGACGCACGCGAGCGCTCGCGCCCGCGCGGACTGCTGAGCTACCCGCGCCGGCGCCGGTGAGCCCGCCCTCGCGGAGCCGCGTGGCCACCGCGGCGGCGGCCCCGGTCAGGGCAGTCGGGCCCGCAGCGCAGTCGCCCCGCAAGGAGCGCGCGGCGGCCGTCTCGATCGTCTCCAACCTGCTGCTGATCGCCCTGAAGCTGGTGGCCGGCGCGATCACCGGCTCGATCGCGATCATCACCGAGGCCGTGCACTCGGCGATCGACCTGGTGGCGTCGATCATCGCCTACTTCTCGGTGCGCAAGGCCGACCAGCCGGCCGACGCCGACCACCCCTGGGGGCACGGCAAGGTAGAGAACCTCGCCGCGGCCATCGAAGGGATGCTGATCCTGGTGGGAGCCGGGGTGATCGTCTACGAGTCGGCGCGGCGCCTGGCCGAGGGAACCGAGATCCACTCGATCGGCTTCGGGATCGGCGTAATCGCCTTTTCGGCGGTGGCGAACCTGGGGGTGTCGACGTTCCTCTACCGCCGGGCGAGAGCCACCGACTCGCCCGCGCTCGAAGGGGACGCGGCGCACCTGCGCACGGACGCCTTCACCTCGCTCGGGGTGCTCGTGGGGCTCGTGCTCGTGGAGCTCACCGGCGCGGAGTGGCTCGACCCGGCGGTGGCGCTGATGGTGGCGGTGGCGATCGTCTTCGCCGGCGTGCGCATCCTCAACCGAACGAGTCGCGTTCTCGTGGACGAGGCGTTGCCGGCGTACGAGCTCGAGTCCGTGCGCGAGGCGATCGACACCCACGGGGCGCCCGAGATCGCAGGCTTCCACAAGCTGCGGGCCCGGCGCGCCGGGAGCCGCCGCTACATCGACCTCCACGTGCAGTTCAAGGACGGCACGAGCCTCCGGCGCGCCCACGCGATCTCGCACGAGCTTCAGCGCGCCGTGACCGCGCGGCTGCGAGGCGCCGACGTGCTCATCCACCTGGAGCCGGAGCAGCCGGTGGGCGCCTCGCCGGCCGAGGCGCCCGCGCCGGGAGCGCGGCCGCCGGAGCCGCCGCTGGGCCCGGAGGCGCAGGCGCCGGAGCCGCCGCCGGGGCGGTTCAGAGCGCGTTGACGGCAGCCGCGGCGCCCACGGCCAGGAGGACGCCCGAGTAGCCGTAGTAGCCGCTCAAGAGCAGCAGCAGAGCCGCGATCAGGCAGATCGCGACGGTCACGAGCCAGGAGATTCGGGCTAGCGGCACGCGGCTATTGTGACCACCTCGATGGCCGACGCGCTCACCCCGGAGCGGACGCCCGCCCGCCTCTGCGAGCTCTCCGCGGACGCCCGGGCGGTGGTCCTGCTCGACGCGGCCGGCGCGCTCGCCGCTTCGAGCGAAGAGGACCCGGCGCGAGCGCGGGAGTTCGGCGAGCTCGCTCGAGAGCTGTTCGAGGCGGTCGACGGGGCCACGCGCGACTGGGAGGCCGACCCACCCGAGCAGGTCGAGGCGCAGGTGCCGGGCGGCGCCGTGTTCGCATCGCGCACGCCGCGCTGGACGCTTGCCGTGGTGGCTCGCAGGACGGCGCTGTCCTCGCTCATGCTCTGGGACCTGCGGGCCGTGCTCGGGGAGCTCGAGGGGGCGCCGCCGATCCGCCGCTCCACCGCCGCCGAGGAGGGCGCGCCGGGCCCGGTGACCGAGGAGGCGGCGGCGGGTGAGTCGCCGGTGCCGGAGCTCGGAGGCGAGCCTCGCGGGAGGGGCGGGTGAAGGACAGGCGCAAGGGGCCGATCTCGCGCGCGGCGGAGCTCGCCGAGAACATGGCGGCCACGGTCCGGCGGATGCAGCGCGAGCGCGAGCCGCGCGTGCTCGTCTACGACCCGGCGGGATACGCCCGGCTCGTGCAGCCCGCGTCGCGCGGCCACGCCCGCGTGATGGAGATCGCCGAGGCGATGGTGGAGCTGGCGTCGGCGGGGTCCGAACCGGAGGCGCTTGGGACGAGCCCGGAGGACCCCGAGTGAGCCTCCTGGCCCCCGAGCTCGCCGGCCTCGTGCTGGAGCGCGCGCTCGCGCGCGGGGGCGATCTCGCCGAGGTCTATGCCGAGGCGCGCAGCGGCTTCGCGTTGTCCCTGGACGACGGCCGCGTGGAGAGCCCGCAGGGAGGTCGCGAGCGCGGCGCGTGCGTGCGGGTGGTGCAGGGGGAGTCCACCTACTACGGCCACGTCGACGGGCTGGCCGAGCCGGACCTGGTGCGGGTGGCCGACTCGGTGGCCGAGGCGCTGCGCGGGCACGCCGAGCACCCGGCCGCGCTGAGCGCGGCGGCCCCTGCAGCGGGCGTGCATCCAGTCGAGCGGCGCCCCGAGCAGGTGGAGGCCGCCCGCAAGGCGGAGCTGTTGCGCGCGCTCGACGAGCGCGCCCGCGCCGCCGGGGCCGAGGTCGTCCAGGTGCGCGTGGGCTACGGAGAGTCGCGACGCCAGGTCGAGGTCTACAACTCCGACGGGCGCGCGGCTGCCGACGACCGCACGCGCGTGCGGCTCAGCGCCCAGGTCGTGGCGCGCCGCGGCGAGCGCGTGGAGACCGGCACCGACACCCGCGGCGGCCACGCCGGCTTCGAGCTGCTGGCAACCGATCCCGAGGAGGTGGCCGCCAAGGCCGCGGGACGGGCCCTGGCCCTGCTCGACGCCGTGGACGCCCCCAGCGGCCGCTTGCCGGTGGTGGTCGGCAACGGCTTCGGCGGCGTGCTCCTCCACGAGGCGGTGGGGCACGGGCTCGAGGCGGACGCGGTGCAAAAGGGCGCGAGCGTTTACGCCGGACGGCTCGGCGAGCAGGTGGCGCCGGCGTTCGTGACGGCGCTCGACGACGGCAGCCGCACGGGCGACTGGGGCAGCGACGGCGTGGACGACGAGGGCACCCCCACCCGGCCCACCACGATCATCGAGGAGGGGCGGCTGGGCGCCTACCTCTACGACCTGCTGCGAGCGCGCCGGGACGGCGCGGAGCCCACGGGCAACGGCCGCCGCGAGTCGTTCCGGCACCTGCCGGCGCCGCGCATGACGAACACCTTCTTCGCGCCCGGCGAGGCCACGCCCGACGAGCTCATCGGCGGCGTCGGGCGCGGTCTGTACGCAGTCTCGTTCGGCGGCGGCCAGGTGGAGCCCGCCACCGGCGACTTCGTCTTCGGCGTATCCGAGGGCTACCTGATCGAGGGCGGCAGGGTCACGGCGCCCGTGCGCGGCGCGACGCTCGTGGGCAACGGCCTCGAGGCGCTGCGGATGATCGACGGGATCGCGGGCGACCTCGAGATCGCCACCGGCTATTGCGGCAAGGGCGGGCAGTCCGTGCCCGCCGGCGTCGGGCAGCCGCACGTTCGGATCCGCGAGCTCACCGTGGGCGGGACGGCGTCGTGAGCCTCGACGGGTCGGCCCGGCGGGCCGTGGAGGCGGCGCTCGCCGCGGGCGCCACGGACGCCGAGGCCTGGGCCGAGGAGAGCACCAGCCGACGCATCCGCGTCTACGACGCGGCGGTGGAGAGCCTGAGCGACGCAGGCGGGCGTGGGCTCGGCGTGCGCGCGTTCGTGGGCTCCCGCGCGGGCTACGCGTACGGCACCGACCTCTCCGAGCCGGGCCTCGCCGAGGTGGCGCGCCGGGCGCGCGAGTCCGCCGAGGTCGCCGACGAGGACGAGCACGCAGGGCTGCAGGACGAGCACGGCAGCTCGGAGGTCGAGGGGCTCGCCTCTCCGGCGCTCGCCGGCTGGTCGACCGGGCGCAAGGTCGAGCTTGCGCTCGCGATCGAGCGCGCGGCGCGCGCCCGCCGGGGCGTTACCCAGGTGGAGAACGTCGTCTACTCGGACGGCGAGGGATGCGTGGCGATCGCCAACTCACGCGGGCTCGCGGCGTCATACGCCTCAACTCAGGCCTGGGCCTACGCGTCGGCGTTCGCCGGCGAGGGCGCCGACCTGATGACCGGCCTGGGGGTGGGGCTCGGCCGCGATCCGGACGCGCTCGACCCGGACACGATCGGCGCCGAGGCCGCGGAGCGGGCGCTGGCGCTCGTGGGCGCGCGCCGGCCCGAGAGCCGGCGCTGCCCGGTCCTTCTCGACGCGTTCGTGGCGGCGTCGTTCGTGGGCTTCATCGGCGCCATGCTCTCCGCCGACGCGGTCCAGCGCGGGCGCTCGCTGTTCGCAGGCCGCGAGGGCGACGAGGTGGGCGCTCCCACGCTCGCCATCGCCGACGACGGGACCGCCGCGGGCGGCCTCGCGAGCGCGCCCTTCGACGGCGAGGGCTCGCCGACCCGACGCACGCCGCTGGTGGAGGAAGGCCGTCTGCTCGGCTACCTCTACGACGTGCGCACGGCGCGTCGCGCTGGCCGAGCCACCACCGGGAACGCAGCGCGTGGGTCCTACCGCTCGCCCCCCTCTGTGGGCTCGACGAACCTTGTGCTCGAGCCCGGCGGCGAGGATCTGGCCGGGCTCGTGCGCGAGGTGGGGGAGGGGATATACGTGACCGACGTGGCAGGGCTCCACTCCGGAGTGAACCCCGTGTCCGGGACCTTCTCCGTCGGGGCTTCCGGGCGGCTCATCGAGGACGGCGAGCTCGCCTCCCCGGTGCGCGAGATGACGGTCGCAAGCGACCTGCTCTCGATGCTGGCCGCGGTCCGCGCCGTGGGGTCGCAGTCGCGCTGGGTGCCGTTCGGCGGCAGCGTCAGGGCGGCGCCGCTCCTGATCGAGGAGATGGCGGTGTCCGGCTCCTGAGCCGGCGGCGCCGCCCTGATCGAGGAGCGCTGCCCGGCTCCCGGGCTCGCGATCGTCACAGCGGCCACGATGGCCGCGCCTCTCTCGTCGCTGCGCCGGCAGGCCGCGCTTCGAGGCCGCACCGCGCGCTCCCGGAGCCCGGTTTGGCCTTCCGCCGGCCTGGAAACGCTCGGAAGGAGCGCCATTTTCCCGCTCGGGAAGCGGAAAACGGGCGCCTGTCGTCCGGGAGCGTTGTTACGTTGCGCCGGACCTGTGCCCCCGGTAAGGAGGAGATCGTGACCAAGGCTGAATTCGTGGATCGGGTCGCGGACCATGCGGACCTCGGCAAGGCCGAGGCCGGAAAGGCCGTCGACGCCGTGCTCGACTCGATCCAGGAGGTGCTGTCCCGCGGTGGAGAGGTGAGCTTCACCGGCTTTGGGAAGTTCTCGGTGGCGGATCGCAGCGCTCGCCAGGGTGTGAACCCGCAGACGGGCGAGAAGATCCAGATCGCCGCAAGCAAGGTGCCGCGCTTCAGTGCCGGCAGTGCCTTGAAGAACGCGGTCAAGGGCTCCTGACGAATACCGGCCGCAGGTCTTGACCGGGGGCTTGCGGCCCTCGCATTTCGGCGACCGGCTGGCGGCGCTCGTGGAGGAGCGCCGCAGCCGCGTCGTGCTCGGCCTCGATCCCGATCCCGCCCGCCTGTGGCCCGAGGCGCTCGAGCGGATCGGCGCGCCGGCCGGCGGCGGGCCGGAGCGCATCTCCCCGCTGGCCCGCATCCGCACCGCGGAGGCCGTCAGGGAGCATTGCCGGGCGGCGATCGTGGCCGCCGGGCCGGCATGCGTGGCGGTCAAGGCGCAGCTGGCCTGCTTCGAGCGGCTGGGATCGCCCGGCTGGGAGGCGCTCGAGCAGGTGGCCGCGATCGCGCGCGACCACGGCCTGCTCGTGCTCGCGGACGGGAAGCGCGGCGAC
>DASQNF010000027.1:0-8373 GCA_035645115.1 Thermoleophilaceae bacterium | reverse complement strand
GCTCGGAGGAGAGCAGAGGAGAGGAGTAGAGGGACGAGGTGGCGGCTGCCGAGCGTTCTCCCGAGGAGAACTTGTCGGCGGCCGACGATCCCGTGGATGGACCAAACCGAGGCCGATGGTTGGAGGAGGACTCCGCGCCGCGCGGCAATGCGCCTACGGCAGCCGCCGCGCCGCGCTGGGGGGAGTGCCCTCGCCCAAGCCCCGGTAGAAGCGCTCGATCACCTGCACGTCGTCGGATTGAGGCACGCAGCTCCTCTGGCCGTGTTGGCCGAGCTCACGAGCGCGGGCCGCGCGCTGGGAGACTGTCTGCTCGATGACGGAGAGCAGCAGTCGCGGGCCGGCAGGCGCCGAAGCGGTGGAAGGCGCCGCCGACGAGCTCTATGGCCTGCCGCCCGCCGAGTTCACCTCCGCCCGCGACGAGCTGGCGCGGCGCCTTCGCAAGGAAGGCTCCCGCGACGAGGCCGCCGCGGTCAAGCGCCTGCGCAGGCCCACGGCCGCCGCTTGGGCGCTCAACCAGCTCGCTCGCCGGGACCGCGAGGAGGTCGAACGGCTGCTCCGGGTCGGGGAGCGGCTGCGTGCGGCGCAGCGGGAGCTGCTCGCGGGCGGCGGGCGCGAGGAGCTGCAAGGCGCAGCGCGTGAGGAGCGCGAGCTCGTGGGGAGGCTCACCCGGGCGGCGCTCGAGCTGGCGTCGGAGGCCGGGCTGCCGGCGCCGCGGTCGCTGTCGGAGCGGGTGGCCGAGACGCTGAGGGCCGCCACGCTCGACGAGAGCACGGCCGCCGAGCTTCGAGCAGGCCGGCTAACGCGCGAGGCGGAGGCCGTCGGGGTGTTCGGGGCGGTGGGAGAAACAACAGAGCCCGCGCGCGAGCGGCCGCGGCGGGATGCGCCGGAGCCCGAGCGGTCACGGCAGGGGGCGTCACGCGAGCAACGGCGACAGGCGCCGTCGCGCGAGCGGCCGCGGCGGGCGGCGCCGCGGGGCGAGCGGCCGGGAGCGTCAGCGCAGGCGCGGCGCAGAGAGCTCGAGCGGTCGCTGAAGGCGGCCGTCGAGGCGGCCAAGCGCGCGAAGCGCGAGCTCGATGCCGCGACCAAGGCAGCGCAGAGCGCCGAGCGGAGCGCCGGGAGCGCACGCCGTCGGGCCGAGGAGGCGGGTGCCAAGGCTGACGCGGCGGAAGCCAAGCTCGGCGAGGCGCAGGCGCGGAGGGCGGCGGCCGAGGACGCTCACCTGCGGGCACGGGAGGAGCTCGCCAGAGCGAAGCGCGCCACGAGGTAGCCGTGCGCCCGTCTCCTCGTCGACGGGCGGGCGGCGGCAGGCTAGCGCCGCGATCCTGGCAGCGCGTCGATCGCGCGGTAGTAGTCGATCGCGCCGGTGCTCTCGAGGTCCGCCAGCAGGATCGCCTCGACGTCGATCGCCACGTCGATCCAGTCTCCCGCCACCACCCCGCCGCCGGGCAGCTGATCCTGCCACGACACCCCGAACGCGTGCCGGTTCAGCCGGGTCGTGGCCTCGAACCCGATGCGACGCATCTCGCCCCGGTTCTCGTCGCCGACCCAGAAGGGCGTGCTCCACTCCCCGAGCATCGCCACGTCGAGCGGCAGGCTGGCCGTGACGCCTCTGATCGTGAGGTCGGTCTCCGCCTTGAAGTGGGTGGCGCCGATGCGGTCGATGAAGCGCCCGGCGAAGCCGATCGTGGGGTGGCTCTCGACGTCGAAGAAGTCCGCGCTGCGCAGGTGAGCGTCGCGGTCCTTCTCGCCGGTCCATAGTTGCCTGGCGTCGATCCGGCCCTCGAAGCTGGTGTCCATGCAGCGCTCTCGGTCAAGGTCGACGCTGCCCCGGATGTCCTTGAAGAGCCCGCGCACCCAGGTGACCATCATGTGGCGAGCGCGGAACTCGGCCGCTGTGTGCCCGGGCTCGAAGATCCAAGTCGGCACTTCTAGCGGTCCAACCGAAACACGAGCTCGTCCAGGTAGCACCAGCACCAGTCCTCGCCCTGCTCCGCCGATCGCACGATCGGGTGTCCGCTCTAGCCCGCGTGCCGGCTGGCGTGGCGGTTGGGAGACGAATCGCAGCAGCCCACGTGGCCGCAGGTCAGGCACAGGCGCAGGTGGACCCAGCGATCGCCCGTGCGCAGGCAGTCCTCGCAGCCCGCCACCGACTCGGGCGGCTCGACCTGGATCTGGTCGAGGTGGGTGCAGCCGGCCACGGCCCGAGGATACGCGCCGCGAAGTCGGCCCGGGGACCGGACGGCGGCGACTACCCCTTGGGATCGCGGGCGAGCACGGCCGGGCCTGTTCAAGTAGGCGCCGATTCATGCCGATCCAGACTTCAATGGTCGGCGTTAGGCGAATGTCATACGACGGCTGGACGCACCAATTAGAGCGTCCAGCCGGCGCCGGCGAGCATCGCGATTCCTCGACCCGGCTTGCGGACTACCGCGAGGCCTTCCTGGCGGCGCTGCTGGCCGTGGACTCACGCGCGGCCGAGGCCGTGATCTGCGACGCGCTGTCGAAGCAGGTCGCGCCCGCAGCGATCGACACCCACATCATCGGCGCCGCGATGGTGGACATCGGGGCCCGTTGGGAGCGCAAGCAGGTGACCGTGGCCCAGGAGCATCTCGCCACCGGCATCGCAAGCCAGGCGGCGTGGCAGACGGCCGGGTCACAGGGACCACTCAGCGGTCTCGGCTCCGATCGCGTGGTCCCGCAGACCGTGCTGCTCGCCAACGTGGACGGCGAGGACCACGCACTCGGGCTGCGGATGGTCGCCGACATCCTGCATCTGCTGGGTCACGACGTCCGCTACCTCGGCAGCAAGGTTCCAGGCGCGGAGCTCTGCCGCGCCGCCGTCCGGACGTGTCCGGACGTGATCGGGCTCTCGCTCACCCTGAGCGACCTCGGCCCGCGGCTCGTGGAGCAGGCCGCCGCGCTGCGGGCGGCCTGCCCCGACGCCCAGCTGCTGCTCGGCGGCCAGGGGGTCTCGACCGAGCTTGCGGAGCGCGTCGGAGCGCCGCTCATCCGTGACGTCGAGGAGCTCGTTGCCCTGGCCGCGGAGTGGCCGCGTGCCGAGCCGGCGCCCGCGGCGCCCTGACCGGTTTCTCGCCTACCGCTCGCCCTCGCTCCCGGGCGGCCTGGTACTGATATCCCCATGAGGCTTGCATCTGCCAAGCCGGCCCGAGCTGCAATCGCCCTTCTCTGTGCGGCGATGATCGCGGCGGCGGTGTCCGGCGGGGCGGCGCCGCAAGCCGAGCCCCGTGGGCGATGCACTGCGAACCCACTCGAGGGCACTTCCTGGCCGGCCTGGCTGAGGCCGCGGCGCGCCACCGTGCTGATGGACTCGGTGCTCCTCAGCGGCGTCTCGGCCATCCGCGCCCGGCGGCCCTGCTGGCGGCTGCAGATGCTCGGCCGGCCGGCGCTCATGATCAGGCTTGCCGAGCGTGACCTGCGCGAGCGAGGAGCCGGCGTCGCCCGGCTCGTGGTGATCGGCATCGGCTACAACTCACTCTGGGAGCGCGGCCGCCGGCGCTACTCGCTCTGGGCGGAGCGCTTCGACAGCGAGGCCCGCGGGCTGCTTCGCACCCTTCGCCGACTGGGGGCCCGCCAAGTGGTGTGGGTGACCCTCCGCGAGCCCACTCTGCAGACGGTTCCGCCGTCGGCCCGGGACGAGCTCGGCCAGTACTCGTGGTACTTCCCCTACGTCAACGAGCGCCTGCGCCGACTCGACCGGCGCCGCGACGACCTCGTCCTCGCCGACTGGGCCCGGGCCTCCGATCGCCCCGGCTTGACCTACGACTCCATCCACCTCAACTCCACGGGTGCGAGGCTGATGGCGGCCACCATCTGGGGGACGGTCAGCCGCGAAGCTCGACGCCAGGCGGGGTTGAGCGTTTCGATGCCCTGACAGCCGGGCCCCCGTCGCCCAGTTCGCGGGTGAAAAGGGCGCCGCCGGTTGTAGGCTCCTGCCTCGTGGCCCCGCCCCGGCTCGAGTACAGCAGCGCTCTCGAGACCTGGGACACGGGCTCGTTGCTCGACGCGCTCGCCGATGACGCCCTGATCCGCGTTGCGGTGCACGACCAGCCGCTCCAGGGGAAGGACGTGGCTGAGTTCCTGTTCGGGATCCTGCGCGAGGAGCTCGGACCGGTCACGGTCACCGACGAGGTGGTGGACGGGGATCTGGCGGTTGTCTTGTTCGAGACGTCGATCCGCGGCCAGAGCACGCAAGGGCTCAACGTGCTGCGGCGGGACGGATCCGGCGCGATTCAGGAGTTGACCGTCTTCTTCCGGCCCCTCTCGGCACTGAGTCTGATCGCCGAAGTGGTCGGCGCCCGCATGGCGGAGCGCTTCGGCCCCCCGCCCGAGTAGGGCCCCGGCGAAGGGAGGGCCCCAACGCCGCCGGGTGGCGGCCCGTGGTCGCGCGCGCCGATATGGTCCAGCCGGCCCATGTACCGAGCGGGAGCCACACCGGCGCCGATGAAGTGGTGGGGGTGGGGGGAGGAAGACGTGGCCTTCACCCACGAGGGCAAGCCCGAGCTGGCGCCCTTCATCGAGCGCGAGCTCGGACTCGACGTGCGCCGGCCGGGCACCGGCGCCATCGCCTTCGAGGACCTGGAGATCCCGGCCTCCGTGCTCCCGGCCGAGCTGAGGGCGGAGCTCGAGGACGCCGTGGGGGTCGAGTACGTCTCCGCCGACGACCGCGACCGCGTCGTGCACGCGCGCGGCAAGAGCCTGACGGACCTCGTCCGTCAGCGCAGAGGGGACTTGGGCCGCCTGCCCGACGCGGTGGTGCGCCCGGGCTCCGAGGACGAGGTGACGGCGGTCCTCGGGGCGGCCCTCGCGAGCGATGCCGTGGTGATCCCGTTCGGGGGAGGGTCGAGCATCTCGGGCAGCCTGGAGGCAGAGGCAGGGGAGACGCGGCCCGTGATCTCGATCGACATGGGCCGCCTGAACCGGGTGCTGTCGATCGACGCGGTCTCGCAGCTGGCGCGCGTGCAGGCGGGCGTCTTCGGGCCCGAGCTCGAGCGTCAGCTGGGTGCGCAGGGGTGGACCTGCGGACACTTCCCCGACAGCTTCACGCACTCGACGCTGGGGGGTTGGATTGCCACGCGCTCCTCGGGGATGCAGTCCGACCGCTACGGCGACGTCGCCGAGCTCACGCGCGGCCTCCGGGTGGTCACGCCTGCGGGCATGCTCGAGGTGCGTCCGTTGCCCGCCACCTCCACGGGCCCGAGCGTGCGCGAGATGGTGCTGGGCAGCGAGGGTCGGCTGGGGGTGATCACCGAGGCGACGATCCACGTGCGCCGCGTGCCGCCCGAGCGCAAGATCCTGGGCTACCTGTTCCCGAGCTGGGCGGCAGGCCTGGCCGCAATGCGCGACATCGCCGCCAGCGAGGCGTCGCCCTCGGTCACGCGTGTGTCCGACGCCCCCGAGACAGCGTTCTCGTTCGCAACCCGCAAGGCCCCGACGCCGCTCGACCGCGTGAAGTCGAAGGCGCTGCAGGTCTTCCTCGAGCGGAAGGGCTGGGACCTGGAGGCGATGTGCCTCTCGTTCATCGGCTACGAGGGCAGCGCCGCCCACGTGGCCGCGCAGCGCAAGCTCAGCGAGCGGATCGCCAAGCGCCACGGCGGGCTGTGCATCGGCGCGAGCCCCGGCGAGCTCTACGACCAGAAGAAGTTCGACACGCCCTACATCCGCGACTTCCTGCTCGAACGCGGCGCGCCTGCCGACGTGTCGGAGACCTCGGCGCCGTGGAGCCGGCTGCAGACGGTCTACGACGACGTGATGGCGGCCGGCCACGGCGCCTTCCGGCGGCTGGGAGTGCCCGGCTATCTGATGTGCCACCTGTCGCACTCCTACCACGCGGGCGCCTGCCTCTACTTCACGTTCGCGCTGAACCCCCCGGCCCACCGCGACGCCCTCGAGGACTACCGCGTGGTGAAGCACGCGATCCAGCAGGCGTTCGTGGACTCGGGGGCCACGCTCTCCCACCACCATGCGGTGGGGACCGAGCACGCCGAGTGGCTCGAGCAGGACATCTCGACGCCCGGTGTGGCGATGCTCCGCGCGCTGTTCGACGGCACCGATCCCGGCGCGAACCTCAACCCGGGCAAGATCGTCGCCGGCGGTCCCGATCGGGGGCGCCGAGAAACCCTCACGGGCGCCGGGCGTAGTAGGTCAGATGGCCGAACCGGCGGACCTCGACCTTCCCTGGACGCGCACGAGGGCAGCCAGCCGCCTACGTGAGCTGCTCATCTGCGGGGTGCTCGGCCCGCTGATGGACCTCTACACGCGCCGCCGCGTGGCGGGGCGCGATCGGGTGGACGGCCTGACCGGCCCCGTGGTGCTCGTGGCCAACCACAACAGCCACATGGACACCCCGGTGATCCTGCGCGCGCTGCCTGGCCGGTTGCGGCGCCGCACCGCAGTGGCGGCCGCCGCCGACTACTTCTATGCCAAGCGCCGCACGGCCGTGACGGTCTCGCTCGCGTTCGGAACCGTGCCGCTCGACCGCAACAGCGGCGCCGGCGTGGGACCCGGCCAGACCGCCCACCTGGACCGCCTGATCCGCGACGGCGGCAGCCTGCTCGTCTTCGCCGAGGGCACGCGCTCGCGCGACGGGCGCGTCGGACGGCTGCGCTCCGGGGCCGCTCTGATCGCCGCTGAGCATCGATTGCCGATCGTGCCGGTCTACGTGTCGGGCACCCGCGAGGCGATGCCGCGCGGACGGCGCTGGATGGTCTTCAAGCACGGTCGGCCCGGGCCGCGTCATCCGCTCGGGATCCGCTTCGGGGCGCCGATCGCACCCCGCGCGGGCGAGCGTCCGAGCGAGGTGATGGAGCGGGTGCGGCAGTTCTTCGCCGACTGCGGGGCCGAGACGGAGCCGGCGCCGCGCGCCGAGCACGCCCCCCGGCGCCAGCCGGCCTGAGGATGTCCCGCGTCTTCGTGACCGGCGCCAGCGGCTTCATCGGAGGAGCCCTTACGACCCGGCTGCTAGAGCGCGGAGACCAGGTGGTCGGGCTCGCGCGCTCCGATGCGGCGGCGCAGAGGGTGGCCGCGCGCGGCGCCGAGGTCGCCCGCGGGGACCTGCTGGAAGAGAGGTCGATCGCCGCCGCGATGGTCGGGTGCGACGCGGCCTACCACGTGGCCGGCGTGAACTCCCACTGCCCGGCTGACCCGAACATGCTCCTGAGGGTGAACGTGGGTGGCGCGGAGAGCGCCGTGCGCGCCGCCGCCAGAGCCGGCATCGGCCGGATGGTCTACACCTCGTCGGCCGCCTCACTCGGCGAGCCCGCGGGCACGGTCGGCACCGAGGAGAGCACCCACCGCGGCTCGTACCTGTCGGTCTACGACCGCTCCAAGCACGAGGGCGAGCAGGCAGCGTTCGCGGCGGCCGAGGACACCGGCGTCGAGGTGGTCGCGGTGAACCCCTCCTCGGTCCAGGGCCCTCCGCGCACGAGCGGCAACGGCGAGATCATCATCGCCTACCTGAACGGCAAGCTGCCGGCGTTCGTGGACACCCACCTGAGCGTGGTCGACGTCCGCGACTGCGTCGAGGGCCACCTGCTGGCCGCGGAGCGGGGCAAGAGCGGCCGGCGCTACGTGCTCAACGGCGCCACGCTCCACTCGCTCCAGGCGCTCGAGATCGTCTCCGATCTGTCCGGGGTGCGCGACCGCGTGCGGATGGTCCCGCCGCCGCTGGCCCGCGCGGCGGTCGCCGTTGCCGAGGCCGCGTACCGCCTCCGCGGGAAGACGCCCTCGGTCTGCCGGGCGCGCGTGCGGACGATCCTGCACGGTCACCGCTACGACGGCTCGCGGGCGACCCGGGAGCTCGGGCTTCAGTACACCCCCGTGGCCGACACCTTCGCGCGCACGATCGAGTGGGCCGTGGCAGAGGGTCTCGTCACGAGGCCGCTGCCGCGACGCCACTGATCGACTTCCTATGCTTGGGACGTGAGCGAAGCGGGCGTGGGCGCGGCGTGCGAGGACGAGCTGTTTGCGTTCCGGGCCGCCGCGCACGTGCTCGTCGACGGTGTGGCCGATCACCTCGCCGCGCTGCCGTCGCGGCCGGTGTGGCAGCCGCTCCCCGACGCCCTCCGCGAGCGACTGCTGGGCCTGCCGCTGCCGGAGCACCCGGCGGCGCTGGACGATTTGGTCGCGACTACGTTGCGCCACGTCCTGCCGCACGCGATGGGCAATGGCCACCCGGCCTTCTTCGGCTGGGTCAACCCGCCGCCCTCCCTCGCCGGCGTCGTGGCTTCGCTGGCGGCGGCCGCGATGAACCCGAGCGTCGTCTCCGGCGATCACGCCGATGTCCACCTCGAGCGCGCGGTGGTGCGCTGGCTGGCGGAGCTGGTGGGCTTCCCGCACGCGCCGGGCGCCGGCCTG
>DASQNF010000026.1:0-4191 GCA_035645115.1 Thermoleophilaceae bacterium | reverse complement strand
AGGAGCAGCGATGGCACGTCCGGTCACCCTCTTCACCGGCCAGTGGGCCGACCTGCCGATCGCGGACCTCGCGCAGAGGACCGGGGAGTGGGGCTTCGACGGTCTCGAGCTGGCCACCTGGGGCGACCACTTCGACGTGCGACGAGCACTCGACGAGCCGGGATACGTCCGCTCACACCGGGACCTGCTCGAGCGCCACGGGCTGGGCTGCTGGGCGCTCGGGGCGCACCTCGTCGGCCAGGCGGTCTGCGATCCGATCGATGCCCGGCACCAGGCGATCCTGCCGCCAGAGGTCTGGGGTGACGGCGATCCGGAGGGCGTGCGGCAGCGAGCAGCCGAGCGGATGCAGGACACCGCCCGCGCGGCGGCGGCCTTCGGCGTGCAGCAGGTCAACGGCTTCACCGGCTCGTCGATCTGGCACCTGATCTACTCCTTCCCGCCGGTCGACTACGCGGAGGTCGACCGCGGCTACGAGGACTTCGCCGAGCGCTGGGGCCCGATCATCGACGTGTTCGAGAGCGAGGGCGTCAAGTTCGCCCTCGAGGTCCACCCGACCGAGATCGCCTACGACTTCGTGACCACGCGCAAGGCGCTGGCCGCGATCGGGGACCGGCAGGGCTTCGGGATCAACTTCGACCCGAGCCACCTGGAGCATCAGTTCCTCGACTCCGCCGCCTTCATCGCCGAGTTCGGCGAGCGGATCTCCCACGCCCACGTGAAGGACTCGAGGCGCCGGCTCGACGGGCGCTCCTCGATCCTCGGCGGCCACCTCAACTTCGGTGAGCCCGGACGCGGCTGGGACTTCGTCTCGCCCGGGCACGGCGACGTGGACTTCGAGGAGATGTTCCGCGCGCTCAACCGGGTCGGCTACGAGGGGCCGCTGTCGATCGAGTGGGAGGACTCCGGCATGGACCGCGAGTGGGGCGCGCCGGACGCGCTCGCCTTTGTCCGCCGCACCGACTTCTCGCCCTCAGAGGTGGCGTTCGACGCCGCGTTCGCGAAGGAGGCCTGATGAGCGAGGTGGGATTCGCCACGATGGGCCGGGCCGGCGGCGGCGCCGGGGTCGAGCCGATCGGGGTGGGCATGCTCGGCTACGCGTTCATGGGCAAGGCCCACTCGAACGCGTACAGGACGCTTGCCTACATGACCTGGCCGCCGCCGCTGATGCCCGAGCTGGTGGCGATCGCAGGTCGCAACGAGGAGGCGGTCTCCGAGGCCGCGCGGCGCTACGGGTTCTCCGAGCACGTCACCGACTGGCGCGCCCTCGTCGCCGACGAGCGCGTGCAGCTGTTCGACAACTCGGGGCCAAACAACCTGCACGCTGAGCCCACGATCGCCGCCGCCGAGGCGGGCAAGCACGTGATCTGCGAGAAGCCGCTCGGGCGCGACGCCGTCGAGTCGTACGAGACCTGGCAGCGCGTGGAGGCCGCCGGCGTGAAGCACATGTGCGCCTTCAACTACCGCTTCGTGCCGGCGGTGCGGCTCGCCCGCCAGATGATCGAGTCGGGCGAGCTCGGTGAGATCACACACTTCCGCGGGTCCTACCTGCAGGAGTGGGGCGCCACCGACGACGCCCTCTGGCGCTTCGACAAGGAGGCCGCGGGCTCCGGCGCGCTCGGCGACCTCGGCGCCCACGTGATCGACATGGCGCGCTACCTCGTGGGCGAGGTCGAGACCGTCGCGGCGTTGACAGCGACCTTCCAGCCGGGCAGGGAGGTGGACGACGCGATCGAGGCCGCGGTCAGCTTCGAGGGCGGCGCCGTCGGCACGATCGAGGCGTCGCGCTTCGCCTCCGGGCGAAAGAACGCCTTCCGCTGGGAGATCAACGGCTCGAAGGGCTCGATCGCGTTCGACCTGGAACGGCTCAACGAGCTGCAGGTCCACTTCGCGGGCTCCACGCCGGGAACGGCGGCCCAGGGCTTCCGCAGCGTGCTGGTCTCCGAGGCCGACCACCCGTTCTGGGAGCACTGGTGGCCGCACGGCCACATCATCGGCTGGGAGCACACGTTCGTGCACGAGCTGCACCACCTGCTCAGCGCCATCCGCGACGACGGCGAGGTCGCGCCGCACGGGGCGACGCTGGAGGACGGCTACCGCGCCGCCGAGGTCTGCGACGCGATGCTGAGGTCCGCGCAGGGGGGCGGGCGTGAGCCGGTCGCCTACCGCTGAGGGCACCCGCACGGTCCTCCTGCTCGGCACGCTCGACACCAAGGGCGAGGAGCTCGAGTTCCTGCGCGAGCGCCTGCGGCTGGCGGGCGTCGAGGCGCTGCTCGCGGACGTGGGCACGCTCGAGCCGCCGCGCGCACATCCGGACATCACGCGCGAGCAGGTGGGCGCGGAGACCGGCGTGGACGTGGCGGCGCTCGGGGCCGCGGGAGACCGCGGCGCCGCGATCGCCGCGATGGCGCAGGCCGCCGCGGCGCTGGCGCGACGCCTCTACGACGAGGGCCGCATCCACGGGCTGCTGTCCGCGGGCGGCTCCGGCAACACGGCGATCGCGACGGCGGCGATGCAGGCCCTGCCGGTGGGCGCTCCCAAGCTGATGGTCTCGACGATGGCCGCCGGCGACACGAGCGACTACGTCGGCGGCGTCGACGTGACGATGATGGCCTCGGTCACCGACGTGGCGGGCCTCAACTCGATCTCGGCGCGCATCCTGGCCAACGCCGCGGGCGCGATGGCCGGCATGGTGCTCGCCCCCGCCCCGGAGCTCGAGGGCGGGCGCCCGCTCGTGGCGGCGACGATGTTCGGGGTGACCACCCCCTGTGTCACGCGCGCGCGTGGGGCGCTCGAGGAGAAGGGCTACGAGGTGCTCGTGTTCCACGCCACCGGCACCGGCGGAAAGGCGATGGAGGCGCTCGTGGACGGCGGCCTCGTGACCGGCGTGCTGGACGTCACCACCACCGAGCTGTGCGACGAGCTCGTGGGCGGCGTGCTGTCCGCAGGGCCGGCGCGGCTCGAGGCGGCGGGTCGCGCCGGGGTCCCGCAGGTGGTGTCGCTGGGCGCGCTCGACATGGTCAACTTCGGCGCGCGCGACACCGTGCCGCCGAAGTTCGAGGACCGCACCCTCTACGTCCACAACCCGTCGGTGACCCTGATGCGCACGACCCGGGACGAGTGCGCGGAGCTCGGCCGCCTGATCGCGTCCAAGCTCGTGCGCGCGCAGGGGCCGGTGACCGTGTTCGTGCCGCTGGGGGGCGTGTCGATGATCGACGCCGAGGGCCAGCCCTTCCACGACCCCGAGGCCGACGCCGCGCTGTTCCAGGCGCTGCGCGAAGGGCTCGCGGGCTCGCAGGTCGAGCTGGTCGAGCTCGACCACAACGTCAACGACGAGGAGTTCGCGGTCGCGATGGCCGACAGGCTGGACGAGCATCTCCGGGGCCAACCGTGACCGGCGACGAGGCGCGCGCCAAGCTGCGCGCGACGCTCGACGGCGGCGGCGTGATCATCGGCGCGGGCGCGGGAACGGGGCTCTCGGCCAAGTGCGCCGAGGCCGGCGGCGCCGATCTGATCATCATCTACAACTCGGGCCGCTACCGGATGGCCGGCCGCGGCTCGCTGGCGGGCCTGCTGCCCTACGGCGACGCCAACGCGATCGTGATGGACATGGGGCGGGAGGTGCTGCCGATCGTGCGCCACACTCCGGTGCTCGCCGGCGTCTGCGGCACGGACCCTTTCAGGCTGATGCCGCGATTCCTCGCGCAGGTGCGCGACGCCGGGTTCGCCGGCGTCCAGAACTTCCCCACGGTCGGCCTGATCGACGGGACCTTCCGCGCGAACCTCGAGGAGACCGGAATGGGCTACCAGCTCGAGGTCGAGATGATCGGCGCGGCCGCGTCGCTGGGGCTGCTCACGGCACCGTACGTCTTCGACCCGGACTCGGCCGAGGCGATGACGCGTGCCGGCGCCGACGTGCTCGTGCCGCACATGGGGCTGACCACAAAGGGGACGATCGGCGCTCAGACCGCGCTCACCCTGGACCGGTGCGTGGAGCTGATCCAGGCGATGCGCGACGCCGCGGTGGCCGTGAACCCCGAGGTGATCGTGCTCTGCCACGGCGGCCCGCTGGCCGAGCCCGAGGACGCTCAGTACGTCCTCGAGCGCACCGAGGGCGTGGTGGGGTTCTTCGGGGCCTCCAGCATGGAGCGCCTGCCGACCGAAATCGCGATGACCCAGAACATGCGCCGCTTC
>DASQNF010000025.1:0-6977 GCA_035645115.1 Thermoleophilaceae bacterium | reverse complement strand
CGAGCCTCGTGGGGTCCAGCGGCGCGCACGGGGGCCGGACAAGACCGGCGTAGTCGAAGTCGATCAGCGGGGAGCCGAGGTACGTCCCATCCGGAAGTGCGCCTCCGGCGCCGGTGCGATGGTTGAGGTACTCGGGGCTTGGGTCCCCGCCCATGAGGGCGCGGCATGTGTACTGGAGCCAGTGGCGCCCGATGCGATCCGCGTCGCAGTTTGAGTATGGGGTCTCAGTCGCCTCGACGGCTGCCCAGCCGGCCGGCTCGCGTGTCGCGCCGGTCGCTAGATATGTGACAAGCGGCACACCAGCACTCAGACACCTCCACAGTACGACCCCGCCCGCGACATGGACGGGGTGGCAATCGGGGAAAGGAGGCGGCGGCTGAAAGCTCCTTCCGGCGAGCGTGTCGAACACCCACGGCGGCCCAGTCGTGCTCTGGATCCACACGAACCGCACGCCATCGCCCCGCACCCGCACGTCCCCTTGGAGGACCCCCACTTCGCGGAACGGCGAAACATCAGCCCGGGCCGGCGCAGCGAGCGCGAGCAGCCCGACAACCGCCGCAGCGGCAACCAGTACAGCGGCGAGCGACGCCTTCGCGCCCTGCCGGGCGACCACAAACCCGAGCATACGCCCGGCGCTCAAGACGCGCAAACAGCGTGACCTTCGCCTGCCCGTTGCAAACGGATTGCAAACGAACGCCCGATAACGGGACGTCATGGACCAGCACCGATGGGGTAGCCGGGCAGCGAACTACCTGCAAAGCGCGCATTTCCCGACACGCGCCGATACCGGCCATACGGGTCTCGGCGGAGTTCGAGTCTCCCTGGGCGCACTGAAGGAGCCCTGCACGCGGCCTGTACGAAGTGGGTACTTCACAGCCCACAGGCCGCTTGACCTGGGACCAGAGCCGGACGTAGGCTCGCGCTGTCCGCAATTCGCCCCTTCGAGCGTCAGATCGAAGAAGAGAGGAAGACCATGCGCCGAGCTGTGTTCGCGGCCGTCGTCGCCGGCGCCTTCGCCGTGGCGACGCCCGCGCAGGCCCAGGTTCCAAGGCATCTCCACTGTCTGGAGGACGCGAGCGGCGGGTCGCGCGCGCTCGCCGGCGGCTTGACGGCGAACGCGCCTCAGTCCGCCTTCGAGACGTTCCACTTCAACGTCCACGTCGGCGTCTTCGTCAACGGCCCGAATCCCCGCACCGTGACGGCCAGCTTTACGGGAACCTGCCCCCCCTAGCTCTCAAAGCTGAGGGCCACGTTCTGCTGAAGAGGCCCCCAGGGCGTCGACACCGGGAGTGCTCGAATCAGGGGGAGCGCGTCTTGTTCCGTGAGGGCCAACCGCCGACGGCGACATTTTTCGAGGACCTGGTAAGGCGGCCGCCCTGCAAGGCGGCCGCCGGTCTCGCGCCTCGGGCTAGGAAGATGGCTGAGGGCAGCTGAGCGCGAGCCGCGTGGCGTCGTCCACCAGCCGCAGTTGCTCGGACGGCCTGAGCGGCCTGTCGACATAGCCGTTCGCGCGCCGAGCCTTGGCCGTCCGATAGCCCTCCTGTCGAGCCCAGGCGAGCCGGGCGGCGAGGTCCTCCCACGAACGGCAGACGAACGTGTGCGAGTCCGCGAGCAGCAGGTAGCTCACTGGGCGAGCCTACGAGTCATTCTGCTGGGCGAGAAGCTTCGAGTTCGGGCCCTTTCCGCTGGTAGCGGCTTCTCTTTGGATGGAGCGACGCGCCAACGAGCTCGGGCTGCGGGGTCGGTCTAGTCGCAGTCGCCCCGGGCGGCGTCCACGGTGCTGCCTCCCTCGGCAACGAAGCGGGACCTCCAGCCGGTGTGCCCCAGGCTCAGCTCGAGCACGCCGAAGACATCAGTGCGCAGCGTCGGCGTCTGGGGCGCAGCGGTGTCCGCGTGCAGGGACTTGCCACCGGTGCCGACCACGAATTGGGTCACGCCGCGCTCGTGTGGCCGACCTCCCGGGCTGCGGGGCTCAAAGCGCTCGTAGTTGTGCGCGTGGGCGCTCAGCACCAGCTCCGCGCCGTGCTCGTAGAGCGCGCGGAACATGGGCCCGGTCTCCCGATGTGGCTGGGGCGCCGATCCATACCCGGAGCTGAAGCGCGGATGGTGCCAGTAGGCCAAAACGCAGGCGTCGCTCCGCAGCCTCTCGAGCTCCCCGCGCAGCCAAAGCTCCTGCGCACTGCCCTTGGCGCAGGACACCGGCCAGCAGTCGTTCGGGAGCGCGGCGCCGCCGTCTGCGCCGACGCGGGTGTGCCGGATGTTGCCCGAGTTGAGGACCAACATCGTCCAGTTCCCGAGCTCCCAGCTGTAGTAGCCCCGTGCCGGGTCGCCGGCGGCCGCACCGAAGTACGCGAAGTACCCGGCGGCGGCGTTTCGCTCCGGCACGCCGTCGTATTCGTGGTTGCCGACCGCCGGATGCGTGATCGCCTTGAAGCGCCCCCAGGTCGGGTCATAGACGGTCAGAAAGTCCTCCAGCCCGCCGGACATGTACTGGGCGTCGCCGAGCACGGCGACAGCGTCCGGGGCGAGGCTCTCGACCAGGTCGGCCGTGTGGGCCTGGCGACAAGTGGTCGCGGTCTCGGGCTGTCCCGGCTCGCAGGCGACGTCGCCGGCGGCGACCAGCTTGAGCGGGTCGGGGACCGGGCGAATCCGGAACGGGCGCCTGACGGACCGGCCGCCCACGAACGCCTTGACGCGGTACAGCCCGGCCGAGCGGTTCGGCACCACGAAGGCCAAACGGAACCCGCCGCGCGGACCCGTCCTGGCCCGGCGCATGGTGCGGGCGCCCAGCGCGATCCGCGCGCGTGCCCGCTCAGTGAACCTGTGTCCGGCGACGACCACCCGATCGCCGGGCTCCGCTCCGGCAACGGACAACGCTATGCGAGGGCTTGCGACGGCCGGCACGACGGCAACAGCCGCGAGCGCCGACACGGCGAAGAGCGCCGTCGTCGCCACGCCCGCCCTGGTCGTCCATGATCGGGAGACGACGCCCATGGTCACTATCTCGTCAGATCGCCGGGCTCACTTTAGGCCGTGAGCGCAACCGGTCGCTAGCCGAGGGCTTCGGCCGCCAGCACGATCGTTCCGAACGTGGCTGCCGCCGCGGCGATCGCCCCGACCACGCGTGGCGACGGTCCGCCGTGGATTCCCGTCTCGTGCACCGCCGCATGGCCCTTGCCCCGCTTGAGCAGCCAGCGGTTCGCCGGGAAGGCCGCGAAGCCTGCGACCGCGAGCGCCACCGAGAGCGAGCCCCAGAAGAGCTCGTTGTCCAGGCCGGCCTCCATCGCGCCCGGGATCGCGAGCATGATGGCGTTGTCGACGACCTCCATGATCGCGATCGACAGCGTGTCCGAGGCCAGCGCGATGGGGATCACCGCGGATAGCGCGAGCCCGCCTCGCAGCAGCGGCACGCTCGTGAGCGTGTAGCCGAACAGGAACGCGAGCGTGACCGCCAGCGCCACCGTGGCCCACTCCGACCAGCCGAGCGCGGTGCCGATGACCATCCCGGCGACCTCGCCGATCGCGCAGCCGGTGAGGCAGTGGAGCGTGGCGCTGAGCGCCAGGGCATCGAGCTCTCGCCCCGAGGTGGGCAGCTCCCCGTGGCCGTGATGGGCGTGCGCGTCCATCCTCGGAGGACCTTAGTGCCACCCGCGTGAGCGATGCCCTCAGGATGCTGCACCCCGGCGGCCCGTGGCTCTGCGCAGGGGCCGCCGGGCGGCGCCGGGCTGTCAGTCGGTGCCCCAGGGGTTGTCGATCACGAAGCGCCAGGCGCCGTCCTCTTGCCGGCGCAGGACGTCCGCGTTCCTTGCCGCCAGCCGCACCGGCTCACCGTCCGGGCCGGTGCCGTCGAATGACCAGACACGAGCACGAGGGCCAGGTCGCCCACCTCGAGGACTCGTGTCACCTCGAGGTCGAGCGTGCCGTTCATCGAGATGAAGCCGGCCAGGGCGTGGCGGACGCCGGCTCCGCCGTGAGCGAGGCTGCCCGGCTCGGTCGCGAAAGCCGCTTCGTCCTCGTAGAGCGGCATGAGGCTCTCGAAGCCGCCGAGGTCCTCATCACGGGCCGCGCCGTGCGCGGCCGAAGACGGCAACTGCTCGGGCGCGCGCTGCGCCACGCCCTCGCCTTTTCGACCTGCTATCGCTCACGAGCAACGGCATCGGGGAATCGGAAGCCGTAAAGCTCGTCACCGCGCTCGTGGAAGCCGCGGCCGCGCCGTAGCGCCACGCCGTAGCGCCGGGTCGCCTTCAGCTGGCGAGCACCGCGGCGGGCACGAGCGCGTACTCGAGCATGAACAGCAGCCAGACCCGCATGTAGAAGCGCGCAAGGGCGTCGTGTCGGTCGAGCTCGCCGGCGAGCGCCCAGCGCCACAGCACGGCCAGCGCGAGCAAGTGGCCCCCGGCGAAGACCCATGGGTTGGCCTCCGCGATCAGGAGCGCCCCGAGCAGCGCCATCCCGAGGTAGCCGGCCGTGAGAGCCGCCAGCCCAATCGCTAGCGCGCGCCGGGGTCCGAGCCTGACGCTGAACGTGGCGATGCCGAAGCGACGGTCTCCCTTCACGTCCGGCACGTCCTTCAGCACGGCGATCGCGAACGAGAACGGCAGCACGAACAGCGTAAGCGCGACGATCGGCGCGGGCAGCGCACTCAGCTCCGGGCGGTTGCCGAGCGTGGCCGCGAAGTGCTCGTAGACACCGACGTTCACGACCACGGCGCGCACGATGGCGATGCTGGCGGCCGCCAGGGCCGGGTACCGCTTCAGGCGAAGCGGCGGGAGCGAGTAGGCCGTCCCGATCGCCATCGCTGCGCCGATAGCGCTCAGCTCCACCCATCCCTGCGTGAGCCCGAGCAGGGCGGCGACCGCCCCGCTCAGCGCGACGATCGTGCGGCCCATGCGGACGCTCAGGTCGCCGGCGGGGATCGGCAGGCCGGGCTTGTTGACCCGGTCGATGTCGATGTCCTCGAGCTGGTTCAGGCCGACGATGTAGACGTTCACGAGGGCGCCGGCGAGCAGCGTGAGGGCCAGCGCGCCGAGGCCGTCTCCGAGCGCCATTCCCGGCAGCTCGGCGGCCGCGAGCACGTATATGCCGAGGATGCTCGTGGTGGTGGCCACCAGCGTGTGCGGTCGCGAGAAGCGCCACAGGACCCACAAGGCGGTGAGCGGCCGGTCGGCGGCGCGCACCGCGAGGCTGCGGACCGCAGCGCCCATGCTCGTCAGGCCTTTCCGCGCACGCGCCGCGCGCGCAGGTTGAGCGCCACCCCGATCGGCACGAACGCCGCCCCTGCGAGCGAGCCGAGCGCGAAGCGCGCGGCGAACCGCAGGCGCTCGCCGGGCGTCAGGGCCTCACGCAGGTCCTCGGCGGGCGGCGCCGAGGCGGCCGGCGAGGCTCCCGCCACCGGCTTGCGGCCGGCGATCGCGAGACCGAAGGGCCGGTCGCCCGCGCGCTGCCAGGGAGCCTCCACCGGCGCCGCCTCGAGGATCTCGAAGCCGGCGCGCAGAAGCCAGTGGCGGTACTGCTGCTCGGTGGGGAAGAGCATCCACGCCTCGGCCAGGCGTCGCGCTAACCGCCCACCCGGCGGAAGCGGACCGACCAGCAGCGCGATACCCCCCGGCCGCAGCACGCGGTAGGCCTCGGCGATCGCGCTCTGCGGCTGCGGCCAGTATTCGATGCTGCCGCAGGAGACGTAGCGGTCGAAGGCGTCGGTGGGGAATGGCAGCCGCTCGGCATCGCCGATGACCCGCGGGCAGCGGGCAAGCGACGGCTTTCGCGCCGCCCGGCTCAGCTGGTCGGGGCTCTGGTCGAGCAAGGTCACCGAGGCGGCGTCGACCCGCTCGACGATGCCCTCGGTCGAGAAGCCCGTGCCGGCCCCGACGTCGAGCGTGCGCAGGTCCGGTCGATCTAGACGAGCGAGCTCGAGCGCGGCCGAGCGCATCGGCGGCGTCCAGAAGAGCGGGTTGACCCAGCGGTCGTACATCGGGGAGAGCACGCGGTAGAACCAGTAGGCCTCGCGCTTGTGCTGGATGAACCGCATCGAGTGATGATCCCCCACCGTCTCGGCCTCGCTACCCGCCGCCACGCACGGCACGCACCCCCGGGGTCTCACCGCCGCGAGCGCGGACCGGCTCCGGCGCGCTCGCCGGCGCCCCGCGCTCCAGACCGGCGAGCGGCGACTCGCCCTCGAAGAGGCTCACGCCGCCCGGGTTGCGGCTGAGCCGCAGCCGAAGCCGCCCCGCGAGGTGCTGCCGCGAGCGCATTTCCACCTCCCCGGAGCTCACGTCCGGGACGGGCAGCACGTGCGCCGGCTCCGGGCCCGCCTCGCCCTCGAGCTCCACGGCGTAGCGCGGCGAGCGCGCCCGCACGACCCAGACCCGCTCCGTCGCCTCCACGCGCATCCGAGCGAGCGGCGGCGCGAACGGGAGGACCTGTTCGCCGAGCCGGACGACCAGCGCGGTGGGCGATACGAGCTGCCCGAGCAGGTCGAGCCGGCCGCCCGCGAACGCCACTGAGACATCGCCCTGCGCGAACGCCGCGGCGTGCCCCCACCACCAGTGCCCGGCGAAGCGGGGCCCCCAGTTCTTCTCCACGTACGCCGTGGCGCCGTCGAGACCCACCCGCACGCCTTCGATCGATGCCTCTCCCTGCACCTCGGCGGCGAGGACGGCCGGTTGCCAGTACTGGCCGAGGCCGGGCAGCGCGTGCGCGGGGCCGAGCGCGCCGAAGGCCCGGCGCGGCCAGCGGACCGGCGATCGCAGCCGCAGCTCGAGCCAGGCGTCCTCGCCGAGCCGGGCACTCAGGCCGTCCGGCCCTCCGCGCACGGCCTCCCGGGCGCGAACGCCGAACGTGCGCAGCTCGGCCGCGGCGGGAGACACCAGGGCGTGCCGCACGAAGCCGCCCGGGTGCGCGGCGAGCGCCACCACGGCCCAGGGGCCTCCGGAGCCCTGGCAAACGCCGCAGAGCAGCACGATGACCCTGCCGGCCGG
>DASQNF010000024.1:0-1835 GCA_035645115.1 Thermoleophilaceae bacterium | reverse complement strand
GTTCTTGAAGGCGGAGCCGCACAGCACCGGCGTCATCGAGATGTCGAGCGTGGCCTTGCGGATGTCCCGGATCAGCCGCGCCGGCTCGATCGGCCTCTCCTCCAGGTAGTCCTCCATCAGCTTGTCGTCGTACTCGGCCACGGCTTCGACCAGCTCCGTGCGCGCCTGACGCGCGGCGTCCACGAGCTCGGCCGGGATCTCCCGGACCTCCCACTCCTGGCCGAGGTCGTCCTTGTAGACGATCGCCTTCATGTTCACGAGGTCCACCACCCCGGTGAACTCGGCCTCGGCCCCGATCGGGAGCTGCACCGGCACTGGATGAGCGCCGAGCCGGTCGATCATGGTCTGGACCGAGTACTCGAAGTTGGCGCCGATGCGGTCCATCTTGTTGATGAACGCCATCCGGGGCACGCGGTACTTGTCGGCCTGGCGCCAGACCGTCTCCGACTGCGGCTCCACCCCAGCCACCGAGTCGAAGACGGCGATGGCGCCGTCCAAAACCCGCAGCGAGCGCTCCACCTCGACCGTGAAGTCCACGTGGCCGGGGGTGTCGATGATGTTGATGCGGTGGTCGCGCCAGGAGGCCGTGGTGGCCGCGGAGGTGATCGTGATGCCGCGCTCCTGCTCCTGCTCCATCCAGTCCATCACGGCCGCGCCCTCGTGGACCTCACCCATCTTGTGGGTGCGGCCGGTGTAGAAGAGGATGCGCTCTGTCGTCGTCGTCTTGCCGGCGTCGATGTGCGCCATGATCCCGATGTTGCGCGTCTTCTCGAGTGTGACCTTGCGTGGCATGACCTCTGGTTCCGTCTTCCGATTCCGAGCAGAAAAAAGGCCCTGACCGGGCCCCTTGCTGCATGCGTCGCCTGCCCGGGTGAGTGCTATGTCGTATAGGACTCCATCGACGTGAGCGACCGCCTGCCCCCGCATGGCTGAGTCACGGGGCCGCGCGCGGTGGGGGACCACCCGCGGAGCGATCCGTGATGGTAGCAGGCGATCCCCGGCGCGAACCGGCCTCGAGCCGCTCGCAATCGGCGTTTCGACGGCCGGCATGGCGGCCGCTCTGCTGCTCATCGGCACGGAGTTCTCGGCGGTGGCCACCGTCGACGTGGCGAGCGGCAGCTGCGAGGTCATCAACGACGCGAACCCCGGGTTGGCCGACCGCTGCGAGCTGAGCGGCCTCGAGCGAAACGGGGGCTCGTTCCTGCTCCTGGCGGCGTTCGCGGCGTTCATGGCGCTCGGCGCGGGGCTCGGGGAGTCGCGGCCCGCGGCCTGGGCGCTCGTGGCGGTGGGCGCCCTGGTGCTCGCATGGTCGCTGCTGGTCGACCTGCCCGTGACCGACGAGACCGGCGTCCTCGGCCGCGACTTCGAAGGAGCCGCCGCGAGCGCCGGGCCGGCCCTGACGCTCGAGCTGGTCGCCGGAGCGCTGCTCGTGGGCGCGGGTGCGCTACGGCTGCTGGGGGCCGACAAGGGCGGGCGCCAAGGCGCCGGCGCCGATGCGCGGCAGCCCGGCTCAGCTCAGCCAGGCTGACCTTCCTGGGGCTCGGGAGCACCTATCGCTCGCCCGAGTAGCACCCGCAGGCGTTCGTGCTCGCGCGCGCGGAGGCGCTGGAGCGCGGTGCGACGCACGGCCCGCTCGATGGCCTCGGTGGCGCTCGCGGTCGCCTCCGCGACGCCCGCCGTGGGCCTGCAGCGGATCCGGCGGGCGTCGAGCGGGTCGCGGGACCCGAGGAGCCAGCCCTCCTCCTCCAGCTCGCGAACGATCCGCAAGACCGACGACCGATCCAACCTGTCCTGTCGGCGACCGCCTGCTGGGACATGTCGCCGATGGCCGCCAC
>DASQNF010000023.1:0-2148 GCA_035645115.1 Thermoleophilaceae bacterium | reverse complement strand
AGCTCGACGCGGCCGGCAAGCGCGAGCTCGCCAAGCAGCTCTCCGAGCAGGCCGACAAGGACGAGGCGCGGGAGCCCGCCGCGAAGGCGTGACCCCGTCGCAGCCAAACGCCGGCCGGGCGCCGGACGGGGCGACCGGGGGACCCCCATCCGCCGGGCAGGCGCAAGAGCGAGTGCCGTCCACCGGCCAGCCGGGGGGGTCCGGGGGCGCGAGCCCTCGGGTGGCAACGCCGTCCGCCGGCCCTGGGGTGTTGGCTCCTGACGGGCTGCTGCCGGTCGACCGCTCGTTCGAGTCGTGGTGGGTGCGCCCCGGGGCGGCCACGGCGCTGGAGTTGCACGCGGGCGACCGAGTCCGGGTCATCGACCCCGACGGCGGCCAGCCGGCGGAGCTGACGGTGCTGGCGCCTGACGGGAGCCAGCACCCGGGCGCGCTCGGCGCGAGGGCCGACGCTCCGGCTACCGTGCTGCGCCGGCTGCTCGAGAGCGGGGCGGACGACGGCTTCCTATCGGAGTTGCACGGGCGCGGGCTGCGCCCGGACGAGGCGCGCGCGATCAGGCTGTTCGGGCCGGACGGGGCGCCCGGCGACTCGCAGTCGTTCGACTGCGGGCGCGACGGCCTGCTCGTGGTCGCGGCGCCCGGCGGGCGGATCGTGGACGGCGACCCGCCCGCATCCGCGCTGGTCGTCGAGCTGAAGCGCGCACGGCCGCGCGCCGAGGTGGACGCTGAGCTGCCGCCGCCGCTGGCCGAGCCGCGGCTCGACTTCCGCGTGGACAAGGCGAGCGCGCTCGCCTACGAGGTCCGCGCCGGGGAGTACATCCAGATCATCGACGTGCGCGGCAAGCAGTGCTCGGACTTCCTCGCCTTCCACCGCGACAAGCTCGAGCGTGGGCTCGAGCGCGGCATGGACGGCGTGACCACGCGCACGCTGATGGGCAGCGCCTACCCGACACCCGGGCTCTACTCGAAGTTCTTCGACGTGGACATGGACCCGCTCGTCCAGGTGGTCCAGGACACGGTCGGACGCCACGACACCTTCGGGCTCGCCTGCACGCCGAGGTACTACGAGGACATGGGCTACCCGGGCCACATCTCCTGCACCGAGAACTTCAACCGCCAGGTCACGCCCTACGGGATCGCAGAGCGCAGGGGCTGGGAGGCCGTCAACTTCTTCTACAACACGGGCTTCGACAGCGACAACGTCCTGGTGGCGGACGAGCCCTGGTCGCGCCCCGGCGACTACGTGCTGCTGCGGGCGGCGAACGACCTGGTCTGCGCCTCGTCGGCGTGTCCCGACGACATCGACCCCGCGAACGGCTGGGAGATCACGGACATACACGTCCGCGTCTACTCGCCCGACAACCGCTTTCAGACGGCGATCGCCCACCGCGTGACCCCGGAGGCCGAGCCCGTGCTCACAAAGGAGACGACCTTCCACCCGCGCACGAGCGCGCTCACCCAGAGCTTCGTGGAGTACCGCGGCTACTGGCTGCCGCACTGCTTCAACAACGAGGGAGCGATCGCGGAGTACTGGGCCTGTCGCGAGCGGGCGGCGGTGATGGACCTCTCGCCGCTGCGCAAGTGGGAGGTCCTCGGACCGGACGCCGAGACGCTTATGCAGTGGGCGGTCACCCGCGATGTGCGCAGGCTCGCCGTCGGGCAGGTGGTGTACACGGCGCTCTGCAACGAGACCGGCGGGATGATCGACGACGCCACCGTCTTCCGGCTCGGCCAGGACAACTTCCGCTTCGTGGGCGGTGACGAGTACGACGGGATCTGGCTGCGCGAGCTGGCCGAGCGGCTCGGGCTGCGGGTGTGGATAAAGCCCTCCACCGACCAGCTCCACAACCTCGCGGTCCAGGGACCGGCGAGCCGCGAGATCATGAAGCAGGTCGTCTGGACGCCGCCCACCCAGCCGCCGCTCGAGGAGCTCAAGTGGTTCCGCTTCCTGGTCGGCCGGATCGGCGCCTACGACGGCATCCCCATCGTGGTCTCGCGCACCGGGTACACGGGCGAGCTCGGCTACGAGCTGTTCTGCCACCCGGACGACGGCCCGGCGGTGTGGGACGCGATCTGGGAGGCCGGCGCGCCGCAGGGGCTGAAGCCGCTCGGGCTCGAGGCACTCGACATCCTGCGGATCGAGTCGGGGCT
>DASQNF010000022.1:0-2974 GCA_035645115.1 Thermoleophilaceae bacterium | reverse complement strand
ACCTGACCCGGGTAATGCCGGCGAAGGGAAGGTGATGGAGCTGCCGCGAAGCAAACGCTACGACGCCGTGGTGATCGGCGCCGGACTGATCGGTCTCGCCTGCGCTTGGAGGGCCGGGCGGCGCGGCATGTCCGTGCTCGTGGTGGACCGTGCGCCGGCGGCTGGGGCCGCGGCCTCGCGCGTGGCGGCGGGAATGCTCGCCCCGGTGACCGAGGCGGACTTCGGCGACGAGCACAAGCTGCGCGTGAACCTCGAGGCGCGCCGGCGCTGGCCGGCGTTCGCGGCCGAGCTCGAGGAGCTCACCGGCCTGCCGACCGGCTACCGCGACAGCGGCGCGCTCGTCGTGGCCGCCGATCGAGACGACACCGAGGAGCTCCGCCGTCTGCATGCCTTCCAGCTCTCACTCGGCCTCGACGCCGAGTGGCTGCCCCCATCGCGCCTACGGGCGCTCGAGCCCGGGCTCTCCCCGAGGATCGGCGGCGGGATCCTCGCCCACGGCGACGGGATCGCCGACCCGGTGGCCACCGTCCGCGCGCTGGCCACCGCGGTCGAGGAGATCGCGCTCGGCTTCGACGTGGAGGCGATCGAGCACGACGGGGAACAGGTCACCGGCGTGCGCGGCCGGCACGGCGAGATCGCGTGCGACCACGTGGTGATCGCCGCCGGCCCCTGGAGCCCGGCGCTCGCCCCGGACGGCCACGGCCCCCCCGTTCGCCCGGTCAAGGGGCAGATCGTGGAGCTGCGCGTACGCGCCGGTGGAGCGCCACCGCTGCGGCGGATCGTGCGCACTCCGCGCTGCTATCTGGTGCCGCGCGCCGACGGCCACGTGGTGCTCGGGGCCACCGTCGAGGAGCAGGGCTTCGACACGGCGGTCACGGCCGAAGCGGTTCTCCGCCTGCTCGAGGCGGCGTGGGAGGTGCTGCCCGAGGTCGGCGAGCTCGAGTTGGTGGGCGCCCGCGCGGGCCTGCGCCCGGGCACGCCCGACAACGTCCCGGTGGTGGGCCCGGGCGAGCTCGAAGGCCTCGTGTGGGCCACCGGCCATTGGCGCAACGGCGTGCTGCTCGCGCCCTTCACCGGCGCCGAGGTGGCTGCGATCCTGGCGGGCGAGCCGCGGTCCGAGCTGCTGGCGCCGCTGGCGCCCGCACGATTCGAAGGGGCGGCGCGCGCATGACCGCCGTGATCCTGAACGGCGAGGCGCGGCAGCTTCCCGCCGAGGCCACGCTCGAGCTGGCCGTGCGCGCTGCCGGCGCCCCCGAGGATGGGCGCGGCGTGGCGGTGGCGCTCGACGGCGAGGTCGTGCCGCGCGCCGCCTGGTCGACCACTCGGCTCGGCGACGGCCAGCAGGTCGAGGTGCTCCAAGCCGTGCAGGGAGGCCGGTGATGTTCGAGATGGCCGGGCGCGCCTTCGAGTCGCGGTTGATCCTCGGCACCGGCGGCTTTCGCAGCCTCGACGTGATGGCCGCCGCGGCCCGCGAGTCGGGAGCGGAGCTGGCCACCGTGGCGATGCGGCGCGTGGACCCGAGCGCGCGCGGCTCGATCCTCGACGTGCTCGAGCAGGCTGGGCTCGAGGTGCTCCCTAACACGGCAGGCTGCTTCACCGCGCGCGAGGCGGTCACCACTGCGCGGCTGGCGCGCGAGGCGCTCGCAACCGATTGGGTCAAGCTCGAGGTGATAGGCGACGACCGCACGCTGCTGCCCGATCCTGCCGAGCTGCTCGCAGCGGCCGAGGAGCTCGTGGCGGACGGGTTCACGGTGCTCCCGTACACGAACGACGACCCGATCCTCGCGCGCCGCCTCGAGGATGCCGGCTGCGCCGCCGTGATGCCGCTCGGCTCTCCGATCGGCAGCGGGATGGGCATCAACAATCCCTACAACCTGCGCCTGATCGTGGAGGCCGCGCGCGTGCCGGTGATCCTGGACGCGGGCATCGGCACCGCCTCGGACGCCGCGCTCGCGATGGAGGCCGGCTGCGACGCCGTGCTGCTGGCGAGCGCGATCTCGCGCGCGGCCGATCCGGTGGCGATGGCGCGAGCGATGCGCAAGGCCGTCGAGGCCGGCTACGAGGCGCAGGCGGCCGGGCGGATCCCGCGCCGCCTGCATGCTCGAGCCTCCTCGCCGGAGGAGGGGGTGGCCGCGCTGGCCGAGACCTCCCCGGGCACGTGAGCACGGAGCTCGAGCGGGCCGCCATCGACGAGCTGGCCGAGCGCTGGCGAGCGGGCTGGCTGGGTGGCGGCTTCGAGGCCTGCTGCACGCCCGACGTGTCCTACGAGGACCCGGTGGCGGTGGACCCTCTGCGGGGCGTGGATGCCCTCGACCGGCACGCCACCGGCCTGCGCGCCGCCTTTCCGGACCTGAGCGTGGAGCCGACGGCGCCGCCGCTGGTCCGCGGCAGCCACGCCTGCGTGGCCTGGCGCGCGCTCGGCAGCCACCGCGGCGACCTCGGCCAGCTCCTGCCGGCGAGCGAGCGCTTCGTCTCGGTTCACGGCGTCCACTTCATCGAGCTCACGGACGGCGCCGTGCGCCGAGCGCGCGGGTTCTTCGACCTCTACGACGCCGCCACCCAGCTCGGCCTGCTGCCGGCCCGCGGCGGGCTGGGCGAGACTGCGCTCCTGGTGCTGCGCGGATTCGGCTTCCGCCGCCGCCCGCTCGAGTGATGTCAGCGGGGGCTCACGCACAGGGACCCCCCGCGGCAACTGGCCGGTAGGGAATTTCCTAAAGAAGCTCCTGACCGTAGGAGGGGGCTACTTGACCGTGATCGTGCCGGCCATGCCGGGCGCGTGCACCTTGCACACGTACTCGTAGGTACCGGGCTTGTCGAGCGTCAGCTCGAAGGTGTCGCCCTCCTGCATCCCGCCCACGTCCCCCGAGCTGAAGTCGGCGCCGGGGCCCGAGGTCTTGTGCACATCGTGCGGGACCGCCTCTTCGTTGGTGAACGTGATCGTGTCGCCGGGCTTGACCTCGATCTCGGACGGGTC
>DASQNF010000021.1:0-32562 GCA_035645115.1 Thermoleophilaceae bacterium | reverse complement strand
CACAGCGGACGCGTGAAGGTGATGCGGCGCCTCGTGGACGGCCAGCCGATCACGCTCGCGCAGGTCGGGCAGGGCGCGATGGTCGGCGAGCTGGCCCTGTTCGCAAGCGACCGCCGCTCGGCGACGCTGCAGGCCGTCGACCCCACGACCGCGATCGCCATCTGGCGCGACGATCTGATGGCGATCCTGCACGGCAACGCGGAGGCCGCGATCAGCATGGCGGTTCGCGTGGCCCGGCTGTTGCAGCGGGCGGAGGATCGTCGCTTCGCAAGCGCCACGTCCACGGTCAACGGACGCATCCTGTCCACGCTGCTCGCCCAGGTCGAGGCGCGACAGATCGGCCATCCGGGTGAAGAGGACATCGAGCTCGTGGGCGGACCTACCGACCTCGCGCGGCTGGCCGGGGCGCAAAAGGACGACGCTGGGCGCGTGCTGCACTGGCTCGAGAACGAGGGAGTGATCAGCCTCAAGCGGGGCCGGATCATCGTCCGCTCGCCGGCGGCGCTGCGGGGGCATCTCGGCTGAGCAGGGGCCGCGCAGCCGCGTCGGCGTGCCTCGCGCTGGCGCTGTCCGCCGGCGCCGCCGGGGCGTTCGCGCAGCAAGCGGCGCCGCTGTCCCTCGGCGCGAGTGTCGCCCGCCAGCCCGCGACGCCGGTCGCCCTCGACCCGAGCGTCGCCCGCCAGGGCGCCGCCCTGCTGGTCGCGGCCGACGAGTCGCTCCTGTCCTTGAACGGCCGGTCCGCGCGGTCGGTCCGGGTCCTCCTACCCCGCGGGACGCGGGTGGACACCCTGGCGCGCGCGCGGGTCTGCGGGCGCGATCAGGCACTGCGCGCCGCCTGTCCGGCGGCGAGCCGGATCGGCTTCGGACGCTTCGTCATGGCGGTGCGGGGCCACTTGTCAGGGGGCGGCGAGACTCAGCTGGCGTGGTCTATCGGCGCCTTCTTGGGACGACCGCTGCGTCGGGGGGATGCGGCATCGGTGGTGCTGATCGGCAAGCTCCTGGGCGCGAACCTGGTCGACGCCCTGCTCGAACCGGCACTCGGCACGAGCGTGCCGGTCACCACGTCGACCGTAGGCCGCCTGGTACGCCGGGCATCCGGCGCGTACGGCATCGAGCTTCGCTTCGCGAAGCTGCCGGCCCGGCTCGGCGTAGCGGCGCCGGTAACGGCCACGCCCGCTCGGCTGGAGCTCACCCTTAGCGCAGTCCGTCGCATCCGCCAGGACTTCGTCCGGCGCATCGAGGTGAGGACGCTGTCCGGCTACGAGGTCCGGGAGATCCGCGACCACAGGCTGATCGCCCACCACCTGCTGCGCACGCCGCGGACCTGCGACGGCTCCTGGCCCTCCGAGTTGCGCGTCGTCTTTGCCCGCGGGCTGAGGCGCTCAGCGAGTCGAATCGCCTGCTCGAGGCCACGCGGCGGGCTGCCGTCCGCTGCCGAGCGGCGTTGATCGCCCGGCCCCGCTGACGACGCCGTCCGCTTCGAAGGCCGGCGGCCTGTCCGTGCGCGGCACACGCACCTGATGCTCTGTGCCCACGGAGACAGCAAGGCTGGGGATCACGCCTATGCCCCTTTTGAGATTCGCTGGCGAACTGATCAGTCGCGCAACCGTCCACGGACACGGCAGGCGTAAGGCCACGCGCATTCCTCTTCGAGAGATTCGTTGGCCCGCTGATCAGTCGCGCAACGAATCTGCGAGAGGACAAGGTGGGGGCTTGGAGCGGGAACCGTGGGGAGGCACTTGGCCCGGCGGGAGCTGGCCCGTGCGGGCTGACCCGGCGAAAGCTGGCCGCGCGGGCTGACCCGGCGGGAGCTGGCCGGTGCGGGCGACCCGGCGAGAGGGCCGGCGGGAGCCGGCGCCGGGAGCCGGCGGCGGGAGCGGGCCCTCGGGACCTGGCCGCCAGGCTCTGAACGCCGGGAAGCTGAACCGCTGGGGAGCTGGCCGCCGAAGCTGGAGCTGACCGCCCGTACCGGGGCTGCGGTGCGGCCACGCGCTACCGCGGGTGCGGTGGCCAGCCGGTGCGTCGGATGGCGAGCCCGATCCCGCGACCGGTCGCGATACTGGTCGGCGCATGCCGTTCGTACCACCCGCCCGCCACCTGCTGCGCGCCAAGGACCTGGCCGACGCTCGCTACTTCGAGCCGCTCGACGTGGACGACATGGCGCGCGCGGCCGGCCTCTCGCGCGCGCACTTCAGCCGCGAGTTCCGGCGTGCGTTCGGCGAGTCGCCGCACGCGTACCTGCTCACCCGGCGCCTCGAGCGCGCGGCGGCGCTGCTGCGGGGCACCGACCGCTCGGTGGCGGACATCTGCTTCTCGGTGGGCTTGCAGAGCGTCGGCTCGGCCACCACCAGCTTCACGCGCACCTACGGCATGTCGCCTACCGCGTATCGCGCCGAGTTCCCACCGGCCACCAGGCTCGCCCAAGTTCCCGCCTGCGTCGTGCGCGTCTACGGGCGCCCGCAACGCCGCACGTTTCGAGAAGACAGCGACGCGGCGGCGGACTAGCGTCCTCGGCGACGGTGACCACGACTTCAGGAGGACCGATGATCAAGATCAGCAACGCGCAGCTGTGGGTGCACGACCAGGACGAAGCGCTCGAGTTCTACACGCGAAAGCTCGGCATGGAGGTCCGCAGGGACGTGACCCTCGCCGAGATGGGCGACTTCCGCTGGCTCACCGTCGGGCCCGCCGGGCAGCCCGACATCGCAATCGTGCTGATGGCCATCCCGGGCCCGCCGGTGATGGACCCCGAGGCGGCAGAGCAGGTGCGCAGCCTGATGGCCAAGGGGTTCGCGGGGACGATCTTCCTCACCACCGAGGACTGCCACGCCGCCTACGAGGAGCTCAAGGGCCGCGGCGTCGAGTTCGTCGACGAGCCCGAGGAGCGTCCGTACGGGATCGACTCCTCGTTCCGCGACCCGTCGGGCAACCACCTGCGGCTGACGCAGGTTCGGGAGCTGGCGGCGGTCTGACTGCGGTCTGACCCCGGGCCGACCTCCACACAGCCGACACTCGCGACTGCGGGCCGGGCGGGCGCCCGGCCCGCTCGTCTGCTCGAGGGGCGCCGCGAGCGTCCCGAAACCGCCGGGCACACCGAACCGCTGCGTGCGGCGAACCTGCACAATGCCGCGACCGTGCCGGCCCTCGAAGTCACAGAGCTGACCAAGCGCTATCCGACCGGGACGGAGGCGCTCAAGGGCGTCTCGCTCGAGATCGAGGCCGGCGACTTCTTCGGCCTGCTCGGCCCCAACGGGGCCGGCAAGTCGACCCTGATCCACTGCACCACCGGGCTCGCCCAGCCGACCTCCGGCGAGATCCGCGTCTTCGGTCACGACGCGATCCAGGACTACGCGGAGGCGCGGCTCGCCGTCGGGCTGGCGCCCCAGGACATCAACCTGGACTGGTTCCTCACGCTCGAGGAGTCGCTCGACTACCACGGCGGCTACTTCGGGATGCCGAAGAAGGAGCGAAGGGAACGGACCCGCGAGCTGCTCGACGCGTTCTCACTCACCAGCAAGAAGGACGACCGCACCCGCACGCTCTCCGGGGGCATGAAGCGCAGGCTGATCCTCGCGCGCGCGCTGATGCACCGTCCGCGGCTCCTGATCCTCGACGAGCCCACCGCCGGCGTCGACGTGGAGCTGCGGCTCGAGCTCTGGCACTACGTCCAGCGGATCCACAGCGAGGGCACCACGATCCTGCTCACCACGCACTACCTCGAGGAGGCCGAGCAGCTCTGCAGCCGGATCGCGTTCATCCACGAGGGGCGGATCGTGGCCCGCGGCACGAGCCGCGAGCTCGCTGCGCAGTACGGCGTCTCGACGCTCGAGGACGCGTACCTCGCGCTCGTGGGCCGCAACGAGCTCTCGCGCGCACACGTGGGAGTCGATGTCTTGTGAGCCCCGGGCAGATCCGCTTCTTCTCCCTGCTGCGGCGCGAGGTGAACCGCTTCATGAAGATCAAGCGCCAGACCCTCGGCGCCCCGCTGCTCGAGACCTTCCTCTACATCTCGGTGTTCGGTGCGGCGCTCGGCTCGCGGATCGACGAGCTGCACGGCGTGGACTACGTGGTCTTCATCGTGCCCGGGCTGATCATGATGGCGTTCGCGATCAACGCGTTCTCGAACAACTCGTCCTCGATCCTCCAGCAGAAGTTCCAGCGCGCGATCGACGACCAGCTCTCCTCGCCCGCCTCGCCTCTCGAGCTGCTGCTGGCGTTCTCGTTCGGCGGGTTCGTGCGCGGCGCGATCGTGGCGACGCTCACGTTCGGCGCCGCTTCGATCCTGATCGGCATCCCAATCGAGAACCCGCTGGTGCTCGCGCCCTCGCTGTTCCTCGTCGGGTTCTTCTTCTCACAGCTTGGCGTGCTCGTGGGCGTGCGCGCGGAGCAGTTCGACGACATCTCCTTCTACCAGACCTTCATCCTGCAGCCGCTGATCTTCCTGGGCGGCGTCTTCTACTCGGCGGCGCTGCTGCCCGAGCCGTTCCAGACGCTCACGCACTTCGACCCGGTCTACTACATGATCGGCCTCGTGCGCTACGGGTTCCTCGGCTACTCGGAGGCCAACGTGGCGCTGTCGCTCGCATTCCTGACGCTGGCCGCGCTGACGCTGTTCGCGGTCAACCAGCACCTGTTCGCGCGCGGCTACCGGCTGCGGGCCTGATGCCGGGCGGGGACTCCGAGGGGAGCTCGGCGGCTGCGGGGATCTTGAGCCACAGCGCTCCGAGCGTGCGCAGCTCGTCGCGCGAGAAGTGGCGCAGGAAGCGCTCACGTACACCGTCCAGGTGCGTTCGTCGCGCGGCCCGGAACAGCTTGCGACCGCTCGGCGTGACCTCCGCGAAGAAGCCGCGGGCATCTTGCTCGCAGGGCACCCGGTTCAGCAGGCCGTCGCGCTCGAGCCTGTCCACCAGCCGCGTGAGACCGCTGCGGCTGAGCAGGACCGAGTCGGCCAGCTCGGCCATTCGCATGCGGCCATCGGGCGAGTCCGCGAGGAACAGCAGCACCTCGTACGAGGAGAGCGGCAGGCCGTGAGCGGCCACGAGCTCCGCGTCGAGCGCCTTGGTCAGCTCGGAGTGGACCCGCAGGAGCCCGCGCCAGGCGCCTAGCTCGTCGCGGTCGAGGAGCACCGGCTCCCCGTGGGGAGCGCCCTTTGCAGAGTAGTTGCCGATACAACGATGGTACAGGAGGGCGGCGGGCGCGCCGGCCGAGCAGCGCTCAGCGCTTGCGCAGCCGCTTCAGCCGGTCGAGCAGCCCTGTCACCCGGTCGAGCAGCACCCCGAAGACGAGCGAGAGACCGGAGATCGGCTTGGCGGCCCGCGGCGGAGCGGCCGGGGGCGCGACGGGTGGAGGTGCGCCCGCGCCCGCGCCACTGGGGGGGCCGGTGGGAGCCGGGCCGGGGACAGCCGAGCCGGGCGGAGCCGAGCCGGGGGGGGCCGAGCCGGCGGCCGCCGAGGCCTCCCCGCCCGGCTCTGGCGCCCCACCAGCCTCTGGCTCGCGCTCGATCCGCTGCTGCAGGCAGTCGGCGAAGTTCTTCAGCAGCCGATTCGAGATGTCCTTGATCATCCCGCCGCGGCCGAAGCGCGCCAGGCGGCCGGTGATCGTGAAATCCGTCTCGACCTCCACCCTCGTGAGCTCGCCGGCGGCGCTCATCACGCTCACGATCGTGGCCTTGGCCGAGCCCTGGCCGCGCTTGTCCTGGCCGCTCGCGCGCATGACGACGCGGTGGGCGGCGTCGTCCAGTTCCTCCATGTGGAGCTCGCCCCGGTAGGCGGCCGTGGTGGGCCCGAGCTTCACCGTGAAGTTGCCGCGGTAGACGCCGTCGTCACCCGCCTCGGTGATCTCCGCACCCGGCAGGCACGGCGCCACGCGCTCGACGTCGATGAGCGTGGCCCACACGCGCTCGAGCGGCGCGCGCACATCGAACGACTGCTCGAGCTTCACGGCGAGCCGTTGACGGAGGCGGACCCCACCGGGCCGCCAGCCCGCAAGGCGTCGAGCTCGGCGGGGGTGTCCACGTCCTCACCCCCGCCAAGGTCGTCGCAGGGGACGTCGCGGGTTTGCACGCTCATCAGCAGGTTGCGGGCACCGTGGTCACCGGTCACGTCGCGCAGGCGCTCGAACAGCTCCTGCTCGAGCAGCACCGGGTGGCCCGGCTCGCCTCCGTAGGTGGCCCTGACCGCCGAGGCGCCGTTCCCGCGGGCGGCGATCACCCTGCGGATGGCGTCCGGCGCCAGCCGCGGCTGGTCGCCGAGCGTGACCACCACGGCATCGCAGTTCGCCAGCTCCGCGAGCCCACACGCCAGCGAGGCCGACTGGCCCTCCTGCCAGCGCTCGCTCACGTGCGCCTCGGCGCCGTGGAGGTCGACACCCGCCGCCACCTGCTCGGCGTCCGAGCCGAGGATCACCAGCACGCGGCCCACGGGGGAAGACGTCATGGCCCGCACCGAATGCTCGAGCAGCGGCCGGCCGTCCAGCTCCGCGAGCTGCTTGGAGCTCCCGAAGCGGGTTCCGGCGCCGGCCGCGAGGACGATGCCGCCGATCACGCGCCCACCTCGTGGATCCGCCCGCCGGCGCGCGAGAGCCGTCCGCCCTCGCGTCCGTGGCGCACCGCCACCACCTCGGCCATGATCGACAGCGCGGTCTCCTCCGGGGTCAGCGCGCCGAGGTCGAGGCCGATCGGCGCTGCGATCCGCTCGATCAGCTCCTCCTCGAGGCCGGCAGCCAGCAGCCGCTCGCGCCGCTGCGCCTGCGCGCGCCGGCTGCCCATCGCGCCCACGTAGGGTGCGTCCGAGCGGAGCGCGAGCTCGAGTGCCGCGTCGTCGAGCTTGGGGTCGTGGGTGAGCACGGCCACGTAGGTGGCGCGGTCGATCCCGCCGATGCGCGCGAAGGCCTCCGCCGGCCACGCGGCGATCACCTCGTCGGCGTCCGGAAAGCGCGCGCGGGTGGCGAACTGCGAGCGCGGGTCGCACACGTAGGGCCGCCAGCCGGCGCTGCGGGCGAGGCGGGCGAGCGCCGCCGCGTAGTCCACGGCGCCGAAGATCACGAGCCGGGGCGCCGGCGCGGTCACGTCCACGAACAGCGAAGCGCCGTCGGCCTCGATGAGCTCCGAGCGCTCCTCCCAGAGGAGATCCTCAGCCGCGGCGAGCGCCGCCCGGTCGAGCGCGGCCCGGCCGAGCCCGCCTTCGCTCGTGCCGTCGGCGCGGATCAGCAGCTTCGCCCCCACGTCCGCACCCGCCACCACGGTCACGAGCGCCGCTCGCCCGTCCTCGGCCGCGATCCGCGTGAACTCGCCCTGCGCGCTCACTCCACGTACTCCTCGACGAACACGTCGATCTCGCCGCCGCACGGCAGCCCCACGTCCCAAGCCTCGCTGTCGGCGATCCCGAAGTGGAGCAGCCTGGGATCCCGGTCGCGCAGCACCTCGGCGGCCGCCTCCACCACGGCGCCCTCCACGCAGCCGCCGGAAACGGCGCCCGAGACCTCGCTGTGCTCGCTCACGGCCATCTTGGCCCCCGGCGGCCTGGGTGCGGAGCGCTTAACGGCGACGACCGTGGCTATCGCCACCCGCTCCCCCCGGTCGGTCCAGGCTCGCACGTCCTCGAGCACGTCCTTCACTCAGGCTCCCTCCTGGTAGCCGGCCGATCGCTGCCTAACTGCGCATCCCGCGGCCGTCTTGCACAGCCTTCCCAGCCAGAGCTCATCCAAAGCCCCCCTCCATCAGCACCGCGAGCTCTTCCAGCGACGCTAGCGAGTTGCCCGCCATGAAGCTGTCCACGTGGGGCAGCGCTGCCCGCATCCCGCGCGTGAGCGGCTCGTAGCCGGGATGCGCCTTCAGCGGGTTGAGCCACACGAGCCGGTGCGCGCATCGCCCCAGCCGGGCGAGCTCCGCGGCGAGCAGCTCCGGGTCGCCGCGATCCCAGCCGTCGGACAGCAGCACCACGATGGCGCCGCGGCCCACGCGACGGCCGTGCTCGCGGTTGAGCGTGGAGAGCGCCTCGCCGATCCGGGTGCCGCCCGACCAGTCCTCGGCGGCCCCGGCGGCCCGGTCGAGCGCGTGGTCGGGGTCGCGGCCGCCGAGCTCGCCCGTGACCCGCGTGAGCCGCGTGCCGAACACGAACGCCTCGACGCGGCGCCGCGCGGCCACGCAGGCCTGCATGTACTGGAGCAGCATGCGCGCGTATGGCTCCATCGAGCCGGACACGTCGCAGACGAGCACGAGCGGCCGCGGGCGCTCGGCGGGCTCGCGCCAGTGGCGCTCGAAGGGATCGCCGCCGCTGCGAAGAGACGCGCGGACCGTGCGCCTTAGGTCCGGTCGCGCGGCGTGGGGCGGCGCGCCCCGGCGGCGCGACGGCCGGGTGCGCCGGCTCGGGCGCGCGGGTGCGGCGGCGGCGAGCCCGCGCATGATCCTCCGCGCCGCGCGGCGCTCGGCCTCCGTGTAGTCGGCGAAGTCCTTGTCTCTCAGGAGCTCGACCTCCGACCAGGCGGCAGGCACCACGTCCGTGTCGCGGTCGAGCGGCGCCGGCGTCTCGGCCAGCGGCAGCGCAGCGCGCGGGAGCACGAGCTTCGCGGCGTCGTCGAGCACGGGGGACTGCGCGGGCAGCTCCCTTGCCGCCGGGCCGAACCACTCGGCGAAGGCGGCGTCGAAGGCGGCGAGGTCGTCCCGTCGCGAGCAGAGCGACGCCCGCAGCGCAAAGTACGCGGCGCCGCGGTCCGAGGCCTCGATCGCGCCGAGCGCGCGGTGGGCGCCGAGCAGCTCGTCCACGCCCACGCGCGCGCCGGCCGCCCGCATCGACGCCGCGAGCAGCGCCAGCCGGGCGGTGAGGCGGCTGCCGGCCCTCACGCGGCGCCTCCGGCGGCGGCCGGGTCGCGCAGCAGCCCGCTGTCGCGAACCCGGTCGAGGTCCTCCCTGACCTTCAGCACAACACCGAGCGTCTCCTCGAGCTCGGCGTCCTCGAGCGCCAGCAGCGCCTGCGCCCAGGCGATCGTCTCGCCTACGCCCGGGAGCTTGTAGAGCTCCTCGCCGCGCAGGCGCGCAACCGCGGCGCAAACGCGCCGGGCGATCTCGTCGGGCACGTCCGGCAGCCGCGCGTGCACGATCTCGGCCTCGCGCTCGGGCGCCGGGTAGTCGATCCAGTGGTAGAGGCAGCGGCGCTTCAGCGCCTCGTGCAGCTCGCGCGTGCGGTTGGATGTGACCACGACGAGCGGCCGGCGCTCGGCGGCGACGGTGCCGAGCTCCGGGATCGAGACCTGGAAGTCCGACAGGAACTCGAGCAGGAAGGCCTCGAACTCGTCGTCGGCGCGGTCGATCTCGTCGATCAGGAGCACCACGGGCTCGCTCGCCTGAAGCGCCTCGAGCAGCGGCCGGCGGAGCAGGAAGCGCTCGGAGTAGAGCTGGTCGGGGCCGGCGGAGTCGCCGGGCGCCGCCAGCGGGTCGTCCGAGGCGGCGCGCAGGTGCAGCAGCTGGCGCGGGTAGTCCCAGTCGTAGAGGGCGTGGTGGAGGTCGATGCCCTCGTGGCACTGGAGCCGGATCAGGCGCGCTCCGCCGGCTGCCGCGAGCGCCTTGGCCACCTCGGTCTTGCCCACTCCGGCCTCGCCCTCGAGCAGCAGCGGCTGCTCCAGGGTCGCCGACAGGTAGACGGCAACGCTGAGGCCCCGGTCGGCGAGGTATCGCTCGCGGGCCAGGGCCTCGCGTACGGCTTCCGGGCTGTCGAAGCCCATTACCCCGCGGCCGCCTCCTCGAGCGCGCGGCGTGTGAGCACGCGCGCGAGGTGACGCTTGTACTCCGGAGTCGCGTTGAGGTCGCCGGGCGGGTCGGTGCCCGCGGCGGCGTGCTCGGCTGCGCTCGCGATCGACCGGGGCTCGAGCGAGCCCCCCCGCAGGGTGTCCTCGACGCCCGTCGCACGCAGCGGCGTCGAGGCCATGTGCGTGAGCCCGACCCGGACGTCCTCGCACTCCCCGCCCACGCCCTTCTTCACGAGCGCGCACACCCCGACCATCGCCCAGTCCTCGGCGCGCCGGGTGAACTTCTGGTAGCCGAAGCCCCAGCCCTCGAGCGCCGGTAGGCGCACCTCCGTGACCACCTCGTCCGGCGCGAGGGCGGTGGTGAGGTAGTCCCGGAAGAAGTCGGCGGCGGGGATGGTGCGCTCGCCGCTGGCGCCGCGCACCGCCAGCTCGCCCTCGTAGGCGAGCACCACGGCGGGCAGGTCGGAGGCCGGATCGCCGTGCGCCAGAGAGCCGCCGATCGTGCCCCGATTTCGCACCTGCTGGTCGGCGATAAGGGAGGCCGCCCGGCTCACCACGCCGAGCTCGGGCGAGTCCTGCAGCTCCACGTGACGGGTCATCGCGCCGATCCGCCAGCCGCCGTTGGCGCGCTCGACCCCGCTCAGGCCGGGCACCCTGCGCAGGTCCACCAGCATGCTCGGCGCCGCCAGCCGCACCTTCATCAGCGGCAGCAACGAGTGGCCGCCGGCGAGCAGCTTGGCGTCCTCGCCGTGCTCGCCGAGCAGCCGAACCGCCTCGTCGAGGCTCTCGGGCGCGGCGTAGTCGAACGGCGCGGTGATCATGCTCCACCCCCTTCCGCCGGACTGGCCGGCCCGCTGCCGGAGGCGCCGTGCTCGCCGAGCGGGCGGCCCTGCTCGCTCGGGCGGGGGCCGTCGCCACGCCCCTTCGCCTCCTCGATCGCCTGCCACACGCGCATCGGCGTGAACGGCATGTCGAGGTCCTTCACGCCGAGCGGCTCGAGGGCGTCGAGCACCGCCGCCGCCACGGCGGGGGTGGCGGCGATCGTGCCGGCCTCGCCGATCCCCTTCACCCCCAGCGAGTTGACCGGGGACGGCGTGACGGTGCGGTCGGTCTCGAACCCGGGGAGCTCGGCCGCGGTGGGCAGCGCGTAGTCCACGAACGTCCCGGTCACGAGCTGGCCCTCCTCGTCGTACACGACCTGCTCGTAGAGCGCCTGTCCGATCGCGTGCACGATCCCGCCGTGCACCTGGCCGTCGATCAGCATCGGGTTGATCGCGGGGCCGCAGTCGTCCACGGCCACGTAGCGCACCACCTCGACCTTGCCGGTCTCCGGGTCCACCTCGACCACGCAGGCGTGCGCGCCGAACGGGAACACGAAGTTCTCGGGGTCGTAGAACGAGCTCTCCTCGAGCCCCGGCTCGATGTCGGCAGGCAGCTCGTTCGGCGGGATGTGGGCCGCGCCCGCGATCTCGGCCATCGACATCGACTTGTCGGGCGAGCCCTTCACGCGGAAGGCGCCCTCGGCCAGCTCGATGTCCTCCGGCGCCGCCTCGAGCAGCGCCGCGCAGATGCGCTTGGCCTTCTCCTGCACCTTGCGCGAAGCGCGGGCCACCGCCTCTCCGCCCACGGCCAGCGAGCGCGAGCCGTAGGTGCCCCAGCCCCAGGCGCCCTGGTCGGTGTCGCCGTGCAGCACCTGGACGTTCTCGGGGTCCACGCCGAGCAGCTCCCCGGCGATCTGGGCGAAGCTCGTGTCGAGCCCCTGGCCGTGCGGGGAGGCGCCCGAGAACACCGTTACGGACCCGGTGGGGGTTACCCTCACGTTCGCCGACTCGTAGAAGGCCGCCTGGAGCCCGACCCCCTGCGGGCCGACCGCGCGCGATGGCGCGAGCCCGCACACCTCGACATAGGTGGAGATGCCCACCCCGCGCAGCTTTCCCTGCGCGCGCAGGCTCGCCTGCTCGCGCCGGAACTCCTCGAGGTCGAAGGTCTCGAGCAGCCTGTCGAGCGTGCCGTGGTAGTCGCCCGAGTCGTACACGATCCCGAGCGCGGTCTCGAACGGGAACTCCTCCTTGGGGATGAAGTTCTTGCGCCGCAGCTCGAGCCGGTCCATGCCGAGCTCGTCGGCCAGCCGGTCCATCATCAGCTCGATCCAGTAGGTGGCCTCCGGTCGCCCCGCGCCGCGGATCGCGTCCGTGCACATCTTGTTGGTGAACACACCCGTGAAGTGGAGGTCGATCGCGGGGAAGCGGTAGCAGCCGCCCATCACCGGGAAGCCGAGCGTGGGGATGAACGGCGTGAGGAGCTGCTGGTAGGCGCCGAGGTCGGCGATTATGCGCGCGCGGCAGCCGGTGACGGTGCCGTCGCGCTTGGCGCCGAGAGTCACGTAGTTGATCTGGTCGCGTCCGTGATGGCTCGTGGTCATGTGCTCGGAGCGGGTCTCGGTCCACTTGACCGGCCGGCCGAGACGGCGCGCGAGCGCGACCATCAGCGCCTCCTCGGCGTAGACCTGCAGCTTCGCGCCGAATCCGCCGCCCACGTCGGGCGCGATCACGCGCAGCTTGTCCTCGGGGATGCCGAGCATCCCGCCTAGGACGAAGCGCGTGATGTGCGGTATCTGGGTGGTGGAGTAGAGCGTGACGCCGTCGCCGCGCGGCTCCGCGATCGAGCAGCGCGGCTCGATCGGCGCCCCCGACGTGCGGTGGTTGACGAAGCGGTGCTCGACCGTCACGTCCGCCTCCGCCAGGGCGGCCTCGATGTCCCCGCCGCCCACAGCCCACTCGTGGGTCTGGTTGGTGCCGAACTCCTCCCAAACGAGCGGCGCCCCGTCCTCGAGGGCCGCTTCGGGGTCGACCACGGCGGGCTTCGGGTCGTACTCGACAACCACGTCCTCCGCGGCGTCAACGGCGACCCCCCGGCTCGCCGCCACCACCACGGCCACCGGATCGCCAACGTGCTTGACCTGCCCGCGCTTGAGCGGCCAGTGCTCGGGGGTCTTGATCTCGACCCCCGGGGGCGCCCACACCATCGCGAGCGGACCGGCGAAGTCGCTCGCCATCTCCTCGCCCGTCAGCACCGCCACCACACCCGGACGCTCGCGCGCCGCCGAGGTGTCCATGGACACGATCGCGGCGTGGGCCTCTGGCGAGCGCACGATCGCGGCGTGCAGCATCCCGGGCAGCGCGATGTTGTCCGTGTAGCGCCCCCGCCCGGTGATCATGCGGGGGTCCTCCTTGCGCTTCATCGGGGCGCCGATGCTCATGCCCGCACCCCCTGCGCCGCGGCCGCCTTCACGGCCTCGACGATGTTGTGGTAGCCCGTGCAGCGGCAGAGGTTGCCCTCGAGGCCGTGGCGGATCTCCTCGTCGGAGGGGCTCGGGTTGCGCTCGAGCAGTTCGGCAGCCGCCATGATCATCCCCGGCGTGCAGAAGCCGCACTGGAGCCCGTGCTTCTCCCGAAACGCCTCCTGGAGCGGGTGCAGAGCGCCCGCCGAACCCAGTCCTTCGATCGTGGTGACCTCGCGGCCGTCGGCCTGCACCGCGAGCACGGTGCAGCTCTTCACGGCCTCGCCGTCGAGGTGGACCGTACAGGCGCCGCAGTTGGTGGTGTCACAGCCCACGTGCGTCCCGGTCAGGCCGAGCTCGTCGCGCAGCCAATGGACCAGCAGCGTCCGCGGCTCCACCTGCGATTCGCGCGTCTCCCCGTTGACGACAGCGGATATGCCCACGGTCGCGGTCATCGGTCTCCTCCCAAGCTGTGGTCCGGACTCCCTCGGCGCTGATGCTACGACGCGACGCAAGTCCGCGGAGCGCGGGCGCCCCAGCCGGGCAGGGCGGCCTGGGCGAGCGTCTATCCTCCCGCGCCCGATGGCGGCGGTCACGCGACACTTCGAGCACGAGAGCCACCGGCTCGTGTACGACGAGTACGGCTCGGGAGAGCACTTGGTGGTGCTGCTCCCCGGTCTGCTCTTCTCGCGGAAGATGCACGCCCCGCTGGCCGCGGCGCTCGCCGAGCGCGGCCGCCGTGTGGTCTGCCTCGACCTGCTGGGACACGGCGACTCCGACCGCCCTCCGGAGATGCAGAACTACGGGATGACGATCTTCGGCGGCCAGGCGATCGCCCTGCTCGACCACCTCGGAGTGCAGTCCGCGGTGGTGGGCGGCACGTCCCTCGGGGCGAACGCCGCGCTCGAGGCCGCCGCGGCGGCGCCGAAGCGGGTGCGCGGCCTGTTGATCGAGATGCCGGTGCTCGACAACGCGTTGCTCGGCTGCGCTATCGCGTTCACGCCGCTGCTCGTGGGCCTGACCTTCGGCGCGCCGCTCACGCGGCTATTCAGTCGTGTCGCGCGCGCGGTCCCACGCGGGACGTCGCTGCTGGGCGACATGCTGCTCGATTGGGTGAGCCAGGACCCCAAGCCCTCGGCCTCCGTCCTGCAGGGGCTCTACTTCGATCGCGTGGCCCCGCCCGCGTCCGAGCGCCGCCGGATGCAGCAGCCCACGCTCGTGATCGGCCACTACCGCGACCCGATCCACCCGTTCTCCGACTCGGACATGCTCGTGCACGAGCTGCCGCACGCGCGCCTGCTCCAGGCGTCCTCGATACTCGAGCTGCGCCTGACGCCCGAGCGCCTGACAACCGAGATCGTGGCGTTCGTGGGGGAATGCTTCGGCCCGAGTCGCACCGCCGGCGGGCGCAGCCGCGGTTCACGCAGCGTCGCGCGCGGCGCTTCCACGCGCCGGGGATCCGCCTAGCGGCCGGTCGTTCGGGGCTTCACTACGCTTCGGCCGCGTGTCCCATCGCAGAGAGCAGAAGGAGGCGCTGCGGCGCGAGCGCGAGGCGCGCGAGGCGGAGGCGAAGTCCGCTCAGCAGCGCAAGCGGATGGTCGGCTTCGGCATAGCCGGGATGCTCGCGATCGTGGTGGCCGCCGTGCTGATCGTGGCGCTCGCCGGCGGCGATGAGGGCAGCGGCAGCAGCGGCCCGGACGGGTCCAGCGACATCTACCCGGACGGCGGCAGCGTGCCGGAGCAGAAGGTCTTCGAGGTGGACGCCGCGGCCGAGTCCGCCGGCTGCGAGCTCGAGACGGTCAAGGGCAGCGGCAGCCAGGACCACACGCTCTCGCTCGACGAGCGGGTCGACTACGACACCAACCCGCCCACCACCGGCCGGCACTACCAGGTCGCCGCCGAGGATGGGGCCTATGGCGAGGCCCCGCCCGACGAGGCGCTCGTGCACGGCCTCGAGCACGGGCGCGTGATCGTCTGGTTCAAGCCCGGGCTGCCCGAGGGCGAGCGCGCGGACCTGAAGGCGCTATTCGACGAGGACACCTACCAGATGTTCCTCGTGCCGAGGAAGAAGATGCCCTACGCGATCGCGGCCACGGCCTGGAACGGCGATCCGCCCCCGAACGGCCGCGGACGGCTCTTGACCTGCGACGCCGTGACCGACGCCACCTGGGACGCCCTCCGCACCTTCCGCGACGAGCACCGCTCACGCGGACCCGAGCCGGTTCCCTAGGCGGGACGCGGCTCCGCGCTGCAACTACGCTCCCAGACGATCCTCCTGCAAGGCGTCTTGCACGCCCGCAACCAGGACACTGCGACCGTGTTCCCGTGTCAGTGAAGCTGCTCGCGCCAGCAGCCGGGCTCGCCTGCGTGCTCGTGTCGGCGGCCCCGGCCGCTGCTTCGGACGCGGGGCGCGTCGCCCCCGGCCCGGTGGACTTCGAGCTCGCGGCGCCCGCCGCTGAACAGCCGGCATCCCCCGCCGGGCTGTCGAGTCCGGGCGCGCGCGGCGTGCTCTCGAAGCGGATCCGCACGCCGCGGAGCTTCAACCTCGTGGGCATGCGCTGGCGTGGCCGCGCGCAGCCGGATATCGAGCTGCGCGTACGTTTGCGCGGGCGCTGGAGCCGCTGGGCGGAGCTCCCGGCTCATTCGGAGCACAATCCCGACGCGGGGCGCGGCGAGCGCGCGGTGGGCTCCTCCGACCCGATCTGGGTCGGGCGCGCGGGCGCCGTCCAGTACCGGTTGAGCAGGCGGGTGCCGGGCCTGCGGCTGCATTTCGTGGACCTCGGCCCGCGGCGCGGCACGATCGCGCAGGCGGCTTCGCTCCGCGCCCGGCGCGCGCAGCTGCCCACGCCCTTCCCCTACGTGAGCCGCGCGGGCTGGGGCGCGGGGGCGTGCCCGCCGCGAACGGCGCCGGGCTACGGCTCCGTGAGCGCGGTCCACGTGCACCACACGGTGTCCCTGAACGACTACGCACCGGAGGACGGCCCGGCGATCGTGCTCGCCATCTGCCGCTTCCACCGCAACTCGAACGGCTGGTCGGACATCGGCTACAACATGCTCGTCGACAAGTACGGGACGCTGTACGAGGGCCGCGCGGGCGGGCTCGACCAGGCCGTGATCGGCGCGCACGCCCAGGGCTTCAACGCACAGTCCGCGGGGATCGCCAACATCGGCGATCACTCCGAGCTGCCGCAGACCCCCGAGGCGCTGTCGGCGCTCGCCACCTACATCCGCTGGAAGCTGCCGCTCCACGGCCAGCCGCTGTCCGGGCTCGTGACCCTCACGAGCGCCGGCGGGTCCTCGACCCGCTACCCGGCCGGCGCGCGGGTGACCCTGGAGCGGGTGATCGGCCACCGTGACACCGGCCGGACCGCGTGCCCGGGCGAGGCCCTCTACGCCCAGCTCGACCTGCTCAGGTCGGCGGTTGCGCTCGGCGCACCGCTGGCGACCATCCCCGTGGCGCGCGTCAGCGCGACGGTCGGGGACACGACCCTCGACTACGGGGAGACCACCCCGGTCGGCGGGACGCTGGTCGGGCCCGACGGCCTTCCCCTGGCGGGCGAGAGCGTGGAGGTGCAGCTCAACGACAAGGGCGTGTGGCGAACGGTGCGCCGGCTCGCGACCGACGCGACCGGCGGCTTCACCACCGAGCTGAAGCCACGTCGGCGAGCATATGTGCGGGTGCGCTTCGCCGGCAACGCCACGCTTCGGGGCGGGTCCTCCGCGCGGCTGCTGCTGCGCGTGCGACCGCTGGTGGGCCTCGACCTGGCGCCCACGGCCGGCGTGCGCGGCGTCCGCGTGCGCGTGGCCGGAAGCGTGGTGCCGCGCAAGCGCGTGGTCCATCTCGTGCTTCAACAGCGAACTCGCGGGCGCTACAGGCGGGTGGCCGTCAAGCCGGTGCGCGCGCGGCGCGGGCGCTTCGCCGCGTCGTTCGTGCCGGCGTTCGCGGCGAGCTACCGCTACTTCGTGGTCGTGAAGGCCGACCTCGACACCGACCGCGCAGTGTCCGAGCTGCGCGACCTGCGCGTGGGCGCCCGGCCCTAGCTCGCCCCAGCGGCTCGCCCTACCAGCCCTGCCGCAGCTCCTCGCTGTAGAGCCCGTGGCCGGTGGCAAGCATCCGCGCCGTGCGCGCGAGGATGCGCAGGTCGAGCCCCAGCGAACGGTGCTCCACGTACCAGACGTCGAGCTCGATCCGTTCCGGCCAGGGCAGCGACGTGCGCCCGTTGACCTGCGCCCAGCCGGTGATGCCGGGCTTGACCTCGAGTCGCCGGCGCTGGCGCTCGGTGTAGCGGTCCACCTGCTCTTGGACGGTCGGGCGCGGGCCCACGATCGCCATCTCCCCGCGCAGGACGTTGACGAGGTTCGGCAGCTCGTCGAGCGAGTAGCGGCGCAGCAGCCTGCCGACGCGGGTGATGCGCGGGTCGCCCTCGAGCACGTAGATGCCGGCTCCGGCGCTCTCGGCGCCGCGCACCATCGTGCGCAGCTTCCAGAGCTCGAACGGGCGTCCATCCTTGCCCACGCGGCGCTGGCGGTAGAACACCGGGCCGCGGCTCTCGAGCTTGATGGCCAGAGCGGCGAGAGCCAGCAGGGGCGCGCTCAGCGCCAGCGCAACCGCGGCAATCGCCGCGTCCAGGGCGCGGCTCATCGCGCACTACCGTTCGGGCGCACCGGATGCGGATCCTCTACCTGCATCAGTTCTTCATCACCCGCGCCGGCGTGGGGGGCACGCGCTCGTACGAGTTCGCACGCCGGTTCGTCGCCCGCGGGCACGGAGTGCGGATGGTAACCGCCGGCGCCGGGCGCGAGGACGTCGAGGGAATCGAGGTCGTTGGCGTGCGCGGGGGCTACTCGGACTATGTGAGCGCCACCGCGGTGGCCTACCCGCGCCGGATGCTGGCATTCGCGCGCTTCGCCCTCGCGGCCACGCTGGCAACGCTCCGCGGCCCGCGTCCGGACGTCGTGTACGCCACCTCGCCGCCACTCACGATGGCGCTGCCGGCGCTCGCGGCCGCCGCCCGCTGGCGCGCTCCGCTGGTGTTCGAGGTGCGCGACCTCTGGCCCGAGGCGCCGATCCAGATGGGGGCGCTCCGCAGTCCGCTCGCGCGGCGGCTCGCGCGGGCGCTCGAGCGCTTCGTCTACCGTCGCAGCGCGCGCGTGATCGCGCTCTCGCCGGGCATCCGCGACGGCGTGCTGGCCGCAGGGACGCCCGGCGAGCGGGTGGCGCTCGTGCCGAATGCCTCCGACCTCGACCTCTTCGATCCCGCGCGCGCCCGCCCCGACCCCGCGCTCGACGGCCGCTTCGTGGCCAGCTACTTCGGCACGATGGGCGAGGCCAACGACCTCGGCGCCGTGCTCGAGGCAGCCCGCCTGGCGCCCGAGATCACGTTCGTGCTCATGGGCGACGGCAAGCACCGGGCCGCGCTCGAGCGTGCGGCCCCTGCCAACGTGATCTTCCGAGCCGCCGCCACCGCAAAGGAGGAGGTGGCGGCGCTCGCCGCCGCGTCGGCCGCCTGCCTGACGCTGTTCAAGGACGTGCCGGTGCTCGCCACGAACTCGCCGAACAAGCTGTTCGACACCTTCGCCGCCGGCCGCCCGGCGATCGTGAACATGGACGGCTGGATGCGCGAGCTCGTGGAGCGCAACGACGCCGGGCTGTACGTGCGCGCCGGCGATGCCCCGGAGCTGGCCGAGAAGCTGCGCTGGCTGCGCGACAACCCCGACGCCGCCGAGCGGATGGGCAGGAACGCGCGCGCTCTCGCCGAGCGCGAGTTCGCCCGCGACGCCCTCGCGGAGCGCGCGCTGGCGCTGCTCGAGGAGGCCGCCCGGGGGTGATCGAGCTCTCCTACTGCGTCGTGAACACGAACGGGCGCGAGCACCTGCTCGCCTGCCTGGAGGCGATCGAGCGCACCCACCCCGAGGAGCTCGAGCACGAGCTGCTGGTGCTCGACAACGCCTCCGAGGACGGCTCCGCCGAGGCGGTGCGCGCGCGCTTCCCGCAGGCGCGGCTGACGGCGCTCGAGCGGCGGACGGGCAAGGCCGAGAACGACTCGACCCTGCTGCGCCAGGCGCGCGGGCGGCTCTGCCTGCTGCTGAACGAGGACTCGGAGCTGCAAGCGGGCGCGGCGCGAGCGCTGGTCGACGCACTCGACGCCCACCCGCGCGCAGGTGCGGCGGGCGCGCAGCTGCTCACGAGCAGCGGTGAGCCCACGCCCTGCGCCTGGCGCCTGCCGGATATCCGCTGGGCGCTCGCGGCGGCCGTGTTCGCGCACGAGCGCGTGGCGGTGCAGAGCCGGGGCGCGAGCGTGCGCGAGGTCGGGTGGGTGCAGTCGAGCGCGATGCTCGTGCGTCGCGAGGCCGCCGAGCAGGTGGGCTTCCTCGACCCGGCCTTCTTCGTCTACTCCGACGAGACCGACTTCTGCAAGCGCCTGCGCGACGCCGGCTGGGGCGTCCTGTTCGTGCCCGCCGCGCGCGCGGTGCACCACGACCAGCTCGCCACCGACTCCGCCGCGATGCGCCGCCGGATCGTCGAGTTCCACCGAAACCGCGACCTCTACTTCCGCAAGCACGGCATGCATGCCACGCGATTCGTCTGGAGGCTCTGCTGGGTGTGGTCGTATCTCGTGCGCGCGGTGGCCGCACTGGCCCTCCCCGGCCGCGACCCGCAGCGCTATCTGCTGCACGCGCGGCAGGAGCTGCTGCCCGGGCGCGGCGCGGGGATCCGCGAGGCGGCGGAGGCCTACAACGCCGCGCGGAGAAGATAGGGACGGTGTACGCCTCCGGCCAGGGACCGGTGGCGGTCGCACGACATACTCTCCCGCCACCTGATGGAGCACCCCGACACCGCTCAGCTCGCCGCCATCTGCGGCGCCCTCGGTTCGGTGCTCGTGCTGGCGGCCCGGGGACGGGTGCTGCTGCTTGCCGGGCTTGCGGCGCTCGCCCTGGCGGAGATCGGGCTCGCCTACTCGATCGGGCCGGGGCCGCTCGACAAGCTGAGCGGGGCGGCCGGCGCCGGCGCGGCGGCGGCGGGCGTGATCGCGGTGGGAGCGGCGGCGGCGCTGCTGGCGAAGCGCCCGGCGCTGTTGCCCGTGGCGGTGCTGGTGGCCGCGCCCTTCCGCCCTCCGCTCTCATTCGACAGCGACAGCGCGCTGCTCGTCTCGGTGGCTAACGACGGCCGGCTCGGCCGGCTGCTGCCGCTCTACTTAGTGCTCGCCGCGGCGTCCGTGGCGCTCGGCTGGCGAGCGCTCCGGGGTCGCGAGCCGAACCCGCTGCCGCTCGCAATCGCGCTGCCCGGCGCGGCCTTTCTCGGCTTTGCTTGCGTCTCGCTCAGCTGGGCTGACGACCTCGAGGCCGGCGCCAACCTGCTGCTCTTCTTCACGCTCCCGTTCGCGGCCCTGCTCGCCACCGTGGCTCGCTCGGCGTTCCCGGTGAGCGTGCCGCGCGCGCTCGCCGCGGCCGCGCTCGCCCTCGCCGCGCTGTTCGCCGCCGTCGGGCTGTGGCAGGCCGTGACCCGCGAGCTGTTCTTCTACGCGCCGAACCTGGCGGTGTCGAACGCCAACACCGACTACTTCCGCGTGACCTCGCTGTTCGGCGACCCGAGCCTCTACGGCCGCCACCTCGTGCTCGGCATCGGTGTGGTGCTCGCGCTGCTCGCGGCCCGCCGCTGGCGGGCGTGGCCGCTGGTGGCGCTGCTCGTCCTGATCTGGGCCGGGCTGTTCTTCTCGTACTCGCAGTCGAGCTTCGCCGCGCTGCTCGCCGTCACGCTCGGGCTCGCTCTCGCCACCGGCGGGCGGCGAGTGCGGGTGGCGGTGGGCGTGCTGGCGCTTGTGGCCGCGCTGGCGGGGGCCGGCTACGTGGCCGTGCAGCTGATCGACGGCAAGCGGCTCAACCGCATCACGAGCGACCGCACCGAGCGGGTGGAGGACACGCTGCGCGTGATCCGGGAGGAGCCGATCCGTGGCGTGGGAATCGGCGGCCAGCCACGCGCGAGCCGCCGGCTCGCCCGCAGCGAGCGGCCCACGCCCGCGTTCGTCTCGCACACGACCCCGCTCACCGTGGCGGCGGAGCTCGGAGCGCTCGGGCTCGTGCTCTATGCGCTGCTGCTGGCGGGCGGCGCCTGGGTGATCCGCCAGGTTCACACGCGCGACGAGGCGCTCGGGCTCGCGCTCGGCGCCGCGCTGCTCGCCCTGTTCGTGCACGCGCTCTTCTACAGCGGCTTCCTCGAGGACCCGCTCACCTGGCTCGTGCTGGGTGTGGCCGCGGGATCGCTCGGGTGGGCCCGGGCGCACGAGGCGCCGCTCAGCGCCGCCGAGCGGGCTCGCGCGCGGATGGCGCCGGCGTGAGGTCCCCGGGGCGCACCGGCGCAAGCAGCGCCGGGTCCGCGACCGCGACCGCCGGCACGTCCTCCGGCGCGCGGGCGGGCGAGTTGGACGCGCTCGAGCCGCGCGGCGCGTGGGTGCTCCTGGGCGTCCTGTTCGGGCTGACAGCGATCACGCTGCCGGAGCTCGGCTCGGACCCGTGGCCCTTCCGCCCGCCGCAGGTGGACCCCCAGGGACCGCTCGCGCCGCTTGTGCGGGCCGCGGGCGAGGAGTGGGACGTGGGCATCGCGCGCGCCGCGTGCTTCGTGGCGGCCCTGCTCTGCGGCGCGGCGGCGGTGCTGCTGCTGGCCCGCCCTCGTGCGTGGCCACGTCGGCTCGCGATCGCGCTCGTGCTCGTGGTGGGCGTGCTGCTGGCCGCGCCCTCCACGCTGCTCCAACTGGGGCTGCGCGACTCCACGGCGCCGTGGTTCTTCACGAACGACTCGACATACCAGATCGAGCTCGGGGGGGACCTGCTGCTCGACCTCGACAACCCCTACGGCCACGACTACCGGCGCTCCGGGCTCGAGCGCTTCTACACGCGCGACGGCAGCGCATCCGAGCGGGTGCGCGAGCGCGAGGTTGCGCTCGAGCACTTCGCCTACTTCCCGGGCGCCGCGCTCAGCGCCGCGCCCTGGCGGCTGCTCCCGGAGCCGCTCGACGACTACCGCCTGCTGGTGCTCCTGTGCACGCTGGCGATGCTGCCCGCGGCGCTCGCGTTCCGCGGCCCGCTGGCCTGGCGGCTCGCGCTCGGGGCGCTGCTCGTGTGCAACCCGATCGCCGCCCGCTCCGCCTGGTTCGGCCAGAACGACGCCCCGAGCCTGTTGCTGCTCGTGCTGGCATTCGCGCTCGTCACGCGCCGCCGGCTCGGTTGGGTCGCGGCGGCGCTGGCGGCGGCGGTGCTGCTCAAGCAGTTCGCGCTCGTGGCGCTGCCCTTCCTTGCCCTGATGGTGGTGAAGCAGGGGGCCCCGCGCGCGCAGCTGCGGCACGCGGCGCTCGTGTTCGGCGGCGTGCTGGCGGCCGGCGTCCTGCCGTTCCTGCTGGCCGACCCGGTGGCCTTTTACGACGACACCGTGAGGTTCGGCGCGGGCACCTACCGGATCGTCGGCTACGGGCTGTCCGGGATCCTGATCAGGCTCGGCGTGCTCGAGGACCGCGACGGCTCCTACCCGTTCGCGCTGATCGCGATCGTGACCTGGGTCCCGCTCACGGTCTGGCTGCTGCTCGCCCAGCGCAGGGCGCAGGAGCTCTGGGTCGGCGCGGCCGCGTTTGCGCTGTCGATCCTGTGGCTGATGTTCATCGGCCGGACGTTCAACAACTACTACCTCGTGTGGCCGCTCACCGGGGCGATCGTGGCCGCGGCGATAGGGTCGGAGCGTGGCCGAGCTGCACCAGATCGACCTCGAGCCGGGTGAGGCGATCCTGCACGCGGGCGACCCCGCCCGCTGCGTGGTCGTGCTGCCCGGCGTGCGCTACTACAGCCAGGCGCCGCTGCTCTGGTTCGCGCGCGAGACCGCGCAGGCCGGCGGCTGGTCGGTGCTCGAGCTGAGCGAGCGGGCGCCCGCCGGCCGCGAGCCCTTCGAGTGGATGCGCGAGCGCGCCGAGCAGGCGCTCGCGCGCACCGGCGCCGGCGCCGTCGCGGTGATCGGGAAGTCGCTCGCGAGCGCGGCGGCGCCGCTCGTGGGCGAGCGCGGCCTGCCGGCCGTCTGGCTCACGCCGCTCCTGATCCGCCCAGAGGTCGTGGAGGCGCTCGCCGCGGTGACGGCGCCCACGCTCGCGATCGGCAGCCCGGCCGACCCCACCTGGGCGAACGGTGCCGCGCTCGGCGGGGGACAGCTCGAGCTGCTCGAGCTGCCCGGCCTCGACCACTCGCTCCAGGTCGAGGGCGACCCGCCTGCCTCTCTGGACGTGCTGCGCCGGGTCAGCGCCCGGATCGGCGCTTTCCTCGACGCGCTTTCCTAGCGCCCCGGCGCTCGTCGCGGTCGGGGCGCGCCGCGCGCCGGTCCGCCCGTGCGTCCTCGCGCGCGGCCTCCGAGCCGCGCGGCGCAAACGCGTACTGCTGCGAGCGGCCGGTCACGTACACGCGATGCGGGTCCGCCACCACGGGGTTGGCGTACTTGCCGCCCGGGAAGTGCCAGACGCGCTTGCCGTCGCGCGCGCGCACCGCGTACGTGGCGTCCGGCCCGCGGGCCACCGCCCGCTGTGCGGCCGAGCCGCAGCTCGAGCAGATCGCGTAGTAGACGAGGCCGTCCATCACCGTGGGCGCCGCGTGTACCGCGCCGCGGGCGTCGATCTGCCAAACCGTGTCGCCGGTGGCGGCATCGAGCGCGTAGAACTTGCCGTCGTAGGTGCCCACGAACACCTTGCGCCGGTAGACGGCGGCGGCGCCGTAGATGTAGCTCCCGAGCGGGCGCGCCCAGAGCAGCCTGCCGCTCTTCGCGCCGAACACGTACATGGTGCCGTCGGTGTTGCCGATGTACACGCGCCCGTAGGCGAGCGTGGGCGTGGCGTACCAGAACTCACGCGCGCCGAAGCGCGAGTTCGACTGGGCGCTCCAGCGCAGCTTGCCGGTGCGGGCGTTCAGCGCGTAGAGCGTGCCGCCGTCCGAGGCGATGTAGATCGTCCGTTTCCAGTAGGCCGCCGAGGTGTTCACCTCGTTGTCGGCAGCGAAGCGCCACTTGCGCCGCCCCGTCCTGGCGTTCAGCGCCACCACCTCGTTGTTCCAGGTGCCCACGTAGAGCACCCCGTTTCGCAGCAGCGGCGACGACTCGATCGGCTTCGACTTGTAGCGCCAGAGCTCGCGCCCGCTGTCGGCGTCCCAGGCCACCAGGAAGCCGTCCGCGCCCGCCTGCCCCTGGAGGCACTCCACCGGGTGCATGTAGGCCTGGTAGACGACGCCCTTGCCGATCGTGGGCGACGAGGCGGCGCAGCGGCCGAGGCGCTTCTTCCAGTCGACCTTGCCGGTCTTGGCGTCGAGCGCGAAGAACAGCCCCTTCTGCTGGGCGAGGTACACGCGCCCGTAGCCGATCGAGGGCGGGAACTCGAGCGTGTCGTGCGCGTCGATCGACCACAGGCGCCGGTAGGGCGGGCGGTGGTCGTACGGCGATATGTGCCGGCGGCTGTCGTCGTAGGAGTACGTCGGCCACGGGCGCGGGTTCTCCTTTTCGGGGGGCGGCGGCTCGGGCTCGGCCTCCTCGGTCGTGACGAATTCCTCCGTGGCGGAGCCGCGCTTCTCGATCGGTTGGCTCTCGTTGTAGGCGTACACGCCGATCGCGACCGCCAGCGCGAGCACGACCAGCGCGCCGCCGAGCAGCAAGCGGCGTCGTCTGGACATCGCGGGTCAGGATGGCAGACGGTTCAGCGGGCTCCGAGCAGGCGCCAGATGCGCTTCGTGACCTGCGGGACCTCCAGGCTGAGCGCGGCCTCCTCGAGCTCGCGCGCCCACTGGGGCGTGCCCGTCCGCAGCACGATCCCCTCGCCGAGCTCGTAGGCGACAAAGGCGGGCCGGCCCGACTCGCGCCCCGCCGTCGCGAGCGGCGTGGCTCCATCCGGCAGCCCGCGCGAGGGCTCGAACGAGGTGAACTCGCCGACGAAGCTCGAGAGTCCCTCGAACAACCCGAGCTCGTCGGTGAACAGCTCGAGCGGAGCCGGGCTCGTGGACACGAGCGCGGTGAGCTCGCCGAACGCGTCGCGGCGTCGCGCGCGCGAGGGCGCGCTCGCCTGCTCGCCGCGCAGCCGCACCGTGCGCTTGAACGAGTCCGCGCCGAAGGAGGCCACGCGCCCGCCGCCCTCGACGTAGTCGCGCAGGCGGCGAAGCAGGGGCGCCGGCAACCACAGCTCGCTGCCGGCGAACGCCACCCCGGGCGCGTTGCCGAGGGCCGGTCCCTCGCCGCGCGCGAGCGCGAGGTCGGTGGTGAGGTCGTAGGCGAGCCGCTCGCGCTCGAGCCAGCGCAGCAGCGGCGAGACCTCGGAGGCGAAGCCGCGCGGCAGGGCGCCGTCACGGAAGGGGCGGTCGAGCCGCACGGCGCGCGAGCCGCTGAGCGTGTCGGCGAAGCCGTCGGCGTCGTCGTCGAGCGGATTCAGCCCCTGCCAGCTGATCGCGGGCAGCACCACCAGCGGCCGCGCGCGCTCGAGCGCACGCTCCAGCTGCGGCAGGCCCGCCACGGCGAGCGGCCACACCGCCCGCTGCTCGCCGGCGCGCACCCGCACCGCGTAGACGCCGGTGGTCAGCGTCTTCGGTATCCCCACCTGGAAGCTCCCGCCCACGCGACCCCCGCTTCGCAGCAGCTTCGGATCGCCGAGCCGCGACAGCGCGTAGTCGAACGAGCGGTCCACCGGGCCCACCTCCAGCCGCGCGCGCGACCCGGCCGGGACCACCCCGAGCGGGCCGCGCAGGCTGAAGCTGCGCACGCTCACACCGGTTCCGGGCCGCGCCACCCGCGCGCTCGGGATCTCCACCGGCGCCACGGCCGGGTTCCCGGCACGGTCCCGCACGGTGACAGTGAACGCGTAGTCGCCCTCCGGGGCCGGGACGGTCTCGTCCGGGCCCGCGGCGACTTCGCCGCGCCACACCCCGCTGCGCGTGTCGTCACCGCGGAAACGGCGGACCACGTAGGGCTCCGGGCTGTCGTCGGTGCGGAACACGCGGAACTCGGGCGCCTGGTTCTGCGGGCCGCGGTAGCGGATGCGCACGCTCGGATTCTGACCGGGCGCGTTCACCGCGATCACGGACGGGCGCGCGTCGCGCAGCGCCACGCGCGGCGGCTCGGTGTCCACCGTGATCTCCTTCACGGAGTTGATCACGCGGCTCTCGTCCCGGCGGACCACGCGCATCCGGTAGACCCCGTCCGCGACCAGCTCGCCGTCGTCGCCGCGGCCGTCCCAGCGGAAGCGGTGCTTGGCATCGCCCGCCTTGCGCTCTCCGTCGACGAGCCGGCGCACCTCGTTGCCCTCGGAGTCGACGATCGAGAAGCTCACGCCGGCCGGCTCGGAGAGGTCGAAGCCGACCTCGGAGCCGTCGCGGGTGCCGTCTGCATTGGGCGAGATGTAGGCCGGCTTGGCCGCGAAGCGCAGAACGAGCGCGGGCTCGCTCTTGAGCTGCTGGGCAGCGAAGAATGCGGCGATGGTCGCGACCGCAAGCAGCGCGAACACCCACCGGACCAGGGGCCGGGTCATCGGGGCGCGGAGCGTAGACAACCGCTGGGACCGACCGCCGCCGCTGTCCCGCGGACCTCGCGGCGGAGCCCCGGCCGCGGACCCGGGGCTAGGGTCCGCCGCGATGCGCGTGCAGATCGTCGACCCCTCGGGGGACGTGCTCCCCTACGACCACGCCCTTGCGACCGCGCTCGCCCGCCGCGGAGCGGAGGTCGAGCTGGTGACCTCGCGCTTCGTGCACGGGCCGGCCGCCGAGCCGGATGGCTACAGCGTGAGCGAGCCCTTCTACCGGCTCGCCACCCGCTACGCCGCGCGCGCGCCGCGCCGCCGGCGGGCGCTCAAGCTCGCCGAGCACGTGCCGGACATGCTGCGCTACCGCCGCCGCGCGGCCGGCGCGGACGTGCGCCACTTCCAGTGGCTCCCGCTGGAGCGGATCGACGCCCACCTGCTGCCCGCTCGCCGGCCGCGGGTCCTGACGATGCACAACGTGATCCGGCGGGGGGCGGTGGAACGCGGGCTGGCAGACCGGATGGACGCGGTGATCGTGCATACGCGCCACGGCGCGGAGCTGCTCGGCGCCGGCCCGCGAGTGCACGTGATCCCGCACGGCGCCTTCGAGCACCTCACGCGGCCCGCGCACGAGACCGCGCTGCCCCTCGAGCTGGCCGCCGTGGAGGGGCCGGTGGTGCTCTGCTTCGGCGTGGTGCGCGAGTACAAGGGCGTGGACGTGCTCGTGGAGGCGATGCGCGGCATCGAGGGCGCCGAGCTGTGGGTGGTGGGCCGGGCGCTCGGCGTGTCGATGGAGCGCCTGCGCCGGCTGGCGCCGCCCGGCCGCGTGCGCTTCGTCGAACGCTACGTGAGCGACTCCGAGCTGCCCGCCTACTTCCGCCGCGCCGAGCTGCTCGTGCTGCCGCACCGCAACGTCGACGTCTCGGGCGTGCTGTTCGCAGGGCTCGCGTTCGGCAAGGCGATGGTGCTGAGCGACGTCGGCGGCTTCCGCGAGCTCGCGGAGGAGCACGGGGTCGGCAGGCTCGTGGCGCCGGGGGACCCGGAGGCGCTGCGCAGCGCCATCGCCGAGCTGCTCGCCGACCCGGCGGCGCGCGAGCTGCTGGCCGAGCGCGCCCGGCTGGCGGCCGCGGGCCCGTTCTCGTGGGATCGCATCGCGGAGCGGACGCTCACCCTCTACCGGGAGCTGCTCGCGTGAGGGCGATCTTCATGGGCAAGCACAAGCGCTCTGCCGCGCGCGCGCTCGACTGGCTGGCGGGCGAGGGCTGTGAGGTGGTGGCGGTGGTGGCGCCGCAGCCCGATGCGCTCACGCGCGACGAGCAGCGCCTCGACCTGGTGGCCGAGCGCCACGGGCTGCCGCTCGTCTCGGATGACGGGCTCTACGAGCGCCCGCCCAGAGGCGTGGACATGGTGATCTCGTTCCTGTTCTGGAAGCGGATCCGCGAGCCGCTGCTCTCCCTCGGGCGGATCGGCTGCCTCAACTTCCACCCGGCACCGCTGCCCGATTTCCGCGGCCTCGGGGGCTACAACCTGGCGATCCTCGACGGCCTCCGCGAGTGGGGCGTGTCCTGCCACTTCGTCGACGAGCGCCTCGACACCGGCGACCTGGTGGAGGTCGAGCGCTTCCCGATCGAGCCCGAGACGGCCACCGCGTTCTCGCTCGACCTCGAGAGCCAGGAGCGCCTGCACGGGATGTTCCGCCGCGTGATGGGGCGCGCGCTCGCCGGCGAGCCGCTTCCGCGCGAGCCCCAGGCCGGGCTCGCCCCCGGCCGGTACGTGAGCCGCGAGGAGCTCGAGTGGCTGCGCCGGGTGCGCACGGGAGACGACCTCTCCCGCAAGCTGCGCGCGTTCTGGTACCCGCCCCACCCGGGCGCCGTGATCGAGGTCGAGGGCCGCGAGCTCACGCTCGTGGACGAGCTGCTGCTCGCGGACGCCGCGATCGCCTACCGCAGCGCCGGCCTGATCCCGTAAGCGCCCGGGCCGCTCGCTGCCGCGGCGGCTGCAACGTGACGCTCGTCACGAAGGCCACCCGCCCTGCAGCGTTACCCTCGGCGGATGCTCTGCGCGTCCTGCGGAACCGAGAACCCCGCAGGCGCGCGCTTCTGCATGAGCTGCGGGAGCAGGCTCGAGCGCCGCTGCCCGAGCTGCGGCGCCCCCGCGTCCCCCACCGCCCGCTTCTGCACGGACTGCGGCGCAAGCCTCGATGCCCCCGCGGGCCGGGCCGGGCCGGCGCGGCGCGCGGAGCCGCTCCCCGAGGAGCGCCGCCGGGTGACCGTCCTGTTCGCGGACCTGTCCGGCTACACCGCCTTCGCTGAGAACATGGACCCGGAGGCGGTCAAGTCGCTCGTTGATCGCGCGCTCATGCGGCTCGGCCAGGAGGTCGAGCGCTACGGCGGCATGGTCGACAAGTACATCGGCGACAACGTGATGGCCCTGTTCGGCGCCCCCGTGTCGCACGAGGACGACGCGGAGCGCGCCGTGCGTGCCGGCCTCGGCATGCAGGACGCGATGGTGGAGGTGAACGAGAGCCTGCCGCCCGAGGTGCGCTTCGACCTGCGGGTCGGGATCAACACCGGCGAGGTGCTCGCCGGCGCGGTGGGCAAGGCCTACACCGTGGTGGGCGACACCGTCAACGTGGCCGCGCGGCTGCAGAGCGCCGCCCGGCCCGGGAGCGTCACCGTCGGGGAGCGGACGATGCGCGCCACCAGCACGGCCGTCGCCTACCGCCGGCTCGAGCCGCTCGAGCTCAAGGGCAAGGCCTCCCCCGTGCCGGCCTGGGAGGCGGAGGGCCTGATCGCCGCGCACGCGGTCGGGCGTGCCGGGGCCACCAGCGAGTCGCCGCTCGTCGGGCGCGAGCAGGAGCTGGCGGTGCTCAGGACCATCTACGAACGGGTGGTGAGCGAAGGCGCGCCCCAGCTCGTCACGCTCGTGGGCGAGGCCGGCGTGGGCAAATCACGCCTCCTGCGCGAGTTCGAGCAGGGCCTCCTGGGACATGGTTCGCATCCGAACGTGCGCACCGGGCGCTCGCTTCCCTACGGCAGCGGCATCGTCTACTGGGCGCTCGGCGAGATCATGCGCGCCGAGACCGGGATCGTCGACAGCGACAGCGCCGACGCCGCCTGGGCGCGCTTCCGGGAGCACACGCGGGCGATGTTCCTGGAGGCGCACGGCGTGTTCGACGAGGAGGGCGAGCGCAAGACCGCGCTGATCGGCCGCCTGATCGGCCTCGACGTGCCCGCGGAGCTCGTACCCGAGGAGGCGGACCCCGAGCGGATGCGCGACTCCTTCCTCTCGGCGCTGCGCTTCGGGATGGAGGCACTCGCCAGCCGCCGGCCGCTCGTGCTCGCCTTCGAGGACATCCATTGGGCGGACGACGGCATGCTGGACGCGATCGAGCACCTGGCCCAGTGGGTGCGGGCCCCGCTGATGCTCGTTTGCCTCGCGCGCGACGAGCTGCTCGACCGCAGGCCAACCTGGGGCGGCGGCCGGCGCTCGGCCACCCAGCTCCTGCTCGACCCGCTGACGGAGGCGCAGTCGCGCGAGCTCGTGGCCGCGCTGCTGCCGGAGGGACGCGAGGCGGTGCCGGCGGTGGCGGAGCGCTCCGGCGGCAACCCGCTGTTCGCCGAGGAGATGGCCCGCCGGATCGCCGAGGAGGGCGGCACGCACGCGGAGCTGCCCGACACCGTCCAGGCGGTGCTCGCGGCGCGGCTCGACTCGCTCGAGCCCTTCGAGCGCCGGCTCGTCCAGCAGGCCTCGGTGGCCGGGCGAACCTTCCAGGCCGACTCGCTCGTTGCGCTCGCCCAGGACGAGGGCCGCGATCTTGGCCGCGCGCTAATGGCGCTTCAGGAGAAGGACATCCTCGCATCGGGGGCCGAGGGGGAGCTCGCCTTCAAGCACGTGCTGATCCGCGACGTGGCCTACGCGATGCTGCCGAAGGCGGTGCGCTCCCGCAAGCACTTCGAGGTCGGCGCGTTCCTCGAGCAGCGTCACGGCGACCGCAGCGACGAGGTCGTCGCCCTGCTGGCCGAGCACTACGGCCGCGCGGCTGCGCTCGGGCGCGAGGGCGGAGTGCCGGAGAGGGAGCTCGAGCAGATGCGCGAGCGCGCCGTCCGCTTCCTCGAGGAGGCCGGCGACGCCGCGGCGCAGCTGTACTCGAACCGCGAGGCGATCTCCCACTACCGGCACGCCCGCGAGGTCGGGGAGAGAGGCGACGCCCGCGTGCGCGTGGCCGAGAAGCTCGGCGACGTCTCGCTGCGACTGGGCCGCGTGGACGAGGCGATCGCGGTTTGGAGCGAGTGCCTGGAGTGGCACCGCGGACAGGAGGACCTGCGGCGGGTGGCTGACCTGCACCGCAAGGTGGGCGCCGCGCTCTCGCACAAGGGCGAGCGAAAGGGTGCGATCGAGCACTACCAGAAGGGCATCAACCTGCTGAAGGACGGGCCGCCTCTGATCGAGCTCGTGCGCCTCTACGAGGAGGCCGCCTGGCTCTACCTCCACACCGGCGACAACATGCTCGCGATCTACGCGTCGGAAAAGGCGCTGCGCCTCGCGGAGCGCCTGGGCGAGACGCGCGCCGCAAGCCGTGCGCACGGCATCTTCGGGCGTGTCTTCGGCCGCATCGGCGACACCGAGAAGGCGCGCCAGAACCTCGAGCGCGCGGTGGAGCTCGCCCGCGGCTCGGACGACGGCGAGACGATCCTCGCCCTGTCGGCGCTCGGGCGCCACCTGGAAATCTCCGAGGCGGACGTCCACGGGGCGCGCGCCGCCTATGAGGAGGCGCTCGCCCTGGCCGAGCGGGTCGGGATGCTGCCCGCCCAGGTGGAGCTCCACGCCTGGCTCGCGCAGCTGGCCGTCTACGAAGCCGACTGGGAGCGGGTGCGCCTGTGCACCGAGGCCAGCGCAGAGCTGGCGGAGCGCGAGGGCCTCGTGAGCAAGCTCTGCCTCCCCTACGCGCTCCGCGCGCTGCTCTGCTGGCGCGAGGGCCGGATCGAGCAGGCCACCGTCCTCTACCACCGCGCCCACGAGCTGGCCGAGCAGGTCGGCTGGTCCGAGCTCGCGTTCGGCGCCCTGTTCGGGCTGGCCACCGCGCTGCGCGACCAGGACGACCTCGATGCCGCCGCCGCCGCCCTCGACCAGGCGATCGAGGTCTGCGAGCGGGCCGGCCTGATCGCGCAGTCGATCCAGGCGATGGGCGCGCGGGCCGTGATCCTTGCGCTTGCCCAGCGGCCCGAGGCGGCGCGCGAGGCGGCCGAGGAGGCCACCGTCCTCGCCGAGCGCCTGCACTACCCGATCGGTCGCGCGGCGGCGCTGGAGGCGCGCGGGGCGTCGGCCGGCGATCCGCAGGAGGGGGCCGAGCTCTTGGCCGAGGCCGAGCAGGCCTGGCGGGCGCTCGAGCGCCCGCTCGAGGCCGCGCGCTCGCGGCTGCTCGCGGGACAGGTGCTCGCCGGGCACGACCCGGAGCGTGCGCGGGAACTGCTCGAGGAGGCGGCGGGCGAGAGCGAGCGCCTGGGCGTCTCGCACCTGGCGCAGAAGGCCCGCGCCGGGATGCGCCAGACCCTCCTCTAGGAGCCCTGCTACTGGCCGGCGCGGTCGCCGCCGGCGATCACGACCACGCCCGCGTCGCCCGCGAGGCCCTGGCTCTCCGGGTCCACCGGCTCGCGCTGGCTGATGCCGAGGCGCCGGCTCACGGCCTTCGCCTCGGGCTTCTTGCCGCGGGAGTAGAGCACCACCGACTCGGCGCGCTGGCTCTCCTGGTCGGGCCCGTTGGCCACGGTGCCGATCTGGAAGCCGAGCGACTTGACCTTGTCCGCGATCGACGCGGCGAGCCCGGGCACGGTCGTGCCGTTCAGCACCGCCACGGTGACCCTGCCCGGCTTGACCCCAGCGCGCTTCGCGCGGGCGCCGCCCCCGTCGCCGTCGCCGGGGTCGCTCGCAGGTGCACTGCCTTCGTCCGGCGAGCCTTTGCCCGCCGGGGAGCTCTCCTCGCCCGTGATCTGCGCGACCGCGAATGCCGCCCCACCGCCGAGCACG
>DASQNF010000020.1:0-27643 GCA_035645115.1 Thermoleophilaceae bacterium | reverse complement strand
TCGTAGGAGCCGGTGGCCATCTGCATCCGGCCGGAGCCCTCGGTCAGCGACCCGTCCCAGCGTGCGCTTGCTTTGCGCTTCGGCATCGTGGCTTCTCCTCTGGTCGTTTCCGCGAGCTCGGAAGGATTGCGGAAGCGGCGCGGAGCCGCAGGGCCGGCCGCTCAGGCGGCCGAGCGCTCGGCCAGGTCCGCCGCCAGCGTGACCGGGCAGCGGCCTTCGTAGTGGCCGCAGGCGTCGGCGTCGCAGAGGCGGCAGGTGCGCCCGGCATCCGCGCGACCGCCGGTGAGGCCCGCAAGCAGCTTCTCGTGCAGCGTCGCCAGCTCGGCGCGCTCCGCGGCCGAGAGCGGCTCGAGCACGGCTTCGAGCGCCGCCGCGCGCTCCCTGCGCACGCGCTCGGCCACGCTCTCGCCCGCGGGGGTCAGTCGCACCGAGACCGAGCGCCCATCGCGGGCCGGTTCGCGTTTGACGAGCTCGGCCTCAGCCAGCCGGTCGACGAGACGAACGGCGGCCGAATGGCTCAGGCCGAGCGGCCTCCGCAACGTGTCGATCGACGCCCCGGAGAGGAAGCCCGCGAGCGCGACGAGCGCGGCCGGCGCCGCCCCCCCATGGCCGGCCGCCGGCTCCACCGCGCTCTCGAGACGCCCGTTCACCGCGAGCGAGAGCGCGCCGAGCAGGTTCACCTGGCGAGCCGGCTCCCGACCTGCGCGGCCACTCGGCTCCTCGCGGGCTTCCTCGCCACCCCCACCGCGACCGAATGTATGACTCATGCATGTATCATACGCCAGGTGGAGAGCAGCGACCGCTACGAGTCGATGCCCGACCTCACGCGGCTGCCCGGCTGGCTGTGGCGACGCCTGCCTCCCTGGGGCCGGCTGGCGCTCGTATGCCTGCCGGTCGCCGCGATCGCCCTCGCGCTGCTCCTCGGTCCCGGGATCGAGAAGTCGAAGGAGGAGCGCGCCCGCGCCGAGGCCGAGCGGATCGCTCGCGAGCGGGCCGAGCGGACCGCTGAGGCCCGGCGAGCCCAGCGCCCGCGCTTCGGCGCCGCGACCCCGGCGCCCTCGGACCAGGCCGGTCGCGCCCGCCTCGTGCAGGCCGTAGCGGCGGACGTGCGGGCGGACGCGCGCAGGCGCGTCGCGGCCGGCGCACTCACCGGACCGATTCGCCGCGTGGAGTGCGAGCCGTTCCCGCGCAGCGAGTCGGGGGTGGGCGCCGAGCAGGACCTCGGCGAGCGCCACGGGCGCTACTCGTGCCTGGCCGTCACGGCGGAGTTCGGCGCCAGCGGCGAGCGGGACGCGTACGCCGCGAGCGAGTCGGGCGCCATCGGCCACCCCTACCGGGCGCGCGTGGACTTCACGTCCGGCCGCTACGCGTTCTGCAAGGTCAGCGGGCGAGCGGGCGAAGGCGGCCTGAGCGCCAGGCTCACGGTGACGGTTCCGAGAGTCTGCGGGGGGCGCTGAACGAAGGCGGCGCTAGCGTTGCGAGGATGAGGGCGGCCCTGCCGGAGAACGAGCCACGGCCGGACGTGGAGTGACGCGAATCGAAGACCGCCCGCTCGACGCGGGCGACCTCGATCCCGATCCGCTTCGCCAGTTCGAACGCTGGTTCGGCGAGGCGAGGGAGCGTCGGGTCGTCGAGCCGGAGGCGATGGCGCTCGCCACCGCCACCTCGGCAGGCGCGCCGTCGGTGCGCATGGTGCTGATGAAGGGCTTCGATGAGCGGGGAATCGCCTTTTTCACGAACTACGCCAGTCGGAAGGGCGAGGAGCTCGGGCAGAACCCGCGGGCCGCGCTGCTCTTCCACTGGCCGGAGTTGGGGCGCCAGGTGCGCATCGAGGGCGATACGGCGCCGGTGGAGCGCTCGGAGACGGAGGCGTATGCGCGCCGGCGACCGCGGCCGAGCCAGCTGAGCGCGCTCGCCTCGCCGCAGAGCAGCCCGGTCCCCAACCGCGCCTGGCTCGAGCGGCGCGTGGGCGAGCTCGACCGCGAGCACCGCGGCCATGAGCTGCCGGTGCGCGAGGACTGGGGCGGCTATCGCCTGTCTCCGAGCGCCTGGGAGTTCTGGCAGCACCGCGAGAACCGCCTGCACGACCGCTTTCGCTACGAGCGCGAGGGCGGCGATTGGGGCATCGAGCGGCTCGCGCCCTAGTTCGCCCCGGTCAACTCGATTCCGGCCTTCAGGCGCTCGAGCTGCGTGCCGATCCGGCGGTTCATGCCGCGTCGCAGCAGCGGACCTCCGAGCGCGAGGATGACGCTGGTCAGGGCGCTGTCGGAGCCGGCGTGGACCGTCTGGCGCACGCGCGTTCCCGCCGCCTCCTCCGCGAGCTCGAGGACGCCCTCGAAGGGAAACGGCCCGGAGATGCTCCGCACCACCTGGCGCCGAGCCGGCGTTCGCTCCACGATCTCGTACTCGATGTCGTGCGTGCGGCCTGCGTAGCGGTAGCGGCTCGTGAGCCGCGCGCCCTGCTCGAGGCGCCCGCGCAGCCGCACGTCGGAGACGCCGTCGAGCCAGTTCTCCCAGTTGCGCGGATCCGAGGCCCACAGCCAGACCGCCTCGAGCGGCCTCTCCACGACGACCTCGGCGGCCGCCTTCATCCGTCCGGGAAGGGCTGGATCGGCACGCCGTGGTCGCGCTCGCGCATGCCGAGCTCGTAGGCAGCGGCTCCGCGCACGTTCAGCTCCCAGCTCCTGCCCCCGCTCGTGCGCTCCACGGCGAGGCGCATGTCGGCGATCGAGCAGTTCACGACGTCGTGCTCCGAGCCGTTTGGGCCGGCGTATCTCCATCCCACGAAGCGCTCGCGCGGGGCGGACACGCTGCCGCGCACGCGCATGCCGTTCCCGGTGAGCATGAACGCGCAGCTCGAGGGCGACTCGTCCATCTCGACCTTGCGGCCCGGGCCGCCGAGCGAGTGGCGCTCGCCGGCCAGGCTGAGGGCGCCGTGCGCAAGCCAGGGCGTGGTCACGAGCCCGAGCTTGAGCCTGGCGACGGCGACGTCGAGCCAGTCCCCGTCCTCGGTCAGGCCGTGGAGCCAGATCCAGCGCTCCGCGTGCTCGGCGCCCCAGTTGTGGCCGACCATGCCGCGCCAGCCGTCCACGTCGAGCCCGCGGCCGTCCACCGTGAGCCGTCCGTGGAAGCGTGCCGCGGGCGCGAGCGAGAGCAGCTTGGTGCGCGGGAGCGGCGCGGTGTACATCCAGGCGCGCGGCAGGTGGAGGAGGGCCGGCTCCGCGCTCTCGAATCCGAGCTCCCACGAGAGCTCGGCGCCGATCGACCCGGTCGCGACGCCGGGCCCGATTCGGGCCTCCCCCACGCTCAGCCAGTCAGGCGGCTCGGAGCGGGGTGCGGGCAGCGTCAGCTTGGCCACGCTCGGGCCGCCGGGCTCGAACAGCGTGAACCAGAGTGAGCCCGCGGGCGGCGCGTTCGGCGGCTTGTGAACCGTGTAGCGGATCCAGGCGCCGAGCGGCTCCGAGGGATGGCAGAGCTTTATGTAGAGGCTCTCATGGTGCCCGGCCTCGGACGGCACCGCCTGAAAGCGGGCCGCGGTGGGATCGACGTGGGCCACGGTCGCGGCAAGGCTATTGCTAGAACCTGCGGCATGGCCGACGATCCAGTTCTCGTGATCACGGGCGCCAGCACGGGCATCGGCGCCGCCACCGCCCGGCGCGCCGTCGAGTTCGGGCACCGCGTGGCGCTCGCCGCACGCTCGCAGGACAAGCTCGAGGCGCTCGCGGAGGAGCTCGGCGGTCCGGAGAGGGCGATCGCCGTGCGGTGCGACGTGACGAGCTGGGAGGACCAGCAGGCGCTCGTCGCCGGCACGCTCGAGGCCTTCGGGCGGATGGACGCGTACTTCGCCAACGCGGGCTTCGGCGCAAAGCGCGGCTTCCTCGAGGAGACGGTCGAGCACTGGCGCTCGATGATCGACACGAACGTCTACGGCGCGGCGCTGTCGATCCGCGCCTCGCTCCCGCACTTCCGGCGCGAGAACCGCGGCCACGTGATCATCACGAGCTCGATCGCGGGCCGGCGCGTGCTGCCCGGGTCGCTCTACTCGTGCACGAAGCACGCGGTCACGGCGATGGGCGAGGCGCTGCGCCAGGAGCTTTCGGACTCCGACATCAAGGTCACTCTGATCGAGCCCGGGATGGTGGACACGCCGTTCTTCGAGAACCGCGTCTCGAACGCGCTGGAGGCGGACGACATCGCACGCGCGGTGCTCTACGCCATGACCCAGCCGCCGCACGTGGACGTAGCGGAGATCCTGGTTCGCCCCATCCACCAGGCGGTGTAGCCGGGCCCGCGCTGCGATCGCGGGCGCGGGGGCGCCTCATCTCCGTCGCTTCGTCGCAACGACGGTCGGGTCTCCTTCCCTGAAGGCGCCTGAGAGGCGTCTACCCGGCGCTGCCCGGCAAGCCCCCGTCCGTGAGCCGGCGCAGAACCCCGTCCGCGTGAGTGAACTGCTCGAGATACCGATCAAGCTGGCCGCGGGTGCGCCACTCCGACTCCTCCAGCGTCGCGTCTCGGAGCAGCGCAGTCTCGTCGCCGGCTCGCAGCCGCACGAGCATGTCGTTCTCGAAGCGCGCGTTGGCCAGCGCGCCGTCCCTGACGCGCGCGGCCACCTCCTGCAGGATCTCGAGGCGCGTGACCCTGAGCATCTCCGTCTGCCGAATCAGCTCGACCAGCGGCGCCAGCGCCTCGTAGCACTCGACGAGCTCCTGCGGCGACGCCCCGCAGGCGGCTTCCATCAGCTCTGCGGCGTCGACCACTGCGGCCTCGGCGATACAGGCAGCCTCATCGGCAGTGAGATTCATGGCGGGGTGGCGCGGCATAGGACGACTCCTGTGACCAACGAGCGCCGTGGGCGCGAAATTTCTCGTGCGCGTCGGAGATCCGTCGAGCGTCCGCCCCGAGTGAGACGACCAGTCTTCGACCGGCGTCGCACTTGGCTCGTCTGCAGGCGGGTCGCAGGTTTGGGCGAGGTGTGCCCGGGCATTCGTCCGCGTGGCGGGCAGGGGGCCGGCCATCGCGCCGCTGGCCCGATCGGCCCCCACCCACACCCGACTGAGGCACGGAGGCAAGAGCGAAATGGGAATAGCACAGTCGCAGGGGGGCTATCTCGAGCGCCCACGTCCGAGCGGTCTGGCCGACGTGATCGACGTGATCCTGGACAAGGGCCTCGTGATCGACGCCTATGTGCGGGTGTCATTGATCGGCATCGAGCTGCTCACGATCGACGCCCGCATCGTGATCGCCAGCGTGGACACGTACCTGCGGTTCGCAGAGGCCGTCGGCCGGGTGAACATCGCCGAGAGCGACGATTCGCAAGGCTTGCCCGAGCTGATGGAGTCGATGACGTCGGGCGGCTCGAAGTCGAAGACGAAGGGCGTGCTCGAGGGGGCGAAGGAGTCCCTCTTCGGCGGGGACGACGATGGCGGCCGGCAGAAGTCGCGAGCGCGCTCCTCTTCATCCGGATCCTGATCGCGGTGCCGCGTCCTCGCGCGGGATGAGCCGGCCTACGCGAAGGTCGAGCGGAGCTAGGCCCGCAGCCCGGCCTGCTCGACGATCGTGTCGTGGTTGCTCTCCAGGGCCCGGGCTATCTGCTGCTTGCGGGTCCCGTAGAGGTAGTTCACGCACCACTGGAGCTGTTCCAGAGCGGCTGCGGCGGCCTCCTTGTACTGCTCGACCTCGTGCTCCTTGGTCCGGATGATCTGCTGGCTGGAGGCCATGGCGTCCCTTCCCTCCGGGCGTCGGTTGGCTCTTTTCGCCCGGTGCCCGAACGTCGGACGGTGGCTACATCGGGCGCTCGCGTCCCAGCGCGTTGCGGAGCCAGCTCATCCCCGCCACGAGACGCGCCGCGGGCGGGCCTCGCAGGTGCGCTCAGCCGTGCGACTCCACCCAGCGCTCCCAGGCCGCGGCCTGCTGGACGCGGCGCAGGGCGTCGGCGGCAAGCCATTCCACCTCGTCCGCTGTGCAGTCCGCGAGCGTCTTCGTCTCCCCCCGCGGGAACACGACTGAATCGCCGGTCAGGTGGGCTTGCAGGCTTCCTCGGACCACCTCGTCTTCCACGTGCATTCGCGTCATCGGAGACGAAGCGCAGCCGGGACAGAGGACCACCACCCCGACCTCGTCACGCAACGCGGCGTCACCCGGCGTACGCACGTGCCACCGGTCCGCCTCGTCCGCAGTGGGTTCCGGTGCGAGACGACCACAGCCCGGGCATTCCGGGGCGATTTCGGCTGGGTGTCTCACGTAGCCGGTCTGCCTTCTAGGAGGATCCATAAGGTGGTCGAAGCTCTGGCTCCGATACGGCGACTCGGCCACCCCGAAGGAACGGCTCACCGGGCCCCTCGCTTCCGCAGACCGTGTGGTCATGAACGTAAGGGGGCGTGAGGACGGACTGCGCCTCGCGGGCATTCCGGTCCCAAGAGCGCAGCCCTCCACCTCGAGAGCGTCGGGCCCCCCGCGTACCCTCAGCCTGTGAGCCTGACCGGCGAGCCCCGCGTCTACGCCCACCTCGACATGGACGCTTTTTACGTGAGCGTCGAGCTGCAGCGGCGGCCCGACCTCGTTGGCAAGCCGGTCGTGGTGGCGGGCAGCGGGCCGCGGGCGGTCGTCACCACCGCCAGCTACGAGGCCCGCCGGTTCGGCGTCTTCTCGGCCACGCCGGCCGAGCGCGCGCGCAGGCTGTGCCCGGGCGCCGTCTTCCTCCCGCCCGACTTCGAGCTCTACCGGGCGCGCTCGCGCGAGCTGCACGCCGTGCTGCGGGCGCATGTGGAGCGGGTGGAGCAGGTCGGCCTCGACGAGGCCTACCTCGACCTCACGGGCATCGAGCGCTACCGGGCGGCCGCGCGTCGCGTCAAGGAGGCCGTGCGCTCGCAGACGGGCCTGACCTGCTCGGTCGGGATCGGGCCTTCGAAGCTCGTGGCGAAGGTGGCGAGCGACGCCGAGAAGCCCGACGGCTTCGTGGAGCTGAGCGCCGCCGGGGCCCGCGAGCGCTTTGCCGGCGCCTCGCCGCGCCTCGTGCCGGGCATCGGGCCGAAGACGGCCGAGCGGCTCGAGGCGCTCGGGATCGCCACGCTGGGGGCACTCGGCGCGACCTCCGACGAGCGCCTGGCGGGATGGTTCGGCCCGCGCCTCGGGCGCCAGCTCGGGGCGCTCGCGCGCTTCGAGGACGAGCGGCTGGTCGAGACGGTGCGGGCGGCCAAGTCCGAGTCGCGTGAGACCACCTTCGACCGCGACCTGCACGGCCTGGCGGAGCTCGAGCCGGTGCTCGAGCGGCTCGCCCGGGAGCTCTGCCGCACGCTTGGCGGCCAGGGCGCGCGCGGGCGCACGATCGGCATCAAGGTGCGTTTCGCGGACTTCTCGACCGTGACCCGGGCGCGCAGCCTCGGAGCGCCCGTGAACGACCTCGAGACGGTGCTCGCGGTGGCGCTCGAGCTGCTCCGGAAGCTGGATCCACGCAGGCCCGTCCGCCTCCTCGGTGTACGTGTCGCGGGCCTGGACGAGGAGGGCCAGATGGACCGCTCCGGGGGCGAAGCGCAGCTCTCGCTCGCGCTCTAGTGGCCTGCGGTACGGTGACTGCGTGTCCTCGGATCGCCTGACCGGACTCGACGCATCCTTCCTGCACCTCGAGGACGGCTGCGCCCATATGCACGTGGCGTCCGTGATGCTGTTCGAGGGCCCTCCCCCGCCCTACGACCACATGCTCGAGCAGATCGAGCGCCGGCTCGGGCTGGTGCCGCGCTACCGCCAGCGGCTGGCGTTCGTGCCGCTCGCCCAGGGCCGCCCGAAGTGGGTCGATGACCCGCATCTGAACCCGCTCTATCTGGCCGGGCGCCGCCTGCTCGACCCCTTCCCGATGGTGCCGCTCGCGGAGAACCAGGCGCTCGGGGTGGCGCTGCTCTCCTACGCGGGCAGGATCAACTTCGGCCTGGTGGGCGACTTCGGCACGATGTGGGACCTGGACGACTTCGCCGCCGACCTGGAGGCCTCGCTCGCGGAGATCGCGGCGGCCGCCGGGTTGGAGCCGCGCGCGCCGGGCGAGCCCGCCCGGGAGCGCGAGGGCGTGCGAGCGTGAGGGACCGGCTGGCCGAGTGCGCCCGCGAGCTCGGGCTCGAGGTACGGCCGACGCGGCTCGACGCCTCCACGCGGACCGTGAAGGACGCGGCCGCCGCGGTGGGCTGCGCGGAGTCGGAGATCGCGAAGTCGATCGTGTTCGTCGCAGACGGCGACCCGGTGGTGTGCGTGGCCTCCGGCCGCCACCGGATCGACCTCGACAAGCTCGCCGACGCCCTCGACGTGGCCGAGGTCCGCCAGGCCGCAGCGGAAGAGGTCCGCGCCGCCACCGGCTTCGCGATCGGCGGTGTCCCGCCCTTCGGTCACGACCTCCCGGTGCTGTTCGACGAGACGCTGCTCGAGCACGAGCGCGTCTGGGCCGCCGCCGGCGACCCGCACAGCCTGTTCTCCGTGGACCCCCGCAAGCTGGCGAACTGCATCGGGGCTCGCGTGGTGGCGCTCGGCGCCGTGGGCAACCACGGCGCCTCATAGCCGCGCGTACAACGCCTCGCCCCAAATCCTGTACAGCGGTCGAATGACGCTCAGGAGCGTGCGTTCGAGCATGCAGGGCATGGAACCCACGCTCAACGACGCCCTCTCCCGGATCGACACCCTCTGGGTCGTCGTCGCCGGCGTCCTCGTCTTCTTCATGCAGGCGGGCTTCCTGCTGCTCGAGGTCGGCTTCTCGCGCATGAAGAACGCCGGCACGGTGGTGGCGAAGGTGATCGCGAACCTGTCGATAGCCGCCCTCTGCTACTGGGCGGTCGGCTTCGCGCTCGCGTTCGGGGGAACCGGCTGGTTCGCCGGCACCGAGGGCACATTCCTCGGCACGATCGAGCAGGGCGCGTTCCCGGCGATGGAGTTCTCGACAGCGGCGGTCCCGGCCAAGTTCTTCTTCCAGCTGGCGTTCTGCGCGGTGTCGCTGGCGATCGTGTGGGGGACCACGCTCGAGCGGATCAAGTTCGGCGCGTACCTGATCTACGCGGTGGTCTTCAGCTCCCTGATCTACCCCGTGATCAGCCACTGGATCTTCGGCGGCGGCTGGCTGCAGGCGAGCTTCGGCATGCAGGACTTCGCCGGCTCCACCGTGATCCACCTGATCGGCGCCACGGGCGCGCTGGCGGCGCTGCTGCTGCTCGGCCCGCGCCAGGGCAAGTTCGGCAAGGACGGCACTCCGAACGTGATCCCCGGCCACTCGATGCCGCTCATGGGGCTGGGCGTGGTGATCTTGTTCGTGGGCTGGTTCGGCTTCAACGCGGGATCGACGCTGAGCGTGGCGGACGGGCGCTTCGCCGAGGTGGCGATCGTGACCGTGATCGGCGCCGCGGGCGGGGTGCTCGGCGCCATGGCGATGAGCTACAGCTTGACGAGGACGTTCGACATCGGCATGACCGGCAACGGCGTGATCGCCGGGCTCGTGGGGATCACGGCGCCGTCGGGGTACGTCGAGTACTGGGCCGCCGTGCCGATCGGCGTCGTGGCGGGTGTGCTCGTGGTGCGCAGCATCATCGCGATCGAGCGGCTCGTCGACGACCCGATCGGCGCCCTCTCGGCGCACGGCGTGGCGGGCGTCTGGGGCACGCTCGCGTGCGGGCTGTTCACGGCGCCGCGGCTCGCCGAGTACAACGCCATCGGAGAGGGCGGGCTGTTCTACACGGGCTCTTTCGAGCAGCTCGGCGTACAGGCGCTCGGCGTCACGGCGGCCTTCCTCTCGGTATTCGCCTTGTCCCTCGCAGTCTTCTACCTGATCAAGTCCACATACGGGCTGCGCGTGGGCGTGGACGACGAGCGTCGTGGCCTCGACATAGTGGAGCACGGCATGTGGGGCTACCCAGAGCAGTTCATGCCGGTGCCGGGATCCGAGTACCACCCACCGAACACGCCGGGGGCGCGAGCGGGCGCCCTGGCGTTGCCGCTCACCGCACGGGCCCAGGAGGGGTGACCAGATGAAGAAGATCGAGGCGATCATCAGGCCGGAGCGCCTGCAGGAGGTCCAGGACTCGCTCGACGAGCTCGGGGTGTCCGGCCTGACCGTGACCGACGTGGTCGGCTGCGGGCGCCAGAAGGGCTACACCGAGCAGTACCGCGGCACCAGCGCGAACATCTCGTTGCTGCCCAAGATCAAGGTCGAGTCGGTGGTGCCGGACGGCATATCCGAGCAGGCGATCGAGGCGATCGTCAGCGGGGCGTACACCGGCGAGGTCGGCGACGGGCGCGTGTTCGTCTACGGCGTCGAGCAGGCGATCCGCATCCGCACCGGCGAAACCGGCGAGGACACCGTCCGCCACGAGATGGCGGAGGGCTGGGGGCACTGAGCGAGCGTCGATACGGACGGCCCTCCCGCGTGAGACGATCCCCGGTGGCGTGCGCTGCGCGGTTCTCACGGTCGGGCTGATCGTCGCCCTGACGGCGGCCGCTCCGCCTGCGCAGGCGGGCGGGACGCTGGGCGTCGCCTTCCCGGCCGTCCCCGCCGCCATGAAAGAGCAGGCGCCGGCGTTCCCCGGCGTGGCGCGCTTGCGGGCCGTGCGCAGCTACCTGCGGGACCGGGCCGGTGTGCTGTCCTGGGCGCTCATCGACTCTCACGGACGGCCGCACGGTCTCGTGCCGCGGCGGGTGTACGTGTCCGCGAGCGTGGTCAAGGCGATGCTGCTCGTGGCCTACCTGCGCAAGATCGGGGAGCGGCTGCCGAGCGCGGAGGAGCGCTCCCTGCTCGGGCCGATGGTCACCGCCTCCGACAATGACCGGGCCGACGCAATCTACCGCCGCCTTGGAGATGCCGCCCTGTACCGGCTGGCGCGGCGGGCGGGGATGCGCCGCTTCTCGGTGGCCGGGTACTGGGCGAACGCGAGCATCAACGCGCTCGACCAGGCGCGCCTGTTCCTGCGCATCGACAGGCTCGTGCCGCGGCGCTCCCGCGCGTACGCGCGCGCCCTGCTGTCCTCGATCGTGCCCCGGCAGCGCTGGGGCTTCTCCCGCTTCGCGCGCACGGCCGGCTTTCGCACCTTCATGAAGGGTGGCTGGCGCCGCACGGCCGCGGGACGGCTCGTTCACGAGGTCGCGCTGTTCGAGGCCGGCGGCACCCGCTTCTCGATGGCGCTCCTAACTGACGCCAATCCCTCCCACGAGTACGGCACCGAGACGCTCCGCGGCGTGGCGAAGCGCATCTTCCGGCCGCGCGCGGAGGCCGGTCCGGCGCCCGCTGCGGCCGGCTCGCGCGCCGTGCCCGACGAGGCAGGGACCGAGGCGCACCGCCGCGCGGGCCTGGTGGACGTCCACCGCTTTGCGCCGGGCATAGCGGTCGAGCTCGTCTACCGAACCAGGCGCAACCTCACCGGCGCCCGGCTGCCCGGCTACTGCGCCAACTGGGCGCTCCTGCACGAGCCCGCTGCGCGCAGCCTCGGGCGGGTACAGCGCAGCCTGCGCCGGCGCGGGCTCGGCCTCTCGATCCTCGACGCCTACCGCCCCGCGCGCGCATCGGCGGCGCTCGTGCGCTGGGCGCTCGCCATCGGGCGCGCGGACCTCGTGGGCACCTACATCGCCCGCCGCAGCCGCCACAACACCGGCGCGGCCGTGGACCTGACGCTGGTCCGAGCGAGCGATGGGCGGCGCCTGCGGATGGGTTCCGGCTACGACTCGCTCGGCCCACAGGCCCACACACTCAGCGCGAGCGGACAGGTGCTGCGCAACCGCCTGACGCTGGCCAGGACAATGAAGCGCTTCGGGTTCGCCGGCTACTGGCGCGAGTGGTGGCACTTCGAGCACCGCGTGCGGCCGAGCCGCTACCTCGACCTCACGCTCGGCTGCTGAGGACCACCCGCGATAATGGACGCATGCCCCACGACTTGCTGAGGGTCGCGCTCGCCCAGGTCGACGCCACGGTGGGAGACATCGACGGCAACGCCCGCAAGATCGCCGAGCAGACGAGCGCGGCCCACGCGGGCGGCGCGGCGCTGGTGGTGTTCCCCGAGCTGGCGCTCACCGGCTACCCGCCCGAGGACCTGCTGCTGAAGACGGGCTTCCTCGATGCCGCGGAGGCCGCGCTGCACGAGCTGGCGGCGCAGACGCGCGAGATCGTGGCGGTGGTGGGCTGGCCGGAGCGCGCCGAGGACGTCTACAACTCCGCCGCCGTGCTCGCCGACGGCGAGATCGCCGCCGTCTACCGCAAGATGTACCTGCCTAACTACGGCGTGTTCGACGAGCAGCGCTACTTCCAATCCGGCGCCGAGGCCGCGATCTTCGAGCTGAACGGCGTGCCGATCGGGATCACGATCTGCGAGGACATCTGGGAGCCGGGCCCGCCGGCGATGACGGAGGCGCTCGGCGGCGCGCAGGTGCTCGTCAACCTGTCGGCCTCGCCCTACCGGGCCGGCTACGGATCCCGACGCGAGCGCATGCTCACTCAGCGTGCCGTTGACTACCTGTCGGCGATCGTGTTCGTGAACACCGTGGGCGGCCAGGACGAGCTCGTGTTCGACGGCCACAGCCTCGCGGTGGACCAGGACGGGCGCGTGCTCGCCCGCTGCCCGCAGTTCGAGGAGTCGCTCGGGTTCTGCAACATCGATCCGCGCCAGGTCACGGCCGCGCGCTTGCGCGATACCCGCCACCGCGCCAACGTCCGCCGCCAGCGGCGAGCCACGCGGGTCGCCGAGCCACCGGTGTTCACGCTGGCGAGCGTGAGCGTGGAGGCAGCGCCTCCGGAGGAGGTCACGGGCGAGCTCGCCACGCCGCTCGAGCCCGAGGCCGAGGTCTATGCCGCGCTTCGCACCGGGCTGCGCGACTACGTCGAGAAGAACGGCTTCGAGCGCGTGCTAGTGGCGCTGTCGGGCGGAATCGACTCCGCGCTCGTGGCGCTCGTGGCCACGGACGCGCTCGGTCCGGAGCGGGTCACCTGCGTCTCGATGCCGTCCCCCTACTCGAGCGAGGCCACGCGCGCGGACGCCGCCGCCATCGCTCGCAATCTCGGCGTGGACTTCCGCGAGATCCCGATCGCGGACGCCATGCGGGCGTACGACGAGATGCTGAGCGAGGCCTTCGCGGGCCGCGAGCCCGACATCGCCGAGGAGAACGTCCAGGCGCGCATCCGCGGCAACGTGGCGATGGCGCTCTCGAACAAGTTCGGCTGGCTCGTGCTCACCACGGGCAACAAGTCCGAGCTGTCGGTGGGCTACGCCACGCTCTACGGCGACATGGCGGGCGGGTTCGCCGTGCTGAAGGACGTCTACAAGGGCTGGGTGTATAGGCTCACCCGCTCGCGAAACGCGGCCGAGGGGCGGGAGCTCGTGCCCGAATCGGTGCTCGAGCGCCCGCCGTCCGCGGAGCTGCGCGCGGACCAGCGCGACGAGGACTCGCTCCCACCCTACGAGGTGCTGGACCGCATCCTGGAGGGCTACATCGAGGAGGACCTCGACGCCGCCGAGCTGGTGCACCGCGGCCTGCCCGCGAGCGAGGTGGAGCGCGTGATCCGGATGGTCGACCGCGCCGAGTACAAGCGCCGCCAGGCGCCCCCGGGCATCAAGATCTCCACAAAGGCTTTCGGCCGCGACCGGCGGCTGCCCATCACCAACCGGTACGTGTCGACGGTCGCCCGCGTAGAGGTCTAGAACGAAGTGCCGGCGAGCCCGGCCTACCTGCCGGAGGACCCGCCGCCGGGCCGAGGCCGGACCGCGATCGTCACGCGGCTGATCGCGCAGAGGCGCTCCTCGTCATCCGTGAAGCGCACGTCCCAGACCCAGCTCGTGCGGCCGCGGTGGAGCGGCTGCCCCTCGGCGTGCACGGTGCCCTCCACGGCCGGGCGCAGGTAGGTGGTGTTGTTGGATTGCCCGACGGCGATCTCGCCCGCGGGCGCCACCGCGATGTGGGTGGTGAGGGAGGCCAGGGACTCCGCCAGCGCGGCGTAGGCGCCGCCGTGGACGAGCCCGAACGGCTGCTGCACCCGCCGCTCGACCGCGAACCTCCCTCGGCAGCCCTCGGCGCTCGCCTCGATGAGCTCGAAGCCGAGCACATCGTCGAGCGTCCCGGGTGCCGGGAAGGCCGTGGCCTGGGGTTCCATGAGGGCGGGCACACTACAGTTCGAGGGGCCCTTGGCGGCCGTCTGCGCAGGGGATTTCACATGGCCACCTTCGATCAGCTCTCCGCGGAGCAGCGGGCGATCGTCGAGCTCGTCCTGCAGCGCGGCAGGTCCTACGACGAGCTCGCCGAGATGCTCGGCATGCCCGAAACGCGGGTGCGCGAGCTCGCCCGCGACGCGCTGGTGGAGCTGGCGCCGCTGAGCGCGCGCGGAGTCGAGCAGGACTGGCGCGGCCAGCTCGCCGACTACGTGCTCGGCCAGCAGGCCGGTCCCGAGGCCACCGCCACCAGGGGCCACCTGCGCCGCTCCGAGGCGGCCCGCTCCTGGGCCCGCTCGCTGCTCGACTCGCTCGAGCAGCTGTATCCGAACGGCTCGATGCCGGCGATCCCCGACGGTGAGCGAGGAACGCGGAGGCGGACGGGCCCGGCCGCGCCATCCTCCGCCCCGGGCGCCGCCCGGGCGCGCGACTACGCAGCAGTAGCCGGGCGCCGGCGTCTGCTCGCGCTCGCCGCGGGCATCGCTGGGCTGCTGCTCGTGGGCGTGCTCGTCTGGCCGCTGGGCTTGCTGAGCGGCGACGACGAGGAGCCCAGCGCAGCCGCGGGCTCGACTGCCGGCGAGGGCAGCCGGTCCGCGTCGGCCGGCGGCGGTCGCGCGAACAGCGGGAGCGCCGCCGGGATCGCGATCGTGGCCGAGCAGAGCGGCCGGCGCAGCCTGCTCGTGCGGGCCTCGAACCTCCCGACGAGCGGGCAGCGCCACGCCTATGAGGTCTGGCTCTACAACAGCCAGGGCGACGCCAGGTCGCTCGGCGCCCAGGTCACGGACGCGCAGGGCCAGTACCAGGCTGTGGGCGTGCTGCCGAAGGACTTCTCGAAGTACCGCTTCATCGACGTCTCGCGCGAGCCGATCGACCGCGCGAGGGCGCACTCGGGCGACTCCGTCTTGCGCGGCCCGGCGCCGGAGCTGCGCGAGGCAACCCCCCGCGGCGACAAGGCGGTGGTGCTCGGGCAGACGGTGCTCACCCCGCCGCGCGGCTAGGTCGGAAGCAGCTTGCCGGGATTCATGATCCCGGCCGGGTCGAGGCGCTGCTTCGCCGCCCTGATCAACTCGAGCCCGAGCTCGCCCACCTCGGCGCGCATCCAGGGCGCGTGGTCGCGCCCGACGGCGTGGTGGTGGGTGATCGTGCCTCCGGCCGCCATGATCGCCTCGCTGGCGGCGGTCTTGGCCGCGCCCCACTGCTCGAGCGCGTCCTCCTCGCGGCGGGCCAGGAACGTGAAGTAGAGCGAGCTGCCGGACGGGTAGAGGTGGGACAAATGACACGTAACGAGCGCGGGCGCCCCGCGGCCCGCGAGCGTCGAGCGCAGGGCGCCGGACACCGCTCGGTAGAGCGCGTCGAGATTGCTCCAGCCGGTGGCGGTCTCGAGCGTGTCCACGAGCAGGCCCCTGCCCAGCAGCGCGTCGCGCAGGTAGGGCCCTGCGTAGCGGCCGCGACTCCACCTCTCCCCCGGCCCCCTTCCGAGCGCGACCCCGCCCCCGGCGCGCAGCTGCGCGGCGGCCTGCACGCGGCAGCGCTCCAGCTCGTCCTCGTCGCCCTCGTAGCCCAGCACCGCGAGGCAGCCGTGCTCGTGGCCGCGCAGGCGCAGGTAGCGGCGGGCGATCTGCTGCGCGCGGCCGCCACCGTCGTCCATGGCGAGCGAGAGACGTGTCTCCTCCTCGTCGGAGAGCCGGGCCACGTGCGGCGAGGCCCCGGCCTGCTCCATCGCCCGGAAGGCCTCACAGCCCTCGGCAAAACTGGGGAACGACCAGCCCTCGTAGCGACGCAGCGCCGGCGCGGGGCGCACCCGCAGCGTCGCCTGCGAGACCACCCCGAGCACCCCCTCGGACCCCATCACCAGCTCGCGCAGGTCCGGTCCGGCCGCCGACGCCGGCACCGTGCGCGTGCCCAGGTTGCCGGAGGGCGAGACCAGCCGGAGCGAATCCACCAGCTCGTCGATGCGCCCGTATCCGCTCGAGGCCTGCCCGGCCGAGCGCGTGGCCACCCAGCCGCCCACGGTCGAGTACTCGAAGGACTGCGGGAAGTGCCCGAGCGTGAGCCCCTCGGCGGCGAGCTGGCGCTCCGCCTCCGGCCCGAGCAGGCCGGCCTCGAGCGTGGCTGTGAGCGACGCGGCGTCGATGGCGATCACGCGGTCGAGGCTCCTCAGGTCGAGCGAGATCGCGGCGGCGAAGCCGTCGCGTACCGGCTCCACCCCGCCCACGACGCTGGTCCCCCCGCCAAAGGGCACCACCGCCACCCGCGACTCGGCGCAGGCGGCCAGGAGCGGCGCCAGGCACTCGGCGGACGCCGGCCGCACCACGGCGTCGGGGGCGCTCGAGGCGTCACCGGAGCGCAACCGCACGAGGTCCGGGTAGGAGCGCCCACGGGCGTGTGCAACGCGGGCCTCGCGGTCCTCGCGCACGCGCTCGGGCCCGCCGCCCAGGCCGGCCAGGCGCTCGCGCAGCCCGGCGGGCAGCGCCGGCTCGGGCAGCTCGACCTGCTCGAGCGACACGGCCGGCGTGCGCGCGGCGGGGTCCGCGCCGAGCTCGTCTCGCAGCAGCCCCTCAGCCGCCGCCGGCAGTCCGACCTCGTGGCCGTCCTCGCCCCACCCCCACCAGCGCATCAGGCGGGCTCCCCCACGCCGAACAGCGCCGCCAGGCCGTCGAGCGCTCCCTGCACCTGTCGCGCGCCCGCCGCCCTGAACTGCATGGGCGCGAAGCGCGCCCACCCGCGGGGGCGCTGATCGAGCTCGATCGTGACCCTGGTGCCGCCGTCGCCTGCGCCGAGCACGATCTCGGTGGTGGCCGACGCGAGGATCCGCTCGAATGGCGACTCCTCCACCTCCTGGCGCCAGACCACGCGCGTGGTCGGCTCGGACTCGACGAGCGTGTAGTCCGCGCGCACGGTCTTGCCCTGAGGCGAGCTGAACACCTTGGTCCAGGCCCGGGCGTCCGCCTCCTCCACGCGCGCCACCCCGGGCCACCATGCCGGCAGCCGAGCGGGGTCGCTGATCACCCTCCAGATCTCGTCGGGAGTCGCCGGCAGGGTCGCTTCGCGCCGCACGATCACCCGCGGCGGCGCATCAGCGGGCGAGCTTGCGCAGGTCCCGGATCAGCAGGAGATGCTTGAGGTGGGACGCGATCGCGGCGAGGTTCTCGAGCGCCTCCACGGCCTCCTTGCGTCGCTCGGGGTTGCGAGAGCGCAGCGCGGGCGCGAGGATCTGCTCGAGCAGGGCCGCCTCGCGGTCGGCGGAGGTGCGAAACACGCGCAGGTTGCGCCCGCCCACGCCGAAGCGCTTGAGCTCGGTCACGGCGCGCACGATCTCGCGCTCGGTCTCGTCGTACATCGTCTCGCCGTCGTGGCGCTCGCCCTTGATGACGCCGAAGTCCTCGAGCTCCTTGACGAGCGCACGGTCGGCCCCGGTGTCGTCGAGCACGTCGTCGATGCCGTAGAGCGAGCCCGGGCCGCGCAGCGCGAACGTCGAGCGCCGCAGCGCGCGCGGATCGGCCCCGCTGGGATGCTCGCCCGCCGCAGGCTCGGCGTCCGCGCGCCCGGCGGCGAGCTCCTGGCGGATCACTCGCAGGGGCAGGAACTCGTCCCGCTGCAGGCGCAGGATCGTGCGCAGGCGGTCCACGTCCGCCTGGTTGTAGAGGCGGTAGCCGCCGGGCGTGCGCCTCGGCGCGAGCAGCTTCTGGTCCTCCAGGTAGCGGATCTTCGAGATCGAGATCTCCGGGAACTCGCGCTCGAGCGCCTTGCAGACGGCCCCGATCGTGAGCGCCTTGTCCTTGCGCGGAGGCGCCCCCTCCTCGATCTCGGTGCTCACGGCCGGCTCCCCTCTCGGCGCTCGCAGCTCACCGCTCGTCCAGGTAGGTCAGCTTGTACTTGCCGACCTGCAGCTCATCGCCGTTCTGGAGGCGATGGGACTCGATCCGGCGGCGGTTCACGTAGGTGCCGTTGAGCGAGCCGAGATCGTCGACGTAGAGGCCGTCGCGCCGGCGCACGAGCAGCGCGTGGTTGCGCGACACGGTCACGTCGTCGAGGAAGATCTCGGCGTCGGGGCTGCGCCCGATCGTCATGCGCTCACCGCCGATGTTGAACGCCTCCCCCGAGCGGCCCCCGCCGGAGCGGATCACGAGCGTGGCGCCCTCGTGGGTCACCTGCTCGAGATCGACCGGGCGCAACTCGCCGGTCTCGTCCACCTGGTAGACCTCGGTGGTGTCTCCCGCGCCCTCCTTGGCCTCGCCCAGGAAGGCGCCGCACTTCTGGCAATAGTTCGCGCCGTCGGCGTTCGCGAAGCCGCACTCGGGACAGTGCACGGCGGCGCTCCTACTCGACGTCGTTGTCCGCCGGGATGCCCTTGCCGGCGAGGATGTTCGTGAGCTGCTCCACGTCGGCGCCGGAGATCACCGACTCGCCTTCCTCGTGCTTCTTGCGCAGCCGGTTCACGAGCTCGGCCCGGAGGATGTCGATCTTTCCGTGCAGGATCCGGCGACGGTAGGAGATCTCCTGCTCCTCCTCGCTGAGCTGTTGGATGAGCTCCTTGAGCTCCTCGTCGGAGAGGGCGCCGAGATCGGGAAACGTGTCCATGCGGTCCTTTCGGGGAGGGAGGAGCGACTATAGCCGAGTGCTCAAGTAGAGGTTGAGCCTTCCCGGGTCGCCCGCAGGCCATCTTGCAGGTACGAGGCCGTGGCCCCAAGCGTCATCGCGAGCCCGAGGTAGAGCAGCAGCTCGGCCACCGGGCTCTCGAGCACGAGCGCCGTTGCGAGCGCGCCCATAACCGGCCAGACCGCCCAGCGGCCGAGCATGTTCACGTTCAGGTCGACGCCCCTGCGCAGCGCGAGCTGGGTGAGCAGCAGCATCAGCGCCTCGCGCGCGGCGAGCACGGCGAGCGCCCAGCGCGGCAGCAGTTCGAACTCCCAGCACACGATCGCCCCGGCCAGCACGAGCAGGCGGTCGGTGAGCGGGTCGAGCAGCGCACCGAGCCGGCTGTACTGACCGGTGACCCTGGCGGCCATGCCGTCGAGGTAGTCGCTCCAGGCGATCACGCAGAAGAGGGCGAACGCCAGGCCCGAGCGGCCGTCGTCGGAGCCGAGCGCGACCACCAGGAACAGGGGCACGAGCGCTAGGCGCGCGAAGCCGATCGCGTTCGGGATCGTCCATGGGTGGAGCGCCTCGCCCTTGCGTGTTCCCGGCGGCGGGCCCCCGGAGCGGTCGAGGCCCACCAGGCGCCGGAAGGTGAGCGGCGGGCGCTCGCCGGGGGCCGCGGGCGAGGACCTCAGGGGAGGCTCTGCCACAGCTCCAGCGCGGCGGCGCCCGCTCCCTCGAGCGGCAGCGTGCGCTTCTCCTGGCCGCGCCGCACCTGGGCCTCGAGCTCGCCAGCCTCGACGCTCCGCTTGCCGACGGTGAGTCGCAGCGGGCAGCCGAGCAGCTCGGCGTCCGCGAACTTCTCCCCCGCGCTGCTGGACCGGTCGTCGTAGATCACCCCGAGACCGGCCTCGCGAAGCTCCTCGTAGAGGCGCTCGGACACTTCACGGGCCTCCTCGCCCTGCTTGCCGAGCGTTACGAGCTCCACGTCGAAGGGTGCGATCGCGCGCGGCCAGGAGATTCCCTGCTCGTCCGCGAACTGCTCGATGGCGGCCGCCATGATGCGCGCGGGGCCGATCCCGTAGGAGCCCATCCAGATGAGCTGCTCCGCGCCCTGCTCGTCGAGGTAGCGCGCGCCGAGCGGCTCCGAGTAGCGGGTGCCGAGCTTGAAGATGTTGCCCACCTCGATCGCAGGCTCCACGCGGATCGGCCGCCCGCCCGGGCAGGTGTCGCCGGGCTCCACGCGCCTGATGTCCGCCCACTGCGGCTGGAAGTCGCGGCCGGGCTCAACGCCGGTGAGGTGGACGTCCACCTCGTTGGCGCCGGTCACGAGCCCGGCGAGGCCGCGAAGCGCCTCGTCCGCGAGCACGTCCACACGCGTGCCGATCGGGCCGATGAAGCCGGGCTCGGCGCCGAAGTCGCGGCGCACCTCCTCGGCCTCTGCGGACCGGAAGGGCGCACCGAGCGCGTTCTGGAGCTTGATCTCGTTGAGACGGTGGTCGCCGCGCACGAGCGCCAGCCGCGGGCCGCGGCCCTCGACGACAACCGGCATCGCCTTGATCAGCGCGCCGGCCGGCACGCCGAGCTGGCCGGCCACGGCGTCGATCGTGGTGGCGCCGGGCGTCTCTGCCCGGGCGGGCGCGGGCGCCTGCGCGGGCAGTCCGTCCACCCGCTGGGGCGTGGCGCTCGCGATCTCGACGTTGGCGGCGTAGCCCGCATCCGAGAGCGCCACCTCGTTCTCCCCCGCCGCGCAGGGCGCCATGTACTCGTGCGCGCCGAGGCCGCCCATCATCCCGACGTCGGACTCCACGCGATACCACTCGAGGCCCGCCCGCTCGAAGATCCGGTCGTAGGCCTTGATGTGGAGGCCGTAGGACTCGTCGAGGCCCCCGGCGTCGCGGTCGAAGGAGTAGGAGTCCTTCATGATGAACTCGCGCGTGCGCAGCAGGCCGGCGCGCGGCCGCGGCTCGTCGCGCTCCTTGGTCTGGAAATGGTAGAGCAGCCTCGGCAGGTCGCGGTAGGAGCGCACCTCGCGCGAGACGTGGAAGGTCAGGTTCTCCTCGTGGGTCATCGCAAGCACCAGCTCGGCGCCGCGACGGTCCTGGAGCTTGAACAGCTCGTCGATCTCGTAGCGCCCGCTTCGCCTCCAGAGCTCCGCCGGCTGCAGCACCGGCATGAGCATCTCGCCCGCGCCGATCGCGTCGAGCTCCTCGCGGATCACCTGCTCCACCTTGCGGTGGACCCGCCAGCCCGCCGGCAGGAACGTCCACAGCCCGGCGCTCAGCTGGCGCGCGAGGCCGGCCCGGACGATCAGCCGGTGGGACACCGCCTCGGCGTCCGCGGGCGCCTCCTTGACGGTGGGCAGGAAGTAGCGCGAGAGCCGCGTCACGGGGCGCGAGTCTACGCGCGTGTGAAGCGGCGACCGGCCGTGGGCGAGGCTGCCTCGTCGAGCGGGATGCGCTTGGCCTTGGGCGCCCCGGCCATCGGCAGCGCCTCGCCGTTCCCGAGCGCGTCCTCGCTCACCGCCGCGGCCTCCATCGCCGCGATCCGCTCCGGGGTAAGCTCGCCCGCGTTCTCCTCCTCGATCTTGGAGAGCCAGGCGGCGCCGGCGGCGGCCTCGTGCTCGTCCACGAGCACCTTGCCGCTGTCGATCGACTTGTCGATCTCACGGAAGAGCGCGTCCACGAGGTCGTCCTGCGGCACCTTCCTGATCGGCTTGCCGTGGGCGAAGATGAGGCCCTCGTTCTTGGCGCCGGTGATCCCGAAGTCCGCGTTGGAGGCCTCGCCGATGCCGTTGACCGCGCAGCCGAGCACGGCCACCTCGATCGGGTCGTCGTAGCCGCGCAGGCGCTCCTCGATCTCCGCCACCACCGTGTCCATGTCGAACTGGAGCCGGCCGCAGGTGGGGCAGGCGATCAGCACCGGGCCGCGCTCGCGCAGCTTCAGCGCCTTGAGGATCTCCCAGGCGACCTTCACCTCCTCCTCCGCGTGGAAGGTGGAGAGCGATATCCGGATCGTGTCGCCGATCCCGTCGGCCAGCAGTGTGCCGAGCCCGACCGCGGACTTGAGCGAACCCGACCACTTCGTGCCCGCCTCGGTGATGCCGAGGTGCAGCGGGTTGTCGATCTTCTCCGAGAGCAGCCGGTTGGAGGCGATCGTGTTGGGGACGTTCGTGGACTTGACCGAGACCTTGAAGTCCTCGAAGCCGAGCCGCTCCATCAGCCCCACGTGCTCGATCGCGGCGGCCACGAGCGCCTCGACCGGGTTCTCCTTCTCGAGCGGGTGCAGGTGCTTGGGCAGCGAGCCGGAGTTCACCCCGATGCGCATCGGCACCCCGGCGGCACGCGCCTTCTCCACCACCTCGCCGGCCTTCTCGAAGCCGCCGATGTTGCCGGGGTTGATGCGGATGCAATGCGCGCCGGCGTCGATCGCCTTGAGCGCGAGCGTGTGGTTGAAGTGGATGTCCGCTATCACCGGGATCGGCGACTCCTGGACGATCCTGGCGAGCGCGCGCACGTCCTCGTCGCGCGGCACGGCGCAGCGCACGAGGTCCCCGCCCGCGTCAGCGATCGCGTGGATCTGGCGGATGGTCGCCTCGAAGTCGGCCGTCTCGGTCTTCGTCATCGACTGCACGGCGACGGGCGCGCCGCCGCCGATCGGGACGTCGCCGACCCGGATCTGGCGCTTGGAAGCCATCACAGACAGGGTAGCGGCGCGGCCCTGGCCAACCTGATGCCTCACAGCACATGAATGATGCGCTACTGTGATGCGGATGGCACGCACCACCGTGGACGTCGACGAGGAGGCGCTCGAGACGGCGAGGGCGGAGCTCGGGACGACCGGGTTGAGCGCGACGATCAACGCCGCGTTGCGCGAAGTGGCCCGCCGGCGCGTACTGGCCGAGTTCGACGTGACCCGAGATCTGGACGGCACCCCCGCGGAGGTCGAGGAAGGCCGCCGGTCCGGGTGAGCGCAGCGCCCGAGCCCGTCCGGCTCGAGCGGCCGGCGCTGTTCGACACGGGCGTCTGGACCTGGGCGCGCGACCGGCGCTTTCCTGGGCTGGCGCGCTGGTTCAACGAGCAGGTCGCCACCGGCAGGGTGCTGATCTGCGAGCTCGTGGTGCTGGAATTGGTCCGCCTCGCGGCGAACGAGAGCCGCGCTCGTGAGCTCGCCGCGCGGCTCGCCGCCTTCGAGTCGGTCCCGATGCCGGAGGGGCTGTGGCGCAGAGCACGGGAGCTCCAGCTGGCGCTCGCGCCCGAAGGTGATCATCGGCGTGTGAAGGCGGCCGATCTGCTGCTCTCCGCTGCCGCGGAGTCGGCGGCCGTGCCGCTCGTGCACTACGACCGGGACTACGCGCGCATCGCAGCCGCCGGCGAGCTCGATCAGCGCTGGTTCGTGCCCGACGGCGCGTTGGCCTGAGCGACGACGAGGAGCCAGGCCAGCGACTCGCCGACCGCGGTGGCCGTGCCCATGCGGGCCGGCTAACGGACCTGGAAGCCCTCGCCGCTCAGCCTGTCGATGTCGTTCGAGAGGCCGACCAGGAAAATCAGGATCACGAGCATGAAGCCCACCACGCCGGCGCGCTCCATCACGCTGAACGCCACCGGCTTGCGCCGCACCTTCTCCACGATCGCCCAGAAGATGTGACCGCCGTCGAGCGGGAGGAACGGGAACAGGTTCACGATGGCGAGCGAGAGCGAGATGATCGCGAGGATCCCGATGACCTCGGCGATGTCGTTGAGGATCGTCTGGCGGGTGACCTCGTAGGAGCCGACCACCCCGGCGATCTCCTTGCGCTTCTCGGAGTCGACCAGGCGCGCCGGCAGCTCGAGCGTCGCCTTGGTGATGTACCAGAAGCGGTCGGCCGTCACGTCGAGCGCCTCTTCGAACGGGAGCGCGGCCCGCGGGCCCTCCGCGTAGCTGAAGCCCAGCCGCGTGCGCTCGGCCACGGGGTCGTAGATCGGCGTGAGCTCGAAGCTGCGCTCGCGCCCGTCCCGCTCGACCGTGACGCTCGCGGGCTGCGCGGCCCGGCAGCGCCGGGTGGGCGGCCGCTCCGCGCACCGGTGCCCGGCGATTCGCTTCGAGAGCTCCACCGGCGTCCCGCGCCGGCCGTCCACCGCCACGAGCCGGTCGCCCGGCTCGAGCACCCCCGCTGCCGGGTAGCCCGCCTCGACGGTCCCGACCGTTCGCGAGCCGGTGGTGGGCCCGATGGCCGCGAAGAACACCAGCAGCAGCACGAACGCGAGCAGCAGGTTCATCGCCGGCCCGGCTGCGATCACCACGATCCGCTTCCAGACCGGCTGCGCGTAGTAGGCCCGGGTGCGGACCTCGTCGGGGAGGTCCTCGTCCGGGTTCATCCCGCTGATCTTCACGTAGCCGCCCGCGGGGATCGCGCCCACCGCGTACACGGTCTCCCCGAACTTGCGGCTGAACAGCGTGGGCGGGAAGAACAGCGAGAACTTCTCCACCCGCATGCCCACGGCCTTGGCGGCCCAGAAGTGGCCGAGCTCGTGGAGGATCACGAGCAGGGCGAAGCCGACAAACGCGAGGAACCAGCTCACGCGCGCTCGGCCCTCGGCCTCGCGCTCGGCCGCGCCTTGCCACGCGCCACCTCGCGCGCCTCGGCGTCGGCGCCGTAGAGGTCGCTGAAATGCCGGACGGGGCGCGCCGGCAGCTCGGACAGCGTCGACTCGATCACGCCGGCGATGTTCGTGAACGACAGCTCCCCGCGCAGGAACGCGTGCACCGCCACCTCGTTGGCGGCGTTCAGGACGCAGGGCGCCGTGCCGCCGGCCTCGGCGGCCTCGCGCGCCAGGCGCAGGCAGGCGAAGGTGTCCGGGTCGGGGGCCTCGAAGCTGAGCGTGCCGAGCTCCACGAGGTCGAGTGTTCGAACCGGGACGTCGACGCGCTCGGGGTAGTGGAGCGCGTAGGAGATCGGCACGCGCATGTCGGGGTAGCCGAGGTGCGCGAGCGAGGCGCCGTCGTTCAGGTGGACGAGGGCGTGGACGATCGACTGCGGGTGGACCACCACGTCGATGCGCTCGTAGGGCACGCCGAACAGGTGGTGGGCCTCGATCAGCTCGAGTCCCTTGTTCATGAGGGTGGCCGAGTCGATCGTGATCTTGCCGCCCATCTCCCACGTCGGGTGTGCGAGCGCCTGCTCGCGCGTCACGCCGTCGAGGTCCGTGCGGCCGCGGAACGGCCCGCCGCTGGCGGTGAGCACGAGCCGGTCGACCGTGCCCGGGCGCTCCCGCTCGATCAGCTGGTGGAGCGCAGAGTGCTCCGAGTCCACCGGGACGAGCTGGGCGCCCGTGGCCTCGGCGAGCGCCATCACGAGCTCACCACCCACCACGAGGCTCTCCTTGTTGGCGAGCGCGAGGTCGATGCCCTCCCCGAGCGTCGCCACGGTCGGCCCGAGCCCGGCTGAGCCGACGAGCGCGTTCAGGACCAGGTCGCAGTCGGACTCGGTGATCAGCTCCACGAGCCCCTCGGCGCCGGCGAGCACCTGGACGCCGGACGAGTGCTCGGCGGCCCTGGCGGCCGCGTCGGGGTCGGCGAGCGCCACGCGCCGGACCCCGTGGGCCGCGGCCTGCTCCAGCATCAGCTCCCAGCTCGATGCCGCCGCGAGGCCCACGATCTCGAGCTCGGCGGAGCGCTCGACCACGTCGAGTGCCTGCGTGCCGATCGAGCCGGTCGAGCCGACTATGAGGACCCTGCGCACCAGACCGAGTGTAGGAGGCCCCTCAGCCGCCGGCAGGTCATCCGTAGCCCAGCGCAACCGCGGCGTAGTAGGCCGCCGGGATCGTGAAGAGCGCGGCGTCGAGCCGGTCGAGCACGCCCCCGTGCGCCCCGAACAGGCGACCGGTGTCCTTGACCTCGAGGTCGCGCTTGATCATCGACTCGAAGAGGTCGCCCACAGGCGCGGCAAAAGCGACGACCGCGCCGAGCAGCAGCGCGTGCGGCCCGGTCAGCCAGTCCTGGTAGAGGCCCGCGAACCATACGGCGAGCGTCGCGCCGACGAACCCCGCCACGAGCCCCTCGAGCGTCTTGTTCGGCGAGATCTGCGGGGCTAGCGGGGTGCGGCCGTAGAAGCGCCCCCCGAAGTAGGCGAAGGTGTCGCCCACGAAGGTCCCGATCAACACGCCGATCACGAGCCCGTCCCCGTGCGGGGTCTCGCGCAGCCAGATCGCGTGCGCCATCGCGACACCGATCCAGAGGACCCCGAACATCGTTGCCGCGATCGCCCAGGAGACGTGCTCGCGCCGCGGCCTGCCCATCGCGAGCAGGAAGGTCACCGGGAAGCCCGCCACCAGCACCATCACCACGTGCCTGGGCTCGCCGTAGAGAGCGGCGGCGAGCAGCGCGGCGAGCGTCAGGAAGCCGGCCAGGCGCGCCGGCTGCACGCGGCCCATCAGCGAGTACAGCTCCCCGAGCGCCAGCACGCCGAGCGCCAGCAGCCCGAGCGCGAAGATCTCGCCGCCCTGCGTGACGATGAAGATCGCGAACGCGATCGCCGGGATCGCCACCGCCACGCGGGCGCCGAGGTCGGAGCCGCCGCGCCTGCGCGGCTCGCGCGTCGCGGCCATCCGCTAGCGAGCCCCGAACCGGCGCCTGCGGGCGGCGTACTCCTCCAGCGCCGCCTCGAACGTCTCCCGGGCGAAGTCCGGCCACAGCTCGTCGCGGAACACGAACTCGGCGTAGGCGAGCTGCCAGAGCAGGTAGTTGGAGATCCGCAGCTCGCCGCTCGTCCGGATGAGCAGGTCGGGATCGTGCATGTCGGGGGCGTAGAGGTGACGCCGGAACTCCTCCTCGGTCTCCCCCTGGAAGGCTCGTGCGGCGTCCACTATCTCCGCCCTGCCGCCGTAGTTGAAGGCCACGAACAGCGTGATCCGGTCGTTGCCGGCGGTCCGCTCCTCCGCCCACTCGATGCGCCGGACGAGCTCGCGGTCGAGGCCGGACCGGCGCCCGATGAAGCGCATCCGAACGCCCTGCTCGTGGAGCTCCGGCGTCTCGCGGTCGATTCGCTCGGCGAACATCTTCATCAGGCCGTCGACCTCGGCGCGCGGGCGGGTCCAGTTCTCGGTCGAGAACGAGTAGACCGTGAGCTCCTCGACGCCGAGCTCGACGGCGTCGCGCAGGCGCGCCTTGACCACGTCCGCACCGGCCTGATGGCCCGCCAGCGGCGGAAGCCCCTGACGCTCCGCCCAGCGCCCGTTGCCGTCCGTGATGATGGCGACGTAGCGCGCCTGGGACGAGCTCACACCTCGAGGATTTCCTCTTCCTTGCCGGCCAGCGCCGTGTCGATCTCGCCGACGTGCGCGTCGGTGAGCTTCTGCAGGGCGTCCTCGGCGCGGTGCTCGTCGTCGGAGCCCACCTCGCCCTCCTTCTTCAGCTCGCGCAGGTCGTGCATGACGTCGCGGCGGACGTTGCGAACCGAGACCCGGCCCTGCTCGGCGATCCCGTGGACGACCTTGACGAGCTCCTTGCGGCGCTCCTCGGTGAGGTCGGGGATCTGGAGGCGGATCAGCTGGCCGTCGTTGGAGGGCGTCAGCCCCACGTCGGACTCGAGGATGGCCTTCTCGATCGCCTTGATCGAGTTCCTGTCGTACGGCGTGATCGTGAGGAGCCGGGCCTCGCTCGCAGATACCTGCGCGAGCTGGCGGAGCGGCGTCCTTGCGCCGTAGTAGTCCACCTCGATGCGGTCGAGCAGGTGCGGCGAGGCGCGCCCGGTGCGAACCGTCGCGAACTCGCCCCTGGTGGCCTCCACGGACTTGTGCATGCGGTCCTTGGCGTCGTCCAGGAAGTCCTTCAGCACATCGTCGATCATCCGCTCCTCACCACGGTTCCAACGCGCTCGCCGGACACTATCCGGTCGATGTTGCGCTCGTCGTCCATGTTGAAGACGTGGATCGGCA
>DASQNF010000019.1:0-3571 GCA_035645115.1 Thermoleophilaceae bacterium | reverse complement strand
TCGACAACGCTCTCGAGCTGCGCGACCGCTTCCACGAGGTCAACGGCTTCCTGTCCGCGACCGAGACGCACAACCGCAAGAACGTGAATCGCTCGGTGGAGGAGTCGCTCGCCGGGCTCGAGCGTGTCTTCGGGCGGGCGCGGGCCGAGGGGCTGCGCTGCGAGGGCGTGATCTCGGTCTCGTTCGGCTGCCCGTACGAGGGCGAGGTGGACCCCGAGCGCGTGTTCTCGATCGCCGAGCGGCTGGCCGCCGCCGGTGCGGAGGAGATCGGCTTCGGCGACACCACCGGCATGGCCAACCCGGCGCAGGTGGAGCGCTTCTTCGACGGGCTCGAGCTGGGCGCCGAGCTCACCGCCCACTTCCACAACACCCGCGGTCAGGGGCTCGCGAACGCGGCCGCGGCGCTGCGCAGCGGGGTGCGCAGCTTCGAGTCCTCGTTCGGCGAGCTGGGGGGCTGCCCCGTGCCGGCAGGCGCCACCGGCAACATCGCCACGGAGGACCTCGTCTCGATGCTGCACGAGATGGGTCACATCACGGGCGTCGACCTCGAGCGTCTGCTCGACTGCGCCCGCGAGGTCCAGCGGGTCCTCGGCCGTCCGCTCGGCAGCCACCTGCTCACGGCCGGGCCGGTGGAGTGGGCGCCGGGCTGAGGGCTGGGCGGGCCGGGGGCGTGAGCGCGAGGGGGCGGGGCGGGGCCGATGCAGTCGTCCCCGGGATGAGGGCCGGGCGCGTGGGCGCGAGCGCGCGAGGCGCGGGGCGCTGCCGCGTCGAGAGGCTCGCGCTCTCGCGGGCGCGCAGCTAGCGCGCGATGGCGCCGCCGGCGGAAGCCCACGGCGGACGGCCGCGCGCCCACCCGCGGCTGGCGCGGACCTCGGTGGTGGCGGTCGCGGCCGGGGCGGGCACCGTGCTGCCCGGCTTCCTCGTCGGGGTGCTGGCCCTCCAGATCCGCGACGACCTAGAAGTGAGCGTAGGCGCGGTCGCCGCCGGGGTCACGGTGTTCTTCGCCGCCGGCGCACTCGGCGCTGGGCCCGGCGGTCGCCTCGCGGAGCGGGTGGGGGCGCTGCGGGCGATGCGCGGCTGCCTGGTGGCCACGGCGGTCCTGCTCGGGCTCGCCTCTCTGGCGAGCTCGCTCGTGCTGCTGCTCGCGCCGCTCGCGCTGGCCGGCCTTGCCAACTCCGTCTGCCAGCCGGCGATCAACCTGTTCATGGCGGACCAGGTGCCGCGCGAGCGCCAGGGGATCGCGTTCGGCGTCAAGCAGACGGCCATCCCGGCAGCGGTGCTCGCCAGCGGCCTCGCGCTCCCGCTGCTCGCCCTGCCACTCGGCTGGCGGCCGACCTTCGCGCTGTTCGCCCTCGCAGCGCTGGCCGTGGCAATGGGGGTGGGGAGGAGCGCGGCGGGCTTCGCGCCGGCGCGGCTGCGCGAGCCGCCCCCGCGGCCGAGCCGCGCGCTCGTGATGACCGCGGTGGGCGCCGCGCTCGGAAGCGCCGGGCCGTGCGCGCTCGGGGCGTACCTGGTGGCGTCCGCGGTGGAGGTGGGGATCGCCGAGGGCATGGCCGGCCTGCTTGCGGCCGCGGGCAGCGCGGCGAGCTTGGCGGTGCGAATCGGGTTCGGCATCCGCGCCGACCGGCGGCGCGACTACGGCTACGGCATGGTGGTGGCGCTGCTGTGCGGAGGGTCGCTTGGCTTCGTGCTGCTGGCCGCGGGCGCTGTCGCGCCGTTCGTGCTCGGGGCGCTGATCGCGTTCGCGCTCGGCTGGGGCTGGCCGGGACTGTTCAACCTGGCCGTGGTGGAGCTCAACCGCGGAGCGCCGGGCGCCGCCACCGGTGTCACGCAGACCGGCATCTATGTGGGGGCGGCCGGCGGCCCGGCGGGGTTCGGACTGCTCCAGTCCGGGGCGGGTTACGCCGCGGCGTGGGCGGCCTCAGGCGTGCTCGTGTTGCTCGCCGCCGGCGCCTTCGCCTACGCCGGGCGGCTGTCGCACCGGTAGTGGTTTCGCTGTTTTTGGGCCGGGTATACCCCAAACACTGCCGCCGGGGCCGGTATTCGGCACAGATGGGTTCCCCCGACCCTGCCTCGGCATCAAGTACACGCGGGCCCGGACCACGGCATCCGGGCCCGCTGTCTTCCGGCACGCCCGGCGGCGCCCGCCGCTCAGCGCCCGGCGAACTGCGGTGTGCGCTTCTCGAAGAACGCGCTGGCGCCCTCCGCGAAGTCGGCGGACCCGGCAAGCGTCTCCTGGGCCGCCACCTCCTGCTCCAGGGTGAGCGCGAGCGCGGGCTTGGCCGCCGCGTCAAGGACCCGCTTCGCCAGCCCGACCGCGCGCGGCGCGCAGGCCAGCAGCTCGTCGGCGAGCGCGGCCGTGGTCTCGTCGAGGCGCTCGGCGGGAGCGATCCGGTTGGCGAACCCGATTCGGTGCGCCTCGCGTCCATCGATGACCTTGCCGGTCATGATCAGCTCCTTGGCGTTGCCGAGCCCCACCAGCGCCGGCAGCCGCGAGCAGCCGCCTACGTCGGGAAGCAGGCCCACCCGCACCTCCATGATCCCGGCCACCGCGTCCTCGGCCATCGTGCGGAAGTCGCAGGCGAGCGCGAGCTCGAACGCGCCCCCGAGCGCCGCCCCGTGGATCTGGCAGATCGTGGGCTTCGGCATCTCCTCGAGCAGGTTCCACCAGGCGAGCAGCGGGCGGCGGTAGCTGCGCAGGCTGCCGGGATCCTCGGCCAGCTCGCGCAGGTCGTTCAAGTCCATCCCGGACGAGAACATCGCGCCCTCGCCGCGGATCACGAGCACGCGCACGGAGTGGTCCCCGGCGGCGTCCTCGACCCCCGCACCGAGCGCTTGGATCAGCTCGCGATTGAGCGCGTTGCGCTTGTCGGGACGGTTCAGGACGAGGTGCCTGACCGCGCCGCGATCTTCGAGCTCGAGTAGTGCCATATAGGCTGGCCAGCCTAATGGAGATCAAGACCGTGGGAGTGGTGGGCTGCGGCCTCATGGGTCACGGGATCGCGCAGGTCACAGCGCAATCCGGCTACCACGTCGTGGTCCGCGAGATGGACCAGGCGGCACTCGAGAGAGGCCTCGCCAAGATCGAGAAGCAGCTCGCTCGCTCGGTCGAGAAGGGCAGGCTCGATCAGGCCGACGCCGACGCCGCGCGCGGGCGCATCACCGGCACGCTCGACTACGCCGAGCTCGCGGACTGCGACCTCGTGCTCGAGGCGATCACGGAGGGCCTCGAGGTGAAGCGCGAGATGTGGGCGGCGGTGAAGCAGGTGGTCCAGCCCGAGGCGCTGTTCGCCACCAACACCTCGTCGCTTGCGGTGATCGACCAGGCGGTCGTGACCGACCGTCCGGAGCGCTTCCTCGGCCTTCACTTCTTCAACCCCCCGCAGGTGATGAAGCTGGTGGAGGTGGTGCGCTGCGTCACCACCTCTGAGGAGACGTTCGCCGCCGGCCGCGACTGGGCGACCTCGCTCGGCAAGCTCGCGATCCCCACCAGGGACAAGGCCGGGTTCATCGTCAACCGGCTGCTGGTGCCGTACATGGTCGATGCCATCCGCGCCTACGAGGAGGGAGT
>DASQNF010000018.1:0-2155 GCA_035645115.1 Thermoleophilaceae bacterium | reverse complement strand
CTTGACCGGCACGCCCAGCTCCTGCGCGATCGCGAGCGCGATGCCGCCCTTCGCGGTGCCGTCGAGCTTGGTCAACACGATCCCGGTCACGTCCACCGCCTCGCGGAACAGGAGCGCTTGGCGCAGGCCGTTCTGCCCGGTGGTGGCGTCGATCGTGAGCAGCGTCTCGTGCGGCGCCCCCTCGGACCTGCGCGCTATCACCTTGCGGACCTTGCGCAGCTCGTCCATCAGGTGCTGCTGGGTGTGGAGGCGCCCGGCGGTGTCGCAGATCACCACGTCGTGGCCGCGCGCCCCGGCCGCCTCGATCGCGTCGAAGACGACCGCGCTCGGATCCGACCCGGCCTCGCCGCGGACGATCTCGCAGCCGGCGCGCTCGGCCCACAGCGTGAGCTGCTCGGCGGCGGCGGCGCGGAACGTGTCGCCGGCCGCCAACAGCACGCTTCGGCCGAGCTCACGCTGGAGGTGCCAGGCGATCTTGCCGGCCGTCGTGGTCTTGCCGCTGCCGTTCACCCCCACTACGAGGATCACGGTCGGGCGCGCCGTGAGCGGGATGGTGTCGCCCTCCACGCGCGCGGTCTCCGCGAGCAGCTCCGTGAGCCTCCGCGACAGGTCCTCGCCGCCCGTGAGCTCGCCGGTCTCCGCCTCGTGCTCGAGCTTCTCGACGATTGCGGCGGTGGTGGGGGCGCCCACGTCGGCGTAGATCAGCGCCTCCTCGAGCTGCTCGAAGGCCGCGTCGTCGAGCGACTGGAAGACGGTGGCCTGGAGCTCGGCGCCCAGCGCCTCGCGCGTCTTCGACATGTTCTCGCGCAGCCGGCGGAGGAACCCTCGCCGCTCCGGCTCCCGCTCCTCTGCAGCGGAGGCCGGTGGGGCGTCCTCGCCGGTTATGAACAGCTCATGCCAGGTGCGGGCCATCGGCCCGCGCAGGATAGGCGACCAGCTCAGGCCGCTTCTTCGGCCGGCGAGAGCGCGTGCTCATCCGCCGGGCGGCCCGCGAGCCGCCGCGACACCACACGCGAGATGCCGTCGCCGCCCATGCTCACGCCGTAGAGCGTGTCGGCGGCGTCCATCGTGCGCTTCTGGTGGGTGACGACGATGAACTGGGCGCGCTCCGAGTAGCGCTTGACGAGCTGGAGGAACCGGTCGATGTTCAGGTCGTCGAGCGCCGCCTCGACCTCGTCGAGGATGTAGAAGGGACACGGCCGCGCGAGGAACACCGCGAACATGAACGCGAGCGCGACCAGCGACTTCTCGCCGCCCGAGAGCAGCGACAGTCGCTTGGTCGACTTGCCGGGCGGCGTGACCTCGATCTCCACCCCCGCCTCGGGCTGCTCCTCCTCCCCCGGCCCGGGCTCGCCCGTGTCCGCTTCGGGCCCGACCCCGGACGCTGCGTCCACGCCGGGCACGACCTCGCCGCCCACCACGGGGCGCGGCAGCTGCTCGGCCTGCACGAGGCGAAGCCGGCCGCGACCGCCCGGGAACAGGTGCTCCACGACGTCCTCGAAGTTCCTTGCGGCCGCCTCGAAGGTCTCCTCGAAGGCCTCGCGGATGCGGCGGTCTGTCTCCTTGATGAGCCCCTCGAGCTCGGCCAGCGCCGTCTCGAGGTCCGCGCGCTGCGCCTCGAGCTCCTCGACGTGGGCCAGCGCCTGCTCGTACTCCTGGGATGCGAGCGGGTTGACCGGGCCGAGCTGCTCGCGGCGACGCTGCAGCCGCTCCACGCGCGCGAGCAGGCCCTCGCGCTCCTCGTCGGCCAGCGGCTCGCCGACGGGCTCGGCCTCGAAGCCGAGCCGTCCGGCGAGCTCGCTCAGGTCGCGCTCGGCGTCCGCCGTGGAGTCGCGCACCTGCTGGGCCGAGACCTCGGCGCCCGTCACGGCCTCGCTTGCCCGCTTGAGTCGACCCTGGATCTCCGCCTCCTGCTGCGCGCAGGCCTTGAGCGCGGCGGCCGTCTCCTCGGCCACCAGCGCCCCGGTCTCGAGCTCGGCGCCGAGCGCGTCGCGGCGCGCGCCGACCGCGACGTGCGCGGCCTCGAGGGCTCCGGCGGCGCGCCCGGCATCCACGGCCAGCGCCGTGTCGCGCTCGACGCCCGCTCGCAGCGCCTCGAGCGCGCGGGCGCGCCCTTCACGCTCGCGCTCGACCCGCTCGGCGAGCCGCTGCTCGG
>DASQNF010000017.1:0-36132 GCA_035645115.1 Thermoleophilaceae bacterium | reverse complement strand
TGGACCCAGGCCGCATCGAGGCCGCCGTCGGTGCACGAGCAGGCGAAGGGCGGGCTCAGGCTGTTGGGGTAGGCCACGAGCGGATCGGGCGGGACCAGCGGGTGGGACATTGGGACCTCCGGGGTAGCGGAACCTCGGAAGTCAGCTCGCGCTGCCGGCCACTGAAGCCGACCTCACCGAAAAATGCCCTCCTGCTCCCAGGGTACAGCGGTTGCTCTCTGCGTCAAGCCGAGAGCTCGTGGGGGTCGACGAGGTCTGTGGGCGCGAGGATGAAAACCTCGCACATGATGTCCGGCTCCTGCTGGTTTCCACTCATGAAGCCGATCACCCGCCGACCCGTGGCCTTCTCGACCACCTCCTCGAAGCGCTGCTGCATCAGCTCCTGGAACTCCATGCGCTGCTGGATAACCGACGAGCCGCGGCCTCCCTCCAAGAGCGTCTGCTCCACCCGCGAGAAGCCGCCGCGCAGCAGGCACACCACCAGGTCGTCCTCGTAGTAGGTCTTGGTCCGGGTGGGCCCGCGGCCGTAGAACTCCTTCAGCAGCGCCACGATGCCGTCCGAGATGGAGGTGAGCACGTCGCCGGACGCCTGGGTCGGCGGCGGGAAGCGTTGACCTGACGCAGGAGATTCGGTCTGGGCGTCCTTTGGGCTCAACGGCGGTCGGGGTTGGTCGGGGAGGGCTACTCCGATCGTAACCCAGCCTGCGCCGGACCGGAAGCGAATTGCGCGCGCTCAGGCGTGCGGTGGGGCTGAGATCGACTCTGCCGCCGCCTCGGCCCGGGCAAGCCTGGCCGCGGCCGCGTCGCACGCGCGCTGGAGCTCCCTCAGCTTGGCTTGGCTGGCCGCGCGCCCACCGTAGAGCCTTGCGCGGTACAGCTCCAGACGCTCGCGCCGGTAGCGTGCTTCGTCGCGCAGGCGCTCCCGCTCGTTGCTTGCGTCGCGCGCCGGATCCGTGCGGTCGAATGGGTGGTTGGAGCTCATGCTCCCGATGGGCGCGCGAGCCTCGCGTCAGCCGGGCGCGCGGGTCTTCTCGCCCGGCACGGGAAGAGCCACCGCCGCTGCCAGAGCCGCAATGCCGTCGGTTCGGCGAGCACTGTCACCACTGCCGCTCGAGATCAGGCGCAGGCCGGCCAGCTCCGAGAGCGCTCCAACAGACTGGAGCGGCGAGCCGCAGCCCGGGCAGGGGGCGCCCGCAGGCGTGGAAGCGCTGTATAGGCGGGACCTGCAGGCAAGGCATCTGAAGTGCGGCATATGCGACTTTCGCTCGAGGACGTCGCCCTCCAGTATATACGACATTGAAGTCTAGAATTACTAGACTGGTGTTATCGCCTCGGACCGGATGCCTGGCTGGTCGTTCCTCACAAACCACGCCCAGGTGCTGCTCTCCATAGCCCACGACCCGGAGATCCGGCTGCGCGAGATCGGTGCGGCGGTGGGCATCACCGAACGCGCCGCGCACCGGATCGTGGTGGAGCTGGCTGAAGCCGGCTATATCTCGCGCGAGCGCCGCGGGCGCCGCAACCGGTACACGATCGAGCCGAACCTGCCGCTGCCCGAGCCACTCGCGCGCGACCAGAGGATCGGCGACCTGCTGGCCGTCCTGGCCGGCGACCGGCCGCGTTAGGACGGCCGGCGGCGGTCTCGCGAGCGCGGCCCGGCGAGGGTACTGTCTGGCCACGCGCGCGCGACCCCAACCATCAACGCTGCTCGTGGCGCTGCTCGTGTCGAGCCTGGGGCCGATCCTCGGAGTGAGCCTGGCGGCGGCCGGCCAGGAGCCGGGCGGCGGGCCGAGCGCCCGCGGCGCCGACCACCGCCTCGAGCTCGCGGCCGACGCCCGCGAGCGGGGCTACGTCCGGCTGCGGCTGCACTCGACTCCCGGCGTCCCGGTGACGATCGAGGAGCCGGGCAGAGAACGTTTCGCAAGGCTCCGCCCGAGCTCTTCCCTGACGGTGCTGCGCCGCGCGGGCAAATGGCGCTGCGACCGGCGCTCGAGGACGTTCGTGGCCACCACGCCGGACGGTTCGAGCGCCGCGGCCCGGGTTCGCACCCCCTCGTGCGCGCGCCGCCTGGCCCTGGTACTGCCCGCCCGCGCCCGCGCGAGCAGCCAGGTGAGGCTGCGCATGGTCGACCGCTGGGAGGTCGGCGGCTTCACCGCGCGCGTCTGCGTGGAGCCGCCGGGCGGGCCGGCGCGCTGCGATCGGCTTCGTCTGCGCGAGGGACGGCGCAGTCGCACCTTGAGCTTCCTCGCCCGGCGGCCCGGTGGTTGGCGAGTGCGCGCCACAACGCGTTGGGGCCACGCCGCTCGCGGTGTGCGCGTGGCAGCGCCCGGCGGCAGCCTGAGCGTGCTCGCCACCGGCGACTCGATGATCCAGCGCCTCGACCGCTTTCTGGCGCGCCGCCTCAGGCGGATCGGGGTGCGGATGCGCAGCGACGCCCACCCGGCCACCGGCATCTCGAAGCCCTCAGCGCTCGACTGGGTGGCGCAGGCGCGTCGCCAGGCCGCCTTCGCTCCCGACGTCGTCGTGATGTTCATCGGCGCCAACGACGCGTTCCCGATGGGCGCGGCGGAATGCTGCGGGCGCGCGTGGATCGCCGCGTACGCGCGCCGGGCGCGGAGGATGATGACGGTCTACGCGCGCGGCGGTCGCACGCGGGTGCTGTGGCTGCTCCTGCCCACGCCGCGCGAGGGCGTCTTCCGGCGGAGCTTCCCGGCAGTGAACGCCGCCCTGCGCCGCGCCGCATCGAGGCGCCGGCGCGACGTGCGGATCGTCGACCTCGTGGAGGTGTTCTCGCCCGGAGGGCGCTACCGCACGTGGATTCGCGTGGGCGACCTTGAGGTGGGGGTGCGCCAGTCCGACGGCGTGCACCTCTCGGACCAAGGCGCCTCGATCGCCGCGAACGTGGTGATCCGCACGCTGCGCGAGGAGCGGATCCTGCCGCGCAGGAGGGGACGGTGAGCCCTACTCCGCTCGAGCTCGCGCCGATCGGGACGGTCGAGTCGTCGTTGACCGATCCGCGGACCGCGCCGAAGCAGGGCCCCGAGGGAGCGCCCGACGCCTGGCTCGTGCTCGAGCCGGACGTGCTCGCAGGACTGGAGGGCCTTCGGGCCGGAGACCGGGTGATCCTGTTGACCTGGCTCGACCGCGCCCGCCGCGACCTGCTGCTCGTGCACCCGCGCGACGACCTCTCGAACCCGCGGCAAGGGGTCTTCAGCACGCGCTCGGCGGACCGCCCCAACCCGATCGGGTTGCACGAGGTCGAAATCGTGGAGATCGAAGGTCACCGGCTCCGGGTCCGCCCGCTCGAAGCCGTGAACGGCACGCCGGTGATCGATCTGAAGCCGGTGCTCTGATCCGCGTTGCGGCCGGTGTCAGCCCCCGGACCTCTTGGCAGTAAGACCGATGAGTTCTCGGCACCCCTGCGGTCTCAACCAATGACAGTGATGAGACCCGAGAACCAGGAGCCGTGAGACCAATGACCACCGCGACCGTTGACAACCCGGAGCAGGGGGCCGACAGCCGCCGCTGGCTGGCGCTGGCCGTGCTGTGCGTGGGGATGCTGATGATCGTCCTCGACGTGACCGTCGTGAACGTGGCGCTGCCCTCGATCCAGACCGATCTCGGCTTCTCGCAGTCGAGCCTGGCCTGGGTCGTCAACGCCTACCTGATCAGCTTCGGCGGGCTGCTGCTGCTCGCCGGACGCCTGGGCGACCTCGTCGGACGCAAGCGGATCTTCATGATCGGGCTGGCCGCCTTCACCGTGGCCTCGCTTCTCTGCGGCCTCGCCCAGAGCCAGGGACTGCTGATCGCGGCTCGCTTCGCCCAGGGCGTGGGCGGCGCCATGACCTCCGCGGTCATCCTGGGCATGATCGTGACGATGTTCCCCGAGCCCCGTGAGCAGGCCAAGGCGATCGGGATCTACGGCTTCGTGGCCTCGGCCGGCGGCTCGATCGGGCTGCTCGCCGGCGGGATCCTGACCGAGGCGATCAACTGGCACTGGATCTTCTTCATCAACCTGCCGATCGCGATCGGCACCGCGCTGTTCGCCGCGCGCCTGATCGACTCCGACGAGGGGATCGGGATCGGCCGCGGAGCGGACGTGCTCGGCGCGGCGCTTGTCACGAGCGCGCTGATGCTGGGCGTGTACACGATCGTCAAGGCGAGCGACTACGGCTGGGGCTCGCTCCACTCGCTCGGGCTCGGCGCGGCCTCCCTCGCGCTGCTCGCGGTCTTCGTCGCGCGCCAGGCGCGGGCGGCCGACCCGCTGATGCCGCTGCGGGTCTTCCGCTCGCGCAACGTCTCCGGGGCCAACCTCGTGCAGGTGGTGGTGGTGGCCGGAATGTTCGGCATGTTCTTCATGGGCACGCTCTACCTCGAGCGTGTGCTCGGCTTCGACCCGCTCGAGATCGGGCTCGCCTTCTTGCCCGCCACGATCCTGATGGGGATCTTCTCGGCCGGCCTGTCGGCGCGGCTGAACACGAGGTTCGGCGCCCGGGCCACGCTCGTCCCCGCGCTCGTGGCGGTGCTCGCCGGGCTCGTGCTCTTCGCGCTCGTACCGGTGGACGGCAGCTACGCCCCCGACGTCCTGCCGGCGGTGATGCTGATGGGCGTGGGCGCCGGCCTGGCCTTCCCGTCGCTGATGACACTCGCGATGTCCGGAGTGCCGCAGTCCGACGCCGGCCTGGCCTCGGGGCTCGTGAACACGACCGCCCAAGTCGGCGGCGCGCTCGGCCTGGCCGTGCTGGCCACGCTCGCGAGCACGCGCACGAACGAGCTCCTGGCGAACGGCGAGCCGATCGCCTCCGCGCTCACGAGCGGCTACCAGCTCGCCTTCATAGTGGGGGCCGGGCTCATCGCCGTGGGCATCGGCCTTGCGCTGACCGTGCTCCGGCAAAAGAGCGCCACCCAACCACACGGAACGGATCCCCAGTCGACCTGCCCCCAGCCGGCGTACGCCGAGGGGCACTGAGAGAACAGGAGACCAGATGTTCGCGAACACGAAGGCATTCAGCGGCTTCGCAGTCGATGACAGCGCCAAGGCCAAGGAGTTCTATGGCGAGACGCTCGGCCTGAAGCTCACCGAGATGGACGAGCAGCACGGCCTGATCGTGCTCCACCTCGCCGGCGACCGGGACACGTTCGTCTACGAGAAGCCGGACTTCACCCCTGCCACCTACACGATCCTGAACTTCGAGGTGGGCGACGTCGAGAAGGCCGTGGACGATCTCGCGGCGCGCGGCGTGAGCTTCGAGCGCTACGACGGCTTCGAGCAGGACGACAAGGGCATCGCCCATGGCCCGGGCCCCGAGATCGCCTGGTTCAAGGACCCCGCCGGCAACATCCTGGCGGTGATGAATACGGGCTAGCCGGAGCCGGCCTCACGTGCTGGAGCGCGACAGCAGCCAGAGCGCGAGGCCCGTGAAGCCCACCATCACCGCCAGCATCCAGTACTGGGAGCGCACCGCGAGCTTCGCCCGGTCGTACAGGGCGAGCGCGCGGTCGTGCGCCAGCACCAGGGCGGCCACGTGCCCGGCGATCACGAAGCCGACCTGCCAGTACCAGGTGGCGTTGGCGCCGATCACCCCGTAGTCGATCTGCCAGCCGGCGGTTCCGAACAGGTCGGAGCCCTTGCCGAGCGGGTCGGAGGCGAGATAGCCGAGCGCCTGGCCCTGGAAGAGCAGCAGAGTGAGGTAGTGGGCGGCCACGTAGGCGAGCGCGATCGGGACGAGCGTGTGTACGAACGTGTTCGAGAGCCGCCGGGCGCTGAGGTCGCCGCCGACGCTGCGTGCGCCGAGCACGCCGAGCCGGTAGAAGCCCGCGACGATCAGGATCGAGCCGACCAACCCAATGAGAAAGGCGAGCTCGAGCGCGCTCTGGGGGGCGAGGCCCACGTCCTGGAACGAGCTCGCGAGGTCCGGGGAGATCGAGGTCCAGGGCGCCTTCTCGGAGGCTCCGTCGAATGAGGTCGAGCCGATCATCACGGCCAGCAGGGCAACCGTCCCCGGCAGCTCGCTCAACGCCGGCAGGCCCGAGAGCGGCCGGCGCAGGCCCACTTCGCCGTCGCGCGTCTCAATCGCCGACAGCCGCGAGAAGAGGTTGAAGTAGACCGAGAACGCCTCCCCGCGCTCGATCCACCTGTCCACGCCGTAAAGCGCCATCGCGATGAACGTGACCGCCGAGTAGACGAGCGTGGCGATCGCGAGGTTCTCGGGCTTGTCGCCGTTCGAGGCCACCAGCTCGAGCGCCGCGAAGGCGAAGATCCCCGCCGCGGCGGGCCAGCGGCCGAGCCACTCTGGGTAGGGGAGCGGCGCCGGCAGCTCGCCGCGTGCGCCGAGGCGCGCCACGCCCGCCACCGCGCGGCCGATCGCCCGCCACGGGTTGAACGCCTTGAACACATCCCCGAACAGCACGCTCGCCGGGACGAGCGCGAGCCAGAAGATCACGTAGATGAAGATCGGCGCGAAGTTCGCGGTCGGGCTCTGCTCACCGCGCAGCCCCGCGTAGACCGTGAGCGCCAGCAGGAACACCCCGATCGCGCCGCAGAGGACCTCCACCGGCCGGCTCGCGAGCGCCCGGCCGATCCCGCCGGGCAGCGGCCGCCAATCTCGCTGCTGGAGCCGCGGCTGCGGCCACAGCACCGCCAGCGCCACGAAGGACACCACCAGCACCATCCCGGCGGCCCACGCGAACAGCCACTCCGGGATCGGCAGGTCGGCGCGGGCCACCAGCCCGTGCGCGAGGCGGATCACGAAGGCTCGACGACCAGGCGGGCCACGAGCGGATCCCTGCCGGCGTCCTCGGCCGCGTGGCTCTCGAGCTCGAATGCCCCCTCGAGCTTCGCCTCCAGGCGGAAGCGTGCGGGCCGGCCGGGTGCGGCCTGCCTTGTGATGTCGTAGCCGTGCAGGTGGAGCTCGTCCGGCGCGTCGGAGGTCACCAGGATGCGCACCCGCTCGCCGCTGCTCACCTCGATGTCCCGTGCGCCGCCGGCCACCGAGCCCGCGCGGATCCGGATGCGCGCGACCGTCGGCTCGGGCGCTGTGGCCGGCGACTCGCGCTCGCTGTCCGCTCGCGTGTCCGTCCCGCCGGCACCGTCGTCGCCGTTCGCCGGGGGGGCCTCGTCAGGGCCGGTCTGCGCGGCCCGCTCGCGCTCGTCCCCACCACCGGGGCTCGCAACCGCGAACCCGATCACGGCGAGCGCCAGCGCCGCGACGACCAGCCCGATGCGCTGATTCCTGGACATCGCGGCGGGGAAGATGGCAACGCCGGGCGTGGCGCCCGCTCAGAGAACCGGCGCTGCGGGGGCGTCCTCGAACGGACCCCCCGGGACCTCGACAGGCTGGACCGGCGCCAGGTCGAGGTCCCCGGCGAGGGCGAGCGGATCGACGTCCGGGGCGCCGTCGCGGCGCTCGGGGCTGAAGCGGTAGCCCACACCGAAATGCGTGTGGATGTAGCCCCAGTCCGGGGAGGCCTGCTCGAGCTTCTGGCGCAGCTTGCGGATGAACACGTCCACCGAGCGGTCGCCGTGGGCCATCGCGTAGCCCCAGACCGCCTGGTAGATCTCCTCTCGCTGGAGCACCTTGCCCTCGGCCTGCGCGAGCAGCTCCAGCACCTCGAACTCGCGGCGGGTGAGATCGACGCTCGAACCGCCCACGAACCCCTGGAACTGGTCCGTCCGGATCTCGAGCTCGCCAGCCACGAGCGGCCCCCGCTCGGGCCGCGCGGACGCTCGCTTGCGGCGCCGCACCACGGCCTCCACGCGAGCGAGCACCTCTTCCGGGTGACAGGGCTTGGTGACCCAGTCGTCCGCCCCGAGGCGCAGGCCGCGCACCCGCTGGGACACGCTCGAGCGGCTCGTGCACACGACGATCCCGAGGCCGGGCAGCGCACCCGCCACCCGCTCGAGGAAGTCCCACGCGCCGGGGCCAAGCAGCTCGAGGTCCACCACCAAGGCGTTCAGGCGCATGGCCACGAACTCGTCGGCACGCGGGGCAGCCTCCAGCCGGCGGAGCTGCCAACCGAGATCGCCGGCGCGCTTCACGAGCACGCGGACGAACCCCGAGTCGGTGTCGAGGATCGCGAGACGCAGTTCCGGCATATGGCGCCAGTCTACGCGCAGGCCGGGTGCGGCGGGCGGGGCATTCACCGGATCTTCACAGCCGTCTCCTGCGGCTGACCGAGCGCCGCCATTCACACGTTCTTCACAACGCGACGACAGGCGGGTAACAAACTGCCTCCCGGCCCGTGCGAGCGTGCTGCTACCGATGACCCAGCTCAAGGAGAAGACGCGAATGAGGAAGCTGCTCGCGCTCGCAGCATGCGCAGTCCTCGCCACCGCCGTGGCGGCCTGTGGCAACGATGCCGACACCGGCGGCGGCGGCGCCGGGGGCGGCGGCGAGCTGTCGGGCACGATCCGAATCGACGGCTCCAGCACGGTGGCGCCGTTCGCGCAGGCCGCCCAGGAAGAGTTCCAGGGCCAGAACCCCAACGTGAAGATCACCGTGGGCACCTCCGGCACCGGCGGCGGGTTCGAGAAGTTCTGCGCCGGTGAGACCGACATCTCGAACGCCTCGCGGCCGATCAAGGACGATGAGGAGGTCCCGGTCTGCGAGAAGAACGGGGTCGCCTACAAGGAGGTGCAGGTCGCCAACGACGGCATCGCCGTTGTGACCAACCCGGAGCTGAAGGTCGACTGCCTGACCGTCGACCAGCTCGACGAGATCTGGAACCAGGGCTCCAGGGTGAAGAGCCTCAGCGATGTCGGTCCTGAGCTGCCCGACGTCCAGCTCAGCCTGTTCGGGCCGGGCACCGACTCCGGCACGTTCGACTTCTTCACCGACGAGATCAACGGTGAGGAAGGCGTCTCGCGCGAGGACTACCAGCCCTCGGAGGACGACAACGTGCTCGTGCAGGGCGTGTCCGGCGAGGCCGGCGGTCTCGGTTACTTCGGCTTCTCCTACTACGAGCAGAGCCAGGACAAGCTGAACCTGGTGGGCGTGGACGCCGGCGAGGGCTGCGTGAGGCCGAGCGCCGCGACGATCCAGAGCGGCGAGTACAAGCCGCTCAGCCGGCCGCTCTTGATGTACCCGAGCGCCAAGGCCCTGAAGAAGCCCGAGGTGAAGGCCTTCATGGACTTCGTGCTCGAGAACTACCAGGTGATCGCCGAGGCGGCGCAGATCGTCCCGATGAACCAGGCGCAGGCCGACGAGTCGAAGTCGGCCCTGGGAAGCTGATCCTGGAAGCGGGCGCGACAGCCGTCGGCAAGGGCCGCGCCGAGGTACCCCGCCTCGGCGCGGCTCGCCGCCGTCACGGAGAGGACCTGGTCAAGGCGCTGCTCGTGATCGCCGCGCTCGTCTCCGTGCTCACCACCACGGGGATCGTGCTCTCGCTCGTGGGCGAGACGATCGAGTTCTTCGGCGAGGTGGGCGTGGGCGAGTATCTGCTCGGCACGAAGTGGACTCCGCTCTTCGAGCCCGCCAGCTTCGGCGTGCTGCCGTTGGTCGCGGGCACCTTCCTCGTCACGGGCATCGCGATGCTGGTGGCGATCCCACTCGGGCTGGCGGCGGCGATCTACCTCAGCGAGTACGCCGGGGCCCGAGTCCGCAAGACGATCAAGCCGGTGCTCGAGCTGCTCGCCGGGGTGCCGACCGTCGTGTTCGGCTACTTCGCCCTGACCTTCTTCACCCCGGAGATCCTGCGCGGCATCGGGGTCGAGGTGGGGATCTTCAACGCTCTCTCCGCCGGCATCATCGTCGGCTTCCTGATCGTGCCCACGGTGGCCTCGATCTCCGAGGACGCGATGACCGCCGTCCCCGCATCGCTGCGGGAGGGCGCGTTCGGGCTCGGCGCCTCCAAGCTCCAGGTGACCCTGCGCGTGGTCTTCCCGGCGGCCCTGTCAGGGATCGTCGCCTCGATCGTGCTCGGGGTCTCGCGCGCCGTCGGGGAGACGATGGTGGTGCTGATCGCCGCCGGCCTGCAGCCGTACTGGGGCGCCGACCCGCGCGAGCCCGCCGCGACGATGACCGCCTTCATCGGGGCCACCGCGAAGGGTGACGTGGCCACCGGCTCCACCGCCTACAAGACCATCTTCGCGGTCGGAACCACGCTGTTCGTGATCACGCTCGTCATGAACCTGATCTCGATCCGCTTCGTGCGCAGGTACAGGCAGGTGTACGAGTGAAGGCCCACGCCGGCGCGCTCGGCCGGCCGATCGGCAGGCGCACCGGCGCCCGACGCGCCAAGGACGCCGCCTTCCAGGCCGGGCTGCTCGTGTGCATCGGCGTGTCCGTGCTGCTGCTCGGCGCCCTGCTCGTGGACATCGTGGCCGATGGCGCCGGCAACCTGACCTGGGACTTCATCACGAGCTTCGGCTCGATCAGCGCCGAGAACGCCGGCATCCAGGCGGCCCTGTGGGGGACGATCTGGCTGATGGGGGTCTGCGCCGTGTTCGTGGTGCCGGTGGGGGTGGCCACCGCGATCTACCTCGAGGAGTACGCGGACGAGCGGCGCTGGTACAACCGCATGATCGAGCTGAACATCCAGAACCTGGCCGCGGTGCCCTCGATCGTCTACGGCATCCTGGGCCTTGCCTTTCTGGTCCGCGGGCCGGTCGATCTCGGCCCGCTCGGCAGCGGGCAGCCGACCGTGATGGCGGGCGGGCTCACGCTGGGGCTTCTGGTGCTCCCCGTGGTGATCATCGCCGGCCGCGAGGCGATCCGAGCAGTGCCGCCTTCGATCCGGGAGGGCTCCATGGCGCTCGGCGCCACCCAGTGGCAGACGATCTGGCGCCAGGTGCTGCCGGCCTCGATCCCCGGCATCGCCACCGGGGTGATCCTGGCGCTGTCGCGCGCGATCGGGGAGACCGCCCCGCTGATCGTGGTCGGCGCGGCCACCGTGATCGCGTTCAACCCCGACGGCCTCGACTCCGCCTTCACCGCGATGCCGATCCAGATCTTCGACTGGATCAGCCGCGCCTCCAACGACGTCAACGACTACGTGCCGCTCGCGGCTGCGGGGATCCTGCTGCTGATGATCCTGCTGCTCGCCATGAACAGCGTCGCGATCTGGCTGCGCAACCGATACGAGCAGAAGTGGTAGGTGATCTAGGGTGCCCGAGCACGTGACCGAGCCAGAGGACAGGCAGCGGCAGGAGCAGCGCGGCCTCGCCAAGCCGATCGGGGTCCGGGCGCGCGGAGCGAGCGGCGCCGCCGCCGCGCCCGCCGCCGCCCAGCCCGAGCGTCAGATGATCTTCCGGCTCGAGGACGTGCTCGTGCGCTACGGCGACAAGCCGGCCGTCCGCGACATCGGCTTCGAGATCGCACGCCGGGAGATCACGGCGCTGATCGGGCCTTCCGGCTGCGGCAAGTCCACGCTGATCCGCTGCCTCAACCGCATGAACGACCTGATCCCGAGCGCGCGCGTCGAGGGCAGCATCCTCTACCACGGTCAGGACCTCTACGGCTCGGGGGTCGACCCGGTGGAGGTGCGCAAGCGGATCGGGATGGTCTTCCAGAAGCCGAACCCGTTCCCCAAGTCGATCTACGACAACATCGCCTTCGGGCCGCGCGTGCTCGGCATGGATGGCTCGATGGACGAGATCGTGGAGCGGGCGCTGAGGGACGCCGCGCTCTGGGACGAGGTCAAGGATCGCCTCAAGATGAACGCCTTCGGCATCTCGGGCGGCCAGCAGCAGCGCCTCTGCATCGCCCGCTGCCTGGCGGTCGAGCCCGACGTGATCCTGATGGACGAGCCCTGCTCGGCGCTCGACCCGATCTCGACCGCCAAGATCGAGGACCTCATGCTCGACCTCAAGAACGAGTACTCCATCGTGATCGTGACCCACAACATGCAGCAGGCGGCGCGCGTCTCCGACAAGACGGCGTTCTTCACCGTCAGCGAGGACCGGGTCGGCAACCTCGTCGAGTTCGATGACACCGAGAGGATCTTCACGAACCCCGCAGACCCGCGCACCGAGGCCTACGTGACCGGGAAGGTGGGCTAGGCGGACGTGTCTGAGACGAGCCGCTCGCATTTCCAGGAGGCGCTGGCCGGGCTCGAGCGCCAGGCGCTCGGCGGGCTCGACATGGTGGTCACGGCGCTCGACCGTGCGCTCGAGACCGTTCAGCACCAGGACGTGGAGCTCGCCACGATGGTGATCTCGGACGACGACCTGATCGACGGGCGCTACCTCGAGGTGCACCAGGGCGTGCTGTCGCTGCTCGCCCTGCAGGCGCCGGTGGCGGGCGACCTCCGGCTCGTGGCCGCGGTGCTCCACGTGATCAAGAACATCGAGCGCATGGGCGACCAGTGCGTGAACATCGCCAAGCTCGTGCCGCTGGGCGGCCACGATGCGCCGGCCGACGAGCGCATCCTCGCCAACCTCCAGCGGATGGGCGAGCAGGCCCGCCGCCAGGTCGTCCAGGCAAAGCAGGCTTTCGAGCGACGCGACGTGGGGCTCGCGCAGGACCTGGTGCGGCAGGACGACGAGGTCGACCGGCTCAACCGTGAGACCTTCGCGATCGCGCTCGAGATCGGGGACGACGCCGACCGCCGCGAGTGGGCGATGCACATGATGCTCGCGGCTCGCTGCGTGGAGCGGATAGGCGACAATGCGGTGGACATCGGCGAGCAGACCGCGTTCGTCGTTACCGGGCTGTTCAGGGAGTTCGAGGACGCCTCGCACCCCGAGCTGGCTCCGCGCTCCCCCGCTTGATCTGCGCCTGCATCGACATCGGCAGCAACACCACGCGCCTGCTGGTGGCGGACGCGGGCGCCGGCCGGCTGCGCGAGCTCGTGACGCAGCGCGCGTTCACCCGCATCGGTCGCAGCCTCGGCCACGGGGGGAGGATCCCGGCGCTCAAGATCGCCGAGACCGCGGAGGTGGTGCGCACTCAGGCGGCCGTGGCACTCGAGCTCGGAGCGAAGCAAACCGTGGCCGTGGCCACCGCCGCTATCCGTGACGCCCCCAACCGAGACGAGCTGGTGAGCGCGGTTCGGAGCGCCGGCGGCGTGAAGCTCATCGTGCTCACCGGCGAGGAAGAGGCGCGGCTCTCGTTCGTCGGCGCCACGCGGACCCTCCTGCAGCCGATCAACGGGACGATCGCGGTGGTCGACGTGGGCGGCGGCTCGAGCGAGATCGCGATCGGCCACCCCACCGGGGCGATGACCTGGTCCGAGTCGCTTCGGATCGGCTCGGGATTCCTGGCCGACAGCTACCTGCGCTCCGACCCCCCGTCGGTGGAGGAGCTTGAGAGGGTGCGCCGGCACGTGGACGGGACGCTCGAGGGCCTCGAGCCGCCGTCCGCCTCGAGCGCCGTGGCGGTGGGCGGCACCGCCACTTCCCTGCGCCGGCTGCTGGGCGGGGAGCTCGCCCACGAGACGCTCGAGCGCGGCATCCGGGAGCTGTCGTCCACGCCGATCGCGGAGATCGCGGCGCGCTTCGAGCTCGACGAGGAACGCGTCCGGCTCCTGCCCGCGGGCATCCTCGTCCTCGAGGCGATCTCCGACCTGCTGAGGCTCCCGCTGCAGATTGCCCGCGGCGGGCTGCGCGAGGGCATCCTGCTCGAGCTCGTAGAGGGCCGGGCGCTTGCCTAGCGGGCACGCGTGGCCACTTGGTGCCCCGGGCCGCCCCGCAGCGTTAGCCGGGACCGGCGATCGCGCGCAGCTCGCGCGAGCGCAACAGCAACATCAGCTCGCCTTTCTGGATGCCCGCGAGCCCGCCCTTCTTCATGCGTACCTGGGCGCCCGTGAGCGCGTGGACCGCCATCGAGAAATCGGGATCGTGGCCCACCAGGAGCACCTCGTCGCCGAGACCGGCCGCGAGCGCCTCGGCGTCGAACGGCCCGCCCGCCAGCTTCGGCTCGAGCTGGTGCTCCACGCCGAGCTCGGCGCAAGCCAGTCGCGCGGTTTCCGCGGAACGCAGCTTCGGGCTTGCGAGGCACGCGTCGAGCGCGACCCCGAGGCGGCGCAGCGCGGCGCCGGCGGCGCGCGCCTGCTCCCGACCCTCGTCGGTGAGCGGCCGCTCGGCGTCGGGCGAGCCCTCCTCGGCGTCCCCGTGACGCAACAGCCAGATCACGAGATGGCACGATAGAGGCTGCACATGGAAGCAGCCACGGCCATACCCGAAGCTCCGAGCCTCGACTCACCCGAGCTGTTCACCAACCGCGAGCTCTCCTGGCTCCAGTTCAACGAGCGGGTGCTCGAGCTGGCCGAGGACGAGCACACGCCGCTGCTGGAGCGCGTGAAGTTCCTCGCGATCTACGCGTCCAACCTCGACGAGTTCTTCATGGTGCGCGTGGCGGGCCTGCACGACCAGGTGGACGCCGGCATCGACGCCCGCGGTCCCGACGGCCTGTCCCCGTCGGAGACGCTCGACCGCGTAGGCGCGCGTACGCGCGAGCTCGGGGCGCGACACTCGCGCGTATGGGCCGACGGCGTGCGAGGCGAGCTCGAGGAACACGGAATCCGCATCGTGGACTGCGCGAAGTGCTCGGAGGAGGAGCTCGAGGCGGTCGACCGGCTCTTCTCCGAGCAGGTCTTCCCGGTGCTGACGCCGCTCGCGGTCGGGCCGGGCAGGCCGTTCCCGTACATCTCGAACCTCTCGCTCTCGATCGCCGTGTGGCTGCGAGACCCGGTGTCGGACGAGGAGATCTTCGCGCGCGTGAAGGTGCCGAAGGAGGTGCTGCCGCGCTTCCTCAGCATCGCCGACAACGCCTTCGTGCCACTCGAGGCGGTTATCGCGCGTCACCTCGACGAGCTCTTTCCCGGCATGGAGATCCTCCGACACGACGAGTTCCGCGTCACGCGGGACGCCGACTTCACCGTCTCCGACGAGGCCGACGACCTCGTGCGCGCTGTCGAGGACGAGCTGCGCCGGCGGCGTTTCGGCGAGGTGGTGCGGCTCGAGGTCTCGACCTCGATGGACCCCGACATGCGCCGCTACTTGATCGAGCAGCTCGCGATCGAGGAGGAGCAGGTGATCGACGTCGAGGGCCTGCTCGACCTCGAGGACCTGTGGGCCATCTACGAGGTGGACAAGCACCGCAACCTGCGCGACAAACCCTGGACCCCGGTCAGCCAGCCGCTCTTCCACGACCGTGACGACGAGCGGGCGGACGTGTTCGCCGCGATGCGGGCGGGCGACATCCTGGTCCACCATCCCTACGACTCCTTTGTGGGGAGCGTCGAGCGCTTCGTGCAGCAGGCGGTGGCCGACCCCGACGTCCTGGCGCTCAAGATCACCGTGTATAGGACCTCCGACGACTCGGAGCTCGTGCCGTCCTTGATGGAGGCCGCGGAGCGCGGCAAGCAGGCGGTCTGCCTCGTGGAGCTGAAGGCGCGCTTCGACGAGCGACGCAACATCGGCTGGGCACGATCGCTCGAGGAGGCCGGGGCGCACGTCGTCCATGGCCTGCCCGGGCTGAAGACGCACGCCAAGGCGCTCCTCGTCGTGCGCCGAGAGGGCTCCGGGGTGCGTCACTACGTCCACATCGGGACCGGCAACTACCACGCCAAGACCGCCCGCCTCTACGAGGACTTCGGGCTGTTCACCTGTGACCGCGAGATCGCCTCCGACGTGGCGGAGCTGTTCAACTCGCTGACCGGAGCTGCGCGCTCGCCCGAGTACCGCAAGGGGGTTGTGGCGCCCGACCACATGCGCAACTGGTTCCTCTCGGAGGTCGAGCAGACGGTCGAGGCGCACCGGGCGGGCCGCGAGGCGCGGATCGTGCTGAAGATGAACTCGCTCGTGGACCCGCGCTGCATCCGGGCGCTCTACGAGGCGTCCCAAGCCGGCGTGAGGGTCGACCTGAACACGCGCGGAATCTGCTGCCTGCGTCCCGGCGTGCCGGGGGTGTCCGAGAACATCCGCGTGGTGTCGGTGGTGGGCCGCTTCCTCGAGCACTCGCGGATCTACGGCTTCCACCGCGGTGATGAGCGGCGCTACTGGATCGGGTCGGCCGACCTGATGCCGCGCAACCTCGACACGCGCGTGGAGCTGCTCGTGCCGGTCACCGCCGAGGCCCTTCGCAAGGAGCTCGAGGACACGCTGGAGCGTTGCCTGGCGGACGACACGTTCGCCTGGGAGCTCGGAGAGGACAACCTCTGGGAGCGTCGCAACGGGAGCACGCGCAGCGTGCACCGCGAGCTGATGGAGCGCGCGCTCAAGCGCGCCGGTGAGACCTAGTCCAACTCCGACTTCAGCGCAAGCACGCGCGCGGCGCTGTCGCGGATGCGCGCCCTGAACGCGGCCGAGCTGCGCGCCCGCGCGAGCAGGCGCGGGTAGACCGAGTTCCAGCTCGCCGAGCCGGTCATGAGGATCAGGTCCGCCCCCGCACGCAGCGAGCGCTCTGCCGCCGTGGCCACGTCAGTCCGGCTGATCACGGCCTGCGCCTCCATGCTGTCGGTCACGATCACGCCGTCGAACCCGAGCCGGCGACGCAGGAGGCCGCGCACGACGGCGGGCGACTGGGACGCGATCCGATTCGGGTCGAGGGCCGGGTAGAGCGCGTGCGAGAGCATCACGAGCCCGACGTCCGCGGCCACAGCCGCCCTGAACGGAATGAGGTCCTCTTCAACTCCGCCGGGCACGGTTGCGGGGGCGTGGTCGGTGTTCACGGCGGAGTCGCCGAGGCCCGGGAAGTGCTTGGCGGTGGCCGCCACCCGCGCCTCTCGCAGCCCGCGCACGGACGCGCGCACGCGAGCGCCGATCCCGGCCGGGTCGCCCGCGAACGAGCGCGAAGCCATCACGGAGCCCGCACCCGGAACGTCCGCGACGGGTGCGAGGTTGACGTTCACCCCGGCGGCGCGCAGCGTCCGGCCGGCGGAGCGGGCGGACCTCCTGACGTTCGCGGGCCCTCCCTGGAAGGGCTGCCCCGCGCGCGGTCCCGCATGATCGATCGTGCGGATCTCGCCACCTTCCTGATCGACCATCACGAGCGCCCGCCCGCCGGCCGCGCCCTGGATCGAGCGGGTCAGGCGCCGCCAGTGCGGCGCGTCCCCGCCGTTTCGGCCGAACAGGATCACGCCGGCGGTCTCACGGGCGCGGAGGCGGCGTCGGAGGTATTCGGGTCGCGTCAGACCGTCGAAGCTCGAGATGGTCACCTGCCCGACCTGCTGGCGCAGGCTCAGCCGATCGACGGCGCGCAGGGCGCGCGCCTGAGGCTCGGCGGCCTGCGGGCGAGAATCCGTGGCGCCCACGCCCGCCCCGGCGCCGTTGCCGTCACCCGTCCCCGCTCCGATGGCCAGGCCGACGACCAGCGCGCACACCGCCGCCGCCGCGAGCGCAAGTCGCCTCCGGCGGGCGGCCGGATCGGTGGACACGTACATCTGCTTCGCGAAGTCGTTGGTCGACTGATCAGCTGACAGACGAGTCCGCGAGGGGAGCGTCCCGCGTGCGCTCTCCGGGCTTCCCCGGGGTCTCCTGCGAACCTGGCGCGTCGCCGCCCTTCTCCGAGATCCCGGCCCAGGCGCACCCCTCCACGAGCTCGTCGAGTCCGAACGCGTCGACCGGTCCGAGGGCCCCGTTGCCGCGCAGGGCGCCGGCGGCCACTCGCTCGGCCCCCCAGGCGAGCATGCGGCCGGTGAACGTGTAGCCGTCCACGCCCGTCACGTGCACCTCGCTCAGCTCGCTTCCGGTCGCGTCGTACGCGATCGCCACCACGTGCGAGCCGCCCTTGGCCCGGGCGGCGGCGTCGGGCCCTCCCGTGGAGCCCTTCGCCAGCCGCTCTCCCAGCGCGTTCCAGAGTCCCTCGACCCCGGGGAGCTTCATAGCCAGGTCGGTCCCGGCGGAGAACGCCTGCATCGCCCGCGCCGCCGGTCCGAACCAGCCGAGGTACGAGTTGACTTCGCGAAGCTGCGGTGCGATCCGCGGCAGCGCGAAGTGCTCCGAGCTGCCGACCGAGACGCCGGCGAGCTCCCTGGAGCCGACGCGGAAGCTGCGCACCCGCTTCGCCGCACGCTCGCTGCGCACGCGTCCCTCTCGGAATGCGAACGCCGGTGCGTTTACCACGCCCACGAGCGACGCCTTCGTGCCCCCGCTCATCGACGCCGCCCCCGTCAGGAAGTAGCCCGTGTCGACGCGCACGGCTGCCCCCCCCGCGCGCTCGAGCGCGAGCCCGGCAGCGAGGTTGCCAGGGACCCAGTCGTAGCCGAACGCGGTGAGCATCCCGCAGCCGGATCCCTCCGCCACCGGTCCGTAGCGGTCGAAGACCTCGCGGATGAAGGGGGGCTCGCCGGTGGAGTCGATGTAATGCGCGCCGACGGTCGAGCCGGTGGCGGCAGCGGGCGCGCCCCAGCGGAGGAACGGGCCGACCGTGGTCACGAGGACGTCGCCCTTCTCCACGAGGGCGCGTACCGACGGTGGGTCGGCCACGTCGGCGCCGGCCGTCTCGAAGCCGCCGCCGAGCTCTTCGGAGAGACGCCGGCACTTGTCGGGCGAGCGCCCGGCGAGCACCGGCTTCATCCCCCGCTCGGCCATCGCCTCGGCGGCCAGCCGTCCGGTGTACCCCGTGGCGCCGAACAGGACGACCCGGCCCGCCACGGTCAGGCCGGCCGGCGCGACTCGATCGTCTGGCGCACCCGCTCGATCGCCTTCGGCACGCTGCGCTCCATGCGCTTGAGGTCCCAGCCGGTGAGGGTCACGAGGAGCATCGGGGTCTTGGAGGTCACGGTCGCGTTGCGAAGCGTCTTCTCGAGCAGCCCCATCTCGCCGAAGAAGTCGCCGGGTCCGAGGTCCGCCAGGTGCTCGCCCTCGCGAGTCACCTCCGCCTCGCCCTCCTCGATCGCCATGAACTCGTAGGAGAAGTCGCCCTCGCGCACGAGTTGCCTGCCCGCCTCGACCGAGACCTCCTGGGCGAACGTTGCGATCTGGGCCAGGTCCGCGTCGGCGATGTCCTCGAAGATCGATATCGACTTCAGACGGCTTGCGTCCAACGGGGCCTCCTCGGGCTCGCTCGCGCGCGACTCTACCCAACCGCCGGAGCCGTCGTCGATGGCGCTGTCATGGGAGCTACGCTCGCGGATCGTGGCCGGCGAGCGGCTTCACCACCTGCGCGCGGGCAGCGGCGAGCCGCTCGTGCTGATCCACCCGCTGGGCGCCGAGCTCGTGGTGTGGGAGCCGGTGCAGCACCGGCTCGCCGCGGAGCGCGACGTGATCGCGCTCGATCTTCCGGGGTTCGGCGCTTCGCCCTCGCTCGACGGCGTCACGGCGCCTACGCCGCAGGCGCTCGCCGCGGCGGTGGGACGGTTCATGGACACGCTCGGTCTCGAGCGAGCGCACGTGGCTGGAAACTCGCTCGGCGGCTGGGTGGCGCTGGAGCTGGGCCGGCTGGGGCGCGCCCTGTCGGTCACCGGCCTGTGCTCGGCCGGATTCTGGAGGCGCCCGCTCGGCGTGAGGCCAGGGGCGGACGTGCGCCGGCTCGGCCGTGTGCTGGTGCCGCTGCTGCCGGCGCTCATGCGGAGCACGCGCGCCCGGCGCGCCCTGCTCTCAGGCTCGATCGGCCACCCGGAGCGAGTGCCCGCGCGTGCGGCGGCGCGGCTGGTGCGCTCCTACGTCACGGCGCCTGGCTTCGTGGGCGTCAACATGGCCATGCGCGCGGCGGTCTTCTCGGGCCTGGAGCAGATCGACGTGCCGGTCACGCTCGCGTGGGGCGAGCTCGATCGCCTCGTCACGCCCCCACGCCCGTCTCCGATGGGTGCGCGAACAGTGCTCCTGCATGGCTGTGGGCACATCCCCACCTGGGACGACCCCGAGCAGGTGGCGGGCGTGCTGCTCAGGGCGGCACGCGCCTGAGCTCGCCCGACGCGCGACGCTTGCGGACCCGCTGCCAGCCGTACAGGATCGCGAACGCGAGCGCCACCACGAGCAAAAAGGCGAGCACCGGGACGGCGAACGCGAGGACCGTGAGGATCAGGGCGCCGGCGTCCTCGAGCAACGAGAGCACCGGGTTGGCCACACCGCCGGTGGTCGCGGTCGAGAGCGGTCGGATCACCGCCCGGCCGGCATGGATCGACTCGGCCGTGGCGCCGCCGAGAAAAACCGCGGCGATGGTCGGGAAGTCGCTTTCGACTCCGCTCTGGCCTGTGAACAGCAGCGCCCCGCTGACGGGCGCCACGACCGTGCCCACGGCGTGGAGCACGTGGTCGACCGCGGGGATCTTGTCGCCTACGAAGTCCACCGTCGTGAGGAGCCCGAGCACCGCGAGCGTGCCGGTACCCGTGAGGTCGTCGAACGGCTGGGCAAGCTCCACCACGTCGAGCCTGTTGAGCAGCGCCCCCGCGAACAGCGGCAGCCAGGCGTTCAGCCCGGCCGCGGCGCTCAGGCCGAACGCCGCGCAGATGCTGGTGAGCTCCACCAGGCCCAAGACTAGGTGGGCGGCCGCCCGCAGGGTGGGTAGTCTCGACAGCGAACTCGTACTGCGGCCGAGGCGCCTGACCCTGGCGCAAATGGCCGCATCATCTATGGCGTTCCCCCACCGGCCCGGTGGCTTCGCCCCACGCGCTCGGTCGACCCTCGCTCGGAAGGCACAGCATGTCCCAGCTCCTCGCGCGCATGGCGCGCACCCTGTCCTCGCACTGGAAGCGCAGCCTCGCGGCGGCGGTCGGTGTCTTGGTGCTGCTCGCCCTAGCGGCCGGCGCCAGCGGCGAGGCGACCGACGACTACTCCCTGCCGGGCGCCGAGTCGCAGCAGGCGATCGATCTCTTCCAGGCGCACTCGCCGGCGTTTGGCGGCGTGGACTCGACACTCGTCTTCACGGTCGACGAGGGCGAGGTCACCGATCCCGAGCCGAGGGCGGCGATCGAGGGCGCGCTCGCGGAGGTCCGCGAGCTCGAGGGCGTGGAGCTCGTGGCGAGCCCGTTCGGGCCGGGCGGCCAGGTCTCGGAGGACGGGCGCCTGGCGGCCGTCGACGTGCGCTACTCCACGGACCCGGCCGACATAGACAAGGAGGACGGCGAGGCGCTGATCGAGGCCGGCGAGAGCGCTGAGCCCGAGGTTCAGGTCGAGGCGCGCGGCTTCCTGATCGACCTGGCGTCCGAGCAGGAGGCTCCGGTGGGCGAGCTCATCGGCGTGCTGATCGCGATCGTGCTGCTGACCCTGCTGTTCCGCTCCGGCTGGGCGATGTTCGCGACGCTGATCGGCGCGCTGCTCGGCGTCGCGGCCGGCCAGATCATGCTGGCGGCGCTCGCGGCGCCGCTCGGCCTGCCCACTTTCGCCGCCGTGATCGCGATGATGCTTGGCCTCGGAGCCGGGATCGATTACTCGTTGCTGATCATCGGCCGCTACCGCGAGCAGCGTGCCGCGGGGGACAGCATCCAGGACGCCGCCGCGCGTTCGGCGGCGACCTCCGGCACCACCGTCGTGGCCGCGGGCCTGATCGTGATGGTCGCGATCGCCGGACTGCTCGTGATCGGCGTGCCGTTCGTCGGGAGGATGGGCGTGGGCGCGGCGATCGCGGTCGGCGCGGTGGTGGTGTCGGCGCTCACGGTCCTCCCGATCATGATGGGCGCCTTCGGTCGCCGTCTCGCGCCGAAGAAGGCCGAGCACGTGCAGGCCTCGCCCGCATTCAGCCGCTGGGGCGAGATCGTGACCAGCAGGCCGTGGGCGTCGATCGCGGCGGGCGTCGCGCTGCTCCTCGTGCTCGCGTTCCCGGTCACCCAGATGCGGATCGGCCAGCCCGACGACGGCAACCAGCCCGAGTCGCGCACCCAGCGCGTGGCCTACGACCAGCTGACCGAGGCTTTCGGGCCGGGCTCCAACGGCCCGTTCCTGCTCGCGGTGGACACGCCGAAGGGCGCAGCGCAGACCGGGCAGCAGCTGCGCGCTCTTCGGCGGGCCGTGGCGGCCACGCCCGGCATCGCCTCGGTGTCACCGGCTTCCACCAGCGAGGACGGGGAGATGGCCACGATCTTCGCCATTCCGGCCAGCGCGCCCCAGGACGCGAGGACGTCCGCGCTGCTCGACCGCCTGCGTGAGAGCGTCATCCCCAAAGCTACCGCCAGCACGCCGCTCGAGGTCTACGTGGGCGGGAACGTGGCCGGATTCGAGGACGTCTCCGACAGGGTCGCCGGAAGCCTGCCGCTGTTCATCGCTGTGGTGATCGGCCTGTCCGTGCTGCTGCTCGTAATGGTGTTCCGCTCGCTCTGGATCCCGCTGGTCTCCGCGCTGTTCAACCTGCTCTCCGTGGCCGCCGCGTATGGCCTGGTGGTGGCGGTGTTCCAGGAGGGCATCGGCGCCGGCCTGATCGGCGCCGACTCGGGAATCCCGATCATCTCGTTCCTGCCGGTGATGCTGTTCGCGATCCTGTTCGGGCTCAGCATGGACTACAACGTCTTCCTGCTCAGCCGGATCCACGAGGCCTACAACGATGGGGACCGGCCGCGCGCGAGCGTCATCCACGGGATGGGCCGCATCGGCAAGGTCGTGGTGTTCGCCGGATTGATCATGTCCGGCGTGTTCCTGAGCTTCGTCACCGCCAGCGACATGATCGGGAAGATGTTCGGCCTGGGACTTGGCCTCGCGATCCTGATCGACGTGCTGGTCGTGCGCATGGTGATCGCCCCGGCGGTGGTGACCCTCCTCGGCGACCGCGCCTGGTGGCTGCCCCCGTGGCTCGACCGCGTGCTGCCGAACGTCTCGCTCGAGGGCAAACGTCCCGAGGGCGGCGACCTTGCGGGCTCCCCGGAGGCCGAGCCCGAGCGCGAGCAGGTCCTCGCCTGACGCGCAGGTGACCCGGGCCCGGGCGGCTTCCGAGCGTCGACCCGCCCCGGGCGGGCGTCTATCGCTGTCCAGCAAACGTACAGATCCCGTACACTGCGGGGGTGATGAGCGACGCCGAGCACCGCGTTCGAATCGGCGAGCTCGGCCGTCGCGTGGGCCTGAAGCCCGAGCTGCTGCGCGCGTGGGAGCGACGCTACGGGGTGCTACAGCCGGCGCGGACGGGCGGCGGGCTGCGGCTGTACTCCGCCGCCGACGAGCGCAGGGTTCGGCTGATGCAGGCGCGCATCGCCGACGGGCTCTCGCCGGCGGAGGCCGCTCGCTTGGTGCTCGACGACGCGAGCGGTGCGGTAGCCGAGTCCGCTGGGCCGCCTTTGGCTCACCACGCGGAGGCGCTCCGCGATGCGCTCGACCGCTTCGACGGCGACGGGGCCAACGCGGCTCTCGACCGCCTGCTCGGCTCGTTCGGGCTCGACACCGTGCTCGCGGAGGTGGTGCTGCCCTACCTGCACGACCTCGGCGAGCGCTGGAAGGCGGGTAGCGCGACCATCGCCCAGGAGCACTTCGCGAGCAACCTGCTGCGCACCCGGCTCGCCGGGCTGGCGCGCGGTTGGGAGAGCGGCGGCGGGCCGCTCGCACTGCTCGCCTGCGCCCCGGGCGAGCTGCACGACCTCCCGCTGATGGTGTTCGGGCTCGCGCTGCGGGCGCGCGGCTGGCGGATCGCCTACCTAGGCGCCGACACCCCCGGCGAGAGCATCGTCGGCACCGCGGGCGAGCTCGACCCGTCGCTCGTCGTGGTCAGCTCCACGCTGCGCTCGCGCTTCCGAAGCGTGGCGAGCGATCTCGCGGCACTCGCCGAGGCCAGGCCGCTCGCCGTGGCCGGCCGCGGAGCGAGCGAGTCGTTCGCCGAGTCGCTCGGCTGCGCGTGGCTCACGGAGGGGCCGGTCGCCGCGGCGGACCGGGTAGCAGCCGAGCGACGTCCGGCCTAGGCGTCCGCGTACCGGCGGACGTAGCTTCCGGTGGGGTCGAAGCGGCGCGCTTGCCGCAGGGCGTTGAACCCGCGCCGCCTGGGGTCCGTCCCCACCCCCGCGACCCATTGCCAGTTGCCGGCGTTGTTCGCGGGGTCCCCGTCCACGAGCAGGTCGAAGAAATGCCGCTCGCCGTGGCGCCAGTCGATGCCGAGCGTCTTCGTCAGATAGCCGGCGGCGATCAGCCGGGCGCGGTTGGGCAACCAACCCTCGGCCCGCAACTGGCGCATGGCTGCATCCACCACGGCGACTCCGGTGCTGCCCTCGCGCCACATGTCGAGCACTGCCGAGTCCTCGAGCCAGGAGCGCCGCTCGTTCAGGCCCTCGGTGCGCATCCGCGGGCGGGCGAGGAGCAGCTGCGCGAAGAAGTCCCGCCAGCAGAGCTGACGCGCGAACGCTTCCGCTCCCGGCGAGGGCGCGAGCTCGGCGAGCAGCAGGCGGGGCGACAGGCAACCGAAGCGCAGGTACGGACTGAGGCGCGAGGTGCCCTGCTCGCCCAGGGCGTCGCGTCGCCGCGAATAGGCGTCGAGCCCCTCGGCCTTCCATGCGGCGAGCCGGTCGAGCGCCGCGCCCTCCCCAGCCGCGGGGAGGCCTGGAGACGGGGCGGCGCTCGTGAGCTCGCGCAGTGCAGGCAGCGGTCCGGGATCGATGCCCGCCGGCGCCCGCAGGCGCGCCGGGGCCTGGGCCACCGGCCTCAGGCGCGCGAGCGACCAGCGCCGCCAATACGGCGTGAAGACCCGGTAGTGGTCGGACCCAGCGGGCGCGAGATCCTCCGGCGGGACCACCGTCACCCCGGGGAACGACCTCACGGCGATCCGCTCGGCGGCCGCCGCCCGGCGGAGCCTCCGCTCGCGCTCGCGCGCGTAGGGCCCCACGTCCCCGCTCAGGTGGATCGCCTGGGCGCCCACCTGCCGGGCGAGCACGACGGTCTCCCGCACCGGATCGCCGCGCCTGATCACGAGCGGGGCGCCGCGCGCGGCCAGCGAGGCGCGCAGGTCCTCGAGCGCGCCGAGCAGGAACGCAGCGCGGTTGGCGCTGCGCCGCATCAGCGCCTCGTCGATCACGAACAGTGGCAGCAGCGAGCTCTCCGCCGCGGCGGCCAGCGCGGGGTGGTCGTGTATCCGGAGGTCGCGAGTGAAGAGGAGAACGGTCGTCGTCGCGTTTCTTGACATAATCTGTACGATAGCTATACAGTCTCGAGACAGCAACCTCTCACGAAAGGACCACCACCATGAAGACGCTGACCACCACCGCCGCCCTCCTCCTGATCGTCGGCGGCGTCAACTGGGGCCTCGTGGCCCTGTTCGAGTTCGACCTCGTCGCAGCGCTGGTCGGGCTCGAGTTCGGCGAGACCAACCTCGCCAGCCGGCTGGTGTACGGCCTCGTCGGTCTGTCCGCACTGGTCCTGGCGGCCCGCCTCGGCGAGCTCGGCAGCCCCTCGAGCTCCGGCTCCCGCCGGCGCGTCGGGCATCCGGCTGCTGAGGCCTGACCGGCTGAAGCGCTCCCGCGCGTCGCAGAGGCCCCGGCGGACGGACCCCGCCGCCGGGGCCCTGCGGGTTGCGGTGCCCCCGCAGGCTTCGCGCCCAATGTGAGGCCCGCGGGAGTGCCCGGCCTGGAGCCGGCGTCAACCTCGAGCGCAGGTCGGCCGGCCGAGCAGTCCTCGAAGGTGAGCCCGGTCAGCGTCCGATCTCGACCACGGGCTCCTTTGGACGGCCGCGGGGATGCAGGCCGTGGGCCGCGAACTGGCGGTGGAGAAGCTGGATCGCGACGGAGCCTTCGCCAACTGCAGACGCCACTCGCTTCACCGAACCGTGTCGTACGTCGCCGGCCGCGAATACCCCAGGCATGCTCGTCTCGAGCACGAAGCGACCGCGGTCGGGCGGCCAGGCGCGGTCGCCGGGAAGATCCGCTCCCGTGAGCACGAAACCGCTCTCGTCCCTTTCGACCTCCGCGGGAAGCCAGTCGGTGTGCGGGTGCGCGCCGATCATGAGGAAGAGCCCGTCGGCGTCCACGACCTCCTCGCCCCCTTCCGCGCAGTCGCGAAGCACCAGCTGCTCCAGCCACCCGTCGCCCCCACCGCCGACGATCTCGGTCCCCAGACGTACCTGCAGCTTCGGCGTCGACTGCACCTCGCGCACCAGGTAATGCGACATCCCCGCGTCGAGCGACCGAGCGCGTACCACCAGGGTGACCCGTCGCGCGTAGCGAGCGAGATGAAGCGCGGTCTGCCCGGCTGAGTTCGCGCCGCCGAGGACGTAGACGTCCTGGCCGGTCATGCTCGCCGCCTCGGAAGCCGGACCGCCGTAGTAGACGCCGGCGCCCGTGAGCGCCTCGAGAGTCGGAACGCCGAGTCGGCGGTAGCTCGCGCCGGTGGCAAGGATCACAGCGCGGGTGCGCACACGGCTGCCCTCGGCGAGGGTGACGAAGAGGCCGTCGTCGTCGCGTCCAAGGGCGGTCACCCTCTGCATGAACGAGAAGTTCGCCCCGAACACCCACGCCTGCTCGTACGCGTGCCGGGCCAGACGGCGCCCACTGACCCCGCGGGGGAAGCCGAGATAGTTGCGTATCAGCGAGCTGGAGGTCGCCTGGCCCCCGATCCCGCCTTCGTCGACGACCAGGGTGCTGAAGCCCTCGGACGCGCCGTACACGGCCGCCGACAGGCCGGCGGGCCCTGCGCCGACGATCACGAGGTCGAAGTCGATCCGCTCGGGGTCCACCGGCGAGCCCGCCGCCTTTGCGAGCTCCGCGTTGCTGGGATTCTCGAGGACCGTCCCGTCGGGGAAGATGATGAGAGGGAGCTCTGCCCCGTGGTCCGCCTGAGCGACGAGGGCTCGCCCGTCGCTCGAGTCGGCCAGGCAGAAGGAGTGCGGGATCGCGCATCGCCCGAGCACGGCCCTCAGCTCATACGCCCGGCCGGACCAGGACTCGCCGACCACGTGGATCGCGTGCGGGGAGGCCCCCCTCGCCTCCGCCGACTCGAGCAACATGCTCGAGATCGCCTGGTGGAAGAGCTCGTCCGGTGCGGCCGCCGGCCTGAGCAAATAGTTGTCGATGCGACCGTGGGCGATCGAGTCGAAGATCGCCTCCCCGGTCGCTCGGTCCCCCCATTCGCCCCAAGCGATCAAGAGGCCGCGCTTTGCGTGCGGATGAAGGTGGCGCGCCTGATCCAGCAGCTCGCTTCCGGTCATCCCGGTGAGCCACTGTCCGGCGAGAACCAAGGCCACCTGCTCGCCGCCCGCCGCGAGATCCTCGAGACATGCGAGCGCCTCGTGGGGCGAGCGCATGCACAGGACTCGGTAGTTCCGCGCGTAGCGGTCGCGCAACTCCCGCTCGACGTCATGCAGAGCCCCCGCATCCTCTTCGACTGCCACGAGCGCGGGTTCGGACATCCGGTGCACTCTAATCACGTTCCGGCAAATCGCAGCTGCGAACGACGGCCGGTCGCCGCCGCGCGCCCTGCGAAGGGCAGACCGCGCGGCGGGTGAACGGTCAGTGCGACAGCCGGAAGGGCGGGTACTGGTCGGTTGCGAGCACGAACGCGTAGGCGCTGACGCGGTTGCTCCAGCGCATGACTCCCACGACGTAGTCGAAGAGCGCGCGGGGGTAGCGCCCGGTGAACAGGATCGAGAACCACGCCGCGATCACGGCGAACAGCGCGCCGATCGAGAGGACGGCGAGGACGACGTAGTGCGGGATGGCCAGGAACCACTTGACCAGGGGCAGCCAGCGGTTCAAATCCTCCCGCGCGTCCGGGTACGCGAGCTCGAGCCTGACGTACTGGTGCTCGTCGGTGGAGGGGTACCTGTCGCTCAGGAGCGCTCCGTACGCGTACACGCGGTTCGTGAAGCGCATGAGCTCGACGTTCCAGTCGAACCACCAACGCGGGTACTTGCCACGGAAGACGATCATCAGCAGCGGGGGCAGGAACAGCACGCCGCCAAGCGCCACGAGGCCGGCCAAGTCACCGTTCGAGCCTGACGCGCCGAACGCGGTCAGAGCGGCGAGCACGATTCCGATCGGGACGAGCATCACGATCCGGAATGCGTTCGTCAGTCTGTTGAGCGGCCGGTCCGGATAGTCGACGTCCAAGGTCAGGGGGTAGGCGGGCTGGGCGATGGCGGTCATTGGCGAGTCTCCTTTTGCTTACGCTGTATGCTTACGTTGTAAGCTACTCTTACGGCGCACCGCTGTCAAGCCCACCCCCCGTTCATATCCAAGGAGGCGATCCAGATCTCAACGCGAGCCGCACCGAGCCGGGAGCGACGACGGCCCCGGCGGCTGAGCCGGGAACGGGTGCTGCGCGCAGCAGTCGCCCTTGCAGATGAGCGCGGCTTCGAGTCGCTGACGATGCGCAGGCTCGCGAAGGAGCTCGGCGTCGAGGCGATGTCCCTTTACAACCACGTCGCCAGCAAGGACGACCTGCTCGACGGCATGATCGACATCGTCTTCGGCGAGATCGAGCTCCCGCCGACAGACGTCGACTGGAAGACGGCGCTGCGCAAACGGGCGGTATCGACGCGAGACGCCCTCGCGCGGCACCGTTGGGCGATCGGCCTGATGGAGGGGCGGGCCAGCCACGGGCCGGCGAACCTCAGCCTCCACAACGCGGTGCTCGGCTGCCTGCGGGGCGCCGGCTTCTCGATCGAGATGACCGTCCACGCATACTCCGTCCAGGACGCCTACATCTACGGGTTCGCACTCCAAGAGAGGGACATGGCGTCGGAGAGCGCGACCGACTTCGCGGCGGAGGCGAAGCGGCAGATGCGCGAGTACGAGGCGGTCCTCGGTAACTACCCGCACCTCGTCGAGGTGGTCGGGGGCTACGTCGCCGACACCGGGTACGACTACGCCACCGAATTCCTGTTCGGCCTCGACCTCATCCTCGATGGGCTCGACAGGCTCCGGGACGCTTGACCACCCGCGCCGATCGTCCCCTGTGCATGAGTATTGGCTTCTCAGTCGAGCGGACTAGCGGCCGTTTCGTGGGCGGGGGCACACACGACGGGAGGTTCAGGAGGGAGCTTGACCGCCACGCGGCTCACCGCGCGCGGTGGCTATGGCGTTCGCCAGCGCCCGGCGCAGGTGAACGACGTCAGATCCCGCGGTGACCATCTCGACGCCGTCGCGCACGAAGCGCGCGGCGTCATCCACGCTGAGGCAGTGCACGCCTGCGATGCGCCCCTCCCGACCACACGCCGCGCGCACCTCGCCGATCGCCTCGAGCACCTCCCGGTGCTCGATCACCCCGGTCGGCTGCAGGTTGAGCCCGAGCGCCAGATCGGACGGGCCGACATAGAGCCCATCGAGGCCCGGCGTGCGCGCGATCGAGTGCAGGTTGTCGAGGGCTGACCGGGTCTCGACCATCACCAGGCACAGCGGCGCCGGATCCGGCTCTCCCCGCACGACCCCCCACGACCGCACTCCGGCGGGCGCGTAGCGGCAGGCTGCGACCGTGGCGGCGGCCTCGTCGGCATCGTTGACCAGCGGCACGATCACCCCATGCGCACCGAGGTCTAGCGCACGCCCGATCGTCCAGGGCTCATTGCGTGCAACACGCACCAGCGGCGCAGCGCCGCTCATCTCGATCGCCGCCAGCATCGCGAGCAGCTCCGTCGGCCCAACGACACCGTGCTGCTCGTCGACCACCACGTAGTCGGCGCCCGCCAACGCCGCGGCCTGAGCCGTGACGGTCGACGGCACAGCGGCCCACAAGCCAACGCTCGCCGGAGGCTCGCCCAGCCGGCGGCGGAGCGCCTCGCCCCGGCTCACGCTTCGCCTGCCCCAGAGTCCGCCTCCACGGGCCGGATTTCACCACGTCGCCGGCCAGACCGCCCACCGGCCGTGGGGTCGGGGTCGTTCGCGCTTGACGCCGATCGCGGGCGGTGGTCGAATCCGCCGTTTCGGTCCCGATGAGGAAGCGGCTCGCGGAATCGACGCTGGCCTTCTCTGCCACAGCGCGGAACCCCAGCTTGCTGCGCGCGCAGTTGGCGTTCGGTGCGGCCTGGACGGCGGAGTGGGCGTTCACGGTGGCGCTCGGTGTGGTGGCGTTTCGTGACGGTGGCGCAACCGCCGTGGGAGTGGTGGCTTTCGCGCGCATGGCTCCCTCAGCCTTCCTCGCGCCGCTCGGCACCACCCTCGCCGACCGCTTCCCGCGGGACCGCGTGCTGCTGTGGTCGTGCGTCATCCGCGCCGCTGCGACCGCCGCTGCGGCGCTGCTGCTCGCCGGCGCCGGGCCGAACATCGCGGTGTACGCGCTCGCGCTGCTCGCCACGGTCGCCTTCACGGTGTTCCGCCCGGCCCACTCTGCGTTGCTGCCGGCGCTGTGCAAGAGCCCGCTCGAGCTGACGAGCGCGAACGTGGTGCGCGGGCTTCTCGATTCGCTCAGCACGTTGCTCGGCCCGCTCGCAGCCGCGCTGCTCCTCGAGCTTGGCAGCTCGGCAGCGGTGTTCGGGCTCGCTGCAGCGCTGTCGCTCACCTCGGGCGTGCTCGTCCTGGGGCTGTCGTACGAGGCGCCGCCGCGCGGCCGGCCCCAGCCGCTGCGGCGGATCTTGCACGAGACCGCTGACGGCTTCCGCGCGCTCGCGCGCTATCGCTCTGTCGGGCTGGCGATAGGAGTGGTGCTCGGGCAGACGCTGACGCGCGGCTTCCTGAACGTGTTCCTGGTGGTGGTAGCGCTCGAGCTGCTGGGGATGGGTTCCCCCGGGGTGGGTGTTCTGACGGCGGCCGTGGGGGCAGGTGCGGTTGCTGGATCGCTGGGTGCCTCGATGCTCGTGAGCGGTCGGCGGCTCGCCGCAGTGGAGGGCATCGGCGTGGCGCTCTGGGGCCTGCCGCTCATCCTGATCGGTGCGCTCCCGTCCGAGCCAGTGGTGCTGGCCCTGTTGGGGGTGATCGGCGTAGGCAACGCGCTCGTAGACGTCGGCGTGTTCACGCTCGTTCCGCGGCTCGTGCCGGAGGAGTTGCTCGCCCGCGTGTTCGGCGCGCTCGAGAGCTTGGGCGCTCTGACGGTGGCGCTCGGCTCACTTGTCACGCCGTTGGCGATCGACCTGCTGGGGGTCAGAGGCGCCCTGGCCGCGCTCGGACTGGTGGCACCAGCCGTTGTCGCGCTCGCCTGGCGGCGCCTCCGGGCCATCGACGCCTCGATAGCGCACCGGGACGAGGAGGTCGAGGTGCTCAACAAGGTCTCCATCTTCCGCCCGCTGCCGATGCCGGCGATCGACAACCTCGCGCAGCACGTCGACCACACGCACTTCGCCGCCGGCGAGGAGATCTTCCACCAGGGCGACCCCGGCGATCGCTTCTACGTGATCGAGGACGGCGAGGCCGACGTGATCGGCGATGGCCGGCGCATCCGCACGATCGGCCCCGGCGATGGCTTCGGCGAGATCGCGCTACTCCACGAAACCCCACGCACGACCACGGTGCGCGCGCGCACGGCGCTACGGCTCTACGCGCTCGAACGGCGCCACTTCCTGTCCGCCGTGATCGGCTATCAATCGAGCGCGCGAGAAGCCGAAACCCTGGTGGACGAGCGGCTAGGCACTTTCGATCCGCGCGGTCGCGGGTCAGGCTGAGCGGAGCCCTGGGCGCCCTCCGACTGAGGCAGGACTGAATGACGCACGAAAACTCGGGTAGCTGACTACCGATGAGTGACGTGTACAGCTGGCGGGGCCGTTATGTCATCGACAGCGACGGCGACAAGATCGGCAGGCTGGAGGAGATCTACCCCGACCAGACCGGCAACCCCGAGTGGGCGATCGTGGACACCGGGCTGTTCGGGACAATCTCGAGCTTCGTCCCGCTGGCAGGCGCAACACCGGCGGGCGAGGACGTCCAGGTGCCGTTCAGCAAGGAACATGTGAAGGACGCTCCGGGCGTGAGCCGCGATGGCGAACTGTCGGAGTCCGAGGAGGCTCAGCTCTACAGCCACTACGGCCTCCGCGGATCGAAGCCCCCCACCTAGACCCCACGCCGGCCCGGCCAGGGCGCGCATGCTCCGGCGACCGCCGGTTGACTGCGGGCGGATAGGCCGGACGGCCATCCCCGCCGAAAGCGGCTAACCCGGCCAACTTGGGGGTAGGGGAAGCGAATCGACCCCAGCGCCGCTTTGCTCGAGCCGCTCGAACGCCTTCGCGCGGAGGCGCGGACGGCGCGGCTCGCGCTCGAGCTGCCGGCTGCGCCCGAGGCGCGGCTGCTCCGCGACGAGCTGGTCGGCCAGATCGGTGACTACCTCCTGCCGCGGTTGCGGCAGATGGACGCTCCGCTCTTGATCGTCGTCGGCGGCTCCACCGGGGCCGGCAAGTCGACGATCGTGAACTCGCTCGTAGGTGCTGAGGTAAGTCCGTCCGGGGTCCTCCGCCCAACGACGCGTGCGCCCGTGCTCGTCTGCCATCCGACGGAGGTCCGCTTCTTCGAGGGTGATCGGGTGCTCCCGGGCTTCCCTCGAACTCACGGTGGCGAGGCAGGCGCGGGTGGTCTGACGATCGCGCCGACTGACGGCATCGCCCCGGGCCTGGCGCTGTTGGACTCGCCGGACATCGACTCGGTGGTGGAGGCCAACCGCGATCTCGCACGCCAGCTGTTCGCGGCCGCCGACGCGTGGCTCTTCGTTACCACGGCCGCGCGCTACGCCGACGCGGTGCCGTGGGAGCTGCTGCACCGCGCGCGCGAGCGCGGGACGGCCCTCTCCATCGTCCTCAACCGCGTGCCGCCGGGGGCGGGCGAGGTCGAGGACCACCTCCGCGCCATGCTCGCCGAGCGTGGGCTCGGTGACGCAGAAGTCCTGACGATCGCCGAGAGCGAGCTGGCGGAAGGGTTGCTAGCGCCGGAGGCGCTGGCGCCGGTCGGCGGCTGGCTAGACCGGCTTGCCGCCGATGCCGACTCGCGAGCGGAGCTGGCCCGCCGGACGCTGCGCGGCGCACTGGCGAGTCTCGACGGTCGGGTCCGCAGGATCGCCGACGCGGTCGACGAGCAGCAGGCGTTCGCGGAGGAGCTCCGAGGCGAGGTCGAGAGCGCCTACGAGCGGGCCGTCGAGGAGGTCGACGAGGCGATTCGCAGCGGCTCGCTGCTTCGCGGCGAGGTGCTCGCGCGCTGGTACGACGTCGTCGGCACCGGCGAGGTCATGCGCGCTATCGAGTCGCGGATCGGCTGGCTTCGCGATCGCCTGCGAGCGCTGGCGAGCGGCCGGCCGCCCGGAGACGTAGAGCTGACGGCGGCGGTGGAGACGAGCGTCGACGGCGTCGTTCACGCCGCGGCGGACCGCGCAGCGCAGCGGGCGGCGGCCGCCTGGCAGGCGAGTGGCGCCGGACGCGCGCTGCTCGGCGGCGCCGATCGGCTCGACGCGGCGTCGGGCAACCTGCTCGAGCGCACGAGCGCCGAGGTCCGCGAGTGGCAGGGTTTCGTCTTCCAGCTCGTCTCCGCCGAGGGGGCGGACAAGCGAGCGACCGCGCGGCTGGCCTCGCTGGGCGTGAACGGCGCCGGCCTAACGGTGATGCTCGCGGTCTTCGTGCATTCAGCCGGGCTGAGCGGGGCTGAGCTCGTGGTCGCCGGCGGCACCAGCGCGCTCAGCCAAAAGGTGCTCGAGGCGATCTTCGGCGATCAGGCGGTGCGCTCGCTGGCGGCGCGCGCGCGCGAGGATCTGCTTGCGCGGGTCGAGCGGCTGCTCGAAGGCGAGGCAGCGCGATTCGAAGGTCTGCTCGACCGAGTGACGCCCCCGCCCGAAGGCGCCGACGCCTTGCGCGAGGCGCTCGCGGCGGTGAGCGCCGCCCGGTGAGCACCGCGCTCGATCGCCGCCTCGCCGCGCTCGCGACCGCCGCCGAGCTCGCGGAGGGGCGGCTCGACGGGGACGCGCTCGAGCGCGCGCGCGAGGTAATCCGCCGCGCCGGCGAGCGGCTCGAGTTCGGGACCGAGGCAACCGTCGTCGCGCTCGCCGGACCCACCGGCGCCGGCAAGTCATCGCTCTTCAACGCGCTCGCCGGTGGCGAACTGGCGAGGGTCAGCGTCCGGCGTCCCACGACCGCGGCAGCCACGGCCGCTGTCTGGGGCGAGCACCCGCACGCGTTGCTCGACTGGCTCGATGTCGGCATCCGCCACTCGGTCGACGGCGCCCGCCGCGACGGGCTCGTGATCATCGACCTGCCGGACTTCGACTCCGTCGAGCGCAGCCATCGCCTCGAGGCTGATCGCCTGATCGGGCTCGTCGACCTGCTCGTCTGGGTCGTCGATCCTCAGAAGTACGCGGACGCCTCGCTTCACGACGCCTACCTGCGGCCCCTGCGCTCCCACTCGGACGCCATGGCCGTGGTCCTGAACCAGGCCGACCGGCTGACGCGCCGGGACCTCGAGCGCTGCGAAGCCGACCTGGAGCGGCTGCTAAAGCAGGACGGCCTCTCAGGCGTGCCCGTGCTCGCCGTCTCCGCCGCGAATGCTGACGGGCTCGCGGCGCTCGGCGCGCTGCTCGATGAGCGGGTCGCGCGTCGCCGGGCGGCGATGACGCGGCTCTCGGGCGATGTCACCGCCTCGGCGGAAGCGCTCGCCGTCGGCTGCGGCTGCGGCCGCGGCAGGGCCGCGGGCGTGGATCGACCCGGCCGGGAGCGTCTCGTCGCAGCCCTCGGCGACGTCGCCGGGGTGCCCCTTGTCGTCCGCGCGGTCGGGCGAGCCCACGAGCGGCGCGGCACCCTCGCCGTCGGCTGGCCGCCGCTGCGCTGGGCCCGGCGGCTGCGCCCCGATCCGCTGCGGCGCCTGAGACTCGAGGGGGAGGCCGACGAGAACGTGCATACCTCGCTTCCCGCTCCCACCGGGGTCCAGCGCTCGCAAGCGGACTCTGCAGTGCGCACGGTCGCGTCGCGCTCCGCGGAGGGCCTTCCGGAGCCCTGGCCCGGCCTCGTACGCTCGGCGGCAACCGCGCGCGAGGACGAGCTCGCCGAGCGCCTCGACCGGGCGATCGCCGGCGCTCAGCTGCCTCAGCGTCGCCCGTTGTGGTGGTCGCTCGTCGGCGCGCTGCAGCGAGCACTCGCGCTCGTCGCGGCGGCTGGAGCCCTGTGGCTCGCGCTGATCGTGGGGCTTGGCTTCCTTCAGCTCGAGGATGCGGTTCCGCTCCCAGAGCTGGAGGGGCTGCCCCTCCCAACCCTGCTGCTGGTCGGCGGGCTCGCGCTCGGCCTGCTGATCGCGTGGGTCGCGAGAATCGTGAACGGCGTCGGCGCCAGGCGACGTGCGGCAAGGGCCGCGAGAACGCTGCGAGCCCGGGTGGAGACGGTCGCCGACGAGCTCGTCGTGACTCCCATCGAGGCGGAATTGGAGGCTCGTGAGCGCCTGTGCGGCGCGCTCGCCGCCGCGTCGAAGCCGTAACGAGGCCGCTTCGGGTGGCGGCGCCAATCAATAACGCCGCACGAGGGTCCCCCGAAGCGAACTCGCGGCGATGGGCGGTGCCCGGCTCGAACGGGCGACCTCTTGCTTGTAAGGCGCGAGCAGCTGCTGCCGTCTACTGCGGTCTGTCGCTCAATCCGCTCGGCGAGCGATCAACCGCAGATATCTGCTGCGCTCTGCTGCGGTTTGTCGCTTCCACAGCGCTTCCACGGAGCACTCCTGCTTCGCGAAAGCGGCGGCGGAGGGCTCGCACGCGAGACACCAGCCGCGGCGTCCAACCCGGGTCGTCGTCCGTCTTCGACGACGACGCGCCTGGGCGGCGTGACTGAGCTCAGACCGCCCGCCGCCGCCCTCCAGGAAGCTCAGCACCTCGGCGGCGAACAGGTCGGTGGCGGGGCGGTTGGGCGCCGTTGCCCGCGGGGCTTGACACGCCGGTCGCCCCGGGTAGATATTTCAAGCTCGGACGCTCGAACCATTCCCCCGCGGGGAGGGAAGAGGAGGCGGTGCATGGCTAGCGAGGGACGTCGGCGCGTTCACCGTGCCGAGTACGAGACGGCCGGGACGGACTACCTCGAGCGCCGCCAGCTGCGCTCCGGCGCAGCCGGCTGGGTCCTGCTGGCCGGCCTGGGCGTGGCGTACGTCATCTCGGGTGACTTCGCCGGCTGGAACTTCGGCCTCGCCGAGGGGGGTTGGGGCGGCCTGCTGGTTGCGACCATCCTGATGGCGGTCATGTACTTCGGGATGGTGCTCGGCCTGGCCGAGCTCTCCTCGGCGCTGCCGGTGACGGGCGCCGGCTACGCGTTCGCGCGCCGCGCGCTCGGGCCGACGGGCGGCTTCGCCACCGGCACGGCGATCCTGATCGAGTACGCGATCGCGCCGGCCGCGATCGTCGTGTTCATCGGCGGCTACGTCGAGTCGCTCGACATCGGGATCAGCGCCGGCTGGCCGGTCTACCTCGTGTTCTACGCGGTGTTCGTGGGGATCCACCTGATCGGCGTCGGCGAGGCGCTGAAGCTGATGTTCGCGATCACCGCG
>DASQNF010000016.1:0-2751 GCA_035645115.1 Thermoleophilaceae bacterium | reverse complement strand
GCTGCGCGGCGTGAGCTTCGGCTACGGCGAGAGCGAGCCTGTGCTGCGCGACGTGGACCTGACGGTCGAACCCGGCAAGACCGTGGCGCTCGTCGGCCCGACCGGCTCGGGCAAGACCACGCTCGTGATGCTGATCCCACGCCTCTACGACGTGGACGCCGGCGCCGTGGTCGTGGACGGCGCGGACGTGCGCGGAGTGGAGCCGGGGTCGCTGCGGCGCGAGGTGGCCGTGGTCTCCGACGACGCCTTCCTGTTCTCCGCGCCGCTGCGCGAGAACATCGCGTACGCGCGCCCGGAGGCGAGCGAGGAAGAGATCGTCGCAGCGGCGGAGCGCGCCGGGCTCTCCGAGGTGCTCGAGGAGCTGCCCGAGGGCCTCGACACGCTGGTCGGCGAGCGCGGCCATACGCTCTCGGGCGGACAGCGCCAGCGCGTGGCGATCGCGCGGGCGCTGCTCGCGCAGCCGCGCATCCTGATCCTCGACGACGCCACCTCGAGCGTGGACGCCACGACCGAGAACCTGATCAAGGCGGCACTCGGCGAGGTGATGGATGGACGCACCACGTTCGTGATCGCCCACCGGCTGTCCACGATCGCGCTCGCGGACGAGGTGGTGGTGCTCGAGGAGGGCCGGGTGGTGGCACGCGGCGCCCACGCCGAGCTGCTCGAGGAGTCGCACCTCTACCGCGAGATCGCCGAGAAGGGCCTCCCCGACCAGGTGTTCCTCACGCGCGAGGACCCGGAGCGCGAGGTGGCGGGGCTGTGAGGTCGGCGCGGCTGCGACATCTGGTCAGCCTGCTCGGCCCGTACCGCGGCCGCGTGCTGCTGATGCTGCTCTCGCTGGTCGTGGCCACGGGGGCGGCGCTCGCTCCCCCCTACCTCGCCGGGCGCGCGGTGGACGTGGGCATCTCGAACCGCGACACCGGAGCGCTCGCGGTCATCCTCGTCCTGTTCGTGGGCGCGGCCGTCCTCAACTGGGTCGCCACCTACTTCCAGACCTACCTGATCTCGTGGGTCGGCCAGCGTGCGCTCCAGGACCTGCGCATCGAGGTGTTCGCCCACCTGCAGCGGCTCTCGATGAGCTTCTACTCGCGCAACAAGGCGGGTGTGATCATCTCGCGGCTCACCAACGACGTGCAGGCGCTCGACCAGCTCGTGACCGAGGGGATCGCCACGCTCTTCTCGTCGACCTTGATGCTCGTGGGCACGGCCGCGATCCTGCTCCTGCTCGATCCGGGGCTCGCGCTGGTCACGTTCCTCACCTTCCCGGTGCTGCTGGCCGGGAGCGTGGCGTTCCGGCTCGCGTCCTCGGGGGCCTACCGCCTCACGCGCGAGAAGATCGCGCAGGTCACCGCCTACCTGCAGGAGACGCTCTCGGGCGTGCGCGTGGTGCGCGCTTTCGGGCAGGAGGCTCGCCACCGCAAGCGCTTCGCCGAGCTGAACGACGAGCACCGCGAGGCGAACATGAAGACCGTCCACCTGAACGCGGCGTACTTCCCGTCGGTCGAGCTGCTGTCGGCGGTGGCCACCGCCGCCATCCTGATCTATGGCGGCAACCAGGTCCTCGACGGAGACGTCACGATCGGCGTGCTGGCCTCCTTTGTCTTCTACCTGGCCGCGTTCTTCGACCCGATCCAGTCGCTCTCCCAGCTCTACACGACCTATCAGGCCGGAATGGCCGCGCTCGACAAGATCTTCGAGCTGCTCGACGAGCGACCGGAGATCGAGGACCGGCCTGGCGCGCTCGAGCTCGGGCGGCTGCGCGGCGAGATCGAGTTCGACGACGTGAGCTTCTCCTACGGCGGCGACACCCCGGCGCTCTCGGAGATCTCCCTCCACGTGCCGCCGGGTCAGACCGTGGCGCTCGTGGGCTCGACCGGCGCCGGCAAGTCGACGCTCGCCAAGCTCGTCGCCCGCTTCTACGACCCCGACCGCGGGCGCGTGCTCGTGGACGGCCACGACCTGCGCGACGTGACCGAGCAGTCGCTGCGCTCGCAGCTGGGCATCGTGCCGCAGGAGAGCTACCTGTTCTCGGGGACGATCGCCGACAACATCGGCTTCGGGGCGCCGGACGTGACCCGCGACCAGATCGTGGCGGCGGCTCGTGCGGTGGGCGCGCATGAGTTCATCGAGCGGCTGCCGGACGGCTACGAGACCGAGGTGGGCGAGCGCGGCGGGCACCTCTCCGCGGGCCAGCGCCAGCTGGTGGCCTTCGCGCGGGCCGCGGCCGCGGACCCGCGCATCCTGATCCTCGACGAGGCCACCTCGAACGTCGACGTGCGCACCGAGTCACAGATCGAGCGTGGGCTGAGGCGGCTGCTCGCCGGTCGCACCGCGCTGGTGATCGCTCACCGGCTGTCCACGATCCGCGGCGCGGGACGGATCGTCGTGCTCGACCACGGCCGAATCGCGGAGCAGGGCACGCACGACGAGCTGATCGAGGCCGACGGCGCCTACGCGCGGCTCTACCGCGACTGGGCCGAGCAGTCGGCGGCCTGAGCCGGGGCTGGGCGGCGCGCCGGAACGCTGGGGGCGGGCCCGTAGGCCGGGGGCGGGCCGTAGGCCGGGGGCGGCCCATGCCGGGGGCCGGCCCATGCCGGACGCGGGGGCCGGGCGCCTGGGACGCCGCCGCTATGTTCCCGCCATGCGTCGCGGACTCGCATTCGCCCCGCTGCTCATCCTGCTGGCGGCGGCGCCGGCGACGGCGGCCGACGTCTCGCTCTACCAGTTCAGCCTGACCCCGGCGGACCCGAG
>DASQNF010000015.1:0-3715 GCA_035645115.1 Thermoleophilaceae bacterium | reverse complement strand
ACACCAAGGGCGCGGAGATCGCCTACGTCCGCGAGCGCCTGCTGGCGCTCGGGACGCAGCCGGTCGTGATCGACTCCGGGATCCTGGGCGAGCCGGGCTGCGCGGCCGACGTCGCCCGGGCGGAGGTGGCCCGGGCCGGCGGCCACGATCTCGACGACGTGCGCCGCGCGGGCTCGCGCGGCGCCGCCGTCGAGCTGATGCTCGAGGGGGTCCGCGCCACCTGCTTGCGCCTCTACTCGGAGGGCGCCGTCCGCGGCGTCCTGTGCCTGGGCGGCGCCGAGGGCGCGCTGCTGGGGGCCGCGGCCATGCACGCGCTCCCGGTGGGCGTGCCCAAGCTGATCGTCTCGCCGAGCGCCTCGGGCCGGCGCTCGTTCGCGCCCTTCGTGGGCGAGTCGGACGTGACGGTGATGCACTCGGTGATCGACATCCTCGGCCTCAACGAGATCGCCCGCGCGATCTTCGACAACGCGGCCGCCGCGATGGCCGGGATGGTGCGGGACGCCGGCCGGCCGGTCGGCGCGCTCGGCGAGCGCAGCGTGGCCATCACGATGCTGGGCCAGACCACCCCCGGGGTCATGCGCGTCCGCGAGCTGCTGCTCGAGGCGGGGCAGGAGCCCGTGATCTTCCACGCCAACGGCGTTGGCGGGCCCGCGATGGAGCACCTGGTCGAAGCGGGCGCGCTCGCCGGGGTGATCGACTACACGCTCTCGGAGCTGGCCAACTCGCTGCTCGACGGCATCCATGCCACCGGGCCGGACCGGCTGCGGGTGGCCGGGCGCTGCGGGATCCCGCAGGTCGTGGTGCCCGGTTGCGTCGACTTCTTCAACCAGGGCCCGCGCGATGAGCTGCCCGAGCGCTACCGCGCGCGCAAGACCTACTTCCACAATCCGGTGGCCACGCTCGTCCGGCTCACGGCCGAAGAGGGCGCCGCGCTCGGGCGCATGGTCGCCGAGCGCCTGAACGAGGGGCGCGGGCCGATCCGGGTCGTCGTCCCCACCGCGGGCTTCTCACTCGCCGACGCCGAGGGCGGCTCGCTCTGGGACCCGGAGGCCGACGCCGCCTTCGTCGACGCCCTGCGCGAGGCCCTGCGTCCCGACATCCCCTTCGAGCCGGTGGACGCCCACGTGGACGATGCCGAGTTCGCCGAACTTGTGGCCGACCGCTACCTGACCCTTCTCGAGGAGCCCGCCCATGCCGGATGACGCCCGCCCCTTCTCCAACTGCCTGCTCGACCTCGCCCCGCCCGACATCGCCTGGTTCCAGGAGCGCTCCGACATCGTGCTCGTGCCGATCGGCTCCTGCGAGCAGCACGGCGCCCACCTGCCGCTCGGGACCGACACGATCACCGCGCTCGAGGTGTCGCGGCGGGCCGCGGAGAAGGCCGAGGTCCCCTACACGCAGCCACTCTGGATCGGGTACTCGCCGCAGCACCTGCGCGAGCCCGAGACCGGCGTGGGCACGATCACCCTGCGCGCCGAGACCTTCACCGAGGTCCTCTACGACATCGCGCGCTCGCTGATCCACCACGGTTGGAACAAGCTCGTCTTCGTGAACGGGCACGGGTCGAACACCAAGGTGATCGACCCGCTCCTACGGCGCATCAAGTACGAGACCGGCGCCTTCGTGGCGCTCTACAAGCCGTACGCGGAGCGCTACATCGGGCTGCTCGACGACCTGCTCGAGAACCCGCCGGAGGAGACCCCCGGCTGGCACGCCTCGGAGCTCGAGACCTCGCAGGTGATGGCCCACGACGAGCGCATGGTCCAGATGGAGCGCGCCGCCGAGGACCGCGCGCAGGTCCCGAAGTGGCTGCCGGAGTCGTTCATCAAGACGGATGGGGCGCCGGACGTCGAGTTCGACGGCTACCAGTACTTCGTCTTCCCGATGGACCACGCCGAGTTCTCGAGGACCGGCGTGATCGGAAACCCGATGCGCGCGAGCGCCGAGAAGGGCGAGCAGGCGCTCGAGCGCTTCGCCGATCACCTCGTGAAGGCGCTCGACGAGTTCCGCGGTGTGGACGTGAGCGTGACGAAGCGAGTGTTCGAGGACCGCGTCTGACGAGCATGCCCCCCGCCCTCCGCCGAGCACAGATCCTGGAGCAGGTCCGGCGTGACGGCGGCGTCTCCGTGGCGGAGCTCGCCCGCAGCCACGCCGTGTCGCCGATCACCGTGCACCGCGACCTCGAGCAGCTCGCCGCCGAGGGCCTCGTCGAGCGCGTCCATGGCGGCGCCCGGGCGCTCGAGCCGCCGCCGGAGTCCGCGGCCGCGCCCGCGATCGCCACCGCGTGGTCGCAGCGCGTGGAGCAGGCGAGCGCGGCGAAGGACGCGATCGCCGAGCGCGCCGCCGAGCTGGTGGCGGCGAGCTCGACGATCTTCCTCGACGCCTCCTCGACAGCGCTCCACCTCGCGCGCCGGCTGATGGACGAGCCACCCAACGAGCTCACGCTGGTCACGAGCTCGCCGGCGATTGCGCACGAGATGCAGGCCGAAGGGGTGCACGTGGTGGTCACTCCCGGCGAGCTCGACCAGCACATGCGGATGCTGGCGGGGCGCTGGACCGTCGAGTTCATCTCGCAGCTCAACTTCGACGTGGCCTTCATATCGGCCGCCGGGCTCACGCTCGAGGAGGGCCTCACGACCTCGCGCCGCCCGCTCGCCGACGTGGTGAACGCCGCGCGCGCCGCGGCCAAGCGCACGGTGGCGCTGATCGACGCCACCAAGTTCGGCCGCGCATCCCTCCTGACGATCATGCGCGCCCACGAGCCCGACATGATCATCACCGACCCCGCCCTCCCGGCCGACGTCGCACACGCCTACGACGCCGCCGGCGTCCACCTGGAGACCCTCTCGACAAAGGAGGCAGCATGAGCCGACCAGTCACCCTGTTCACCGGGCAATGGGCCGACCTGACGCTCGAGGACCTGGCCGAGAAGTGCGGCGGCTGGGGCTTCGACGGCCTCGAGCTGGCCTGCTGGGGCGACCACTTCGACGTCGCCCAAGCCGTGGCCGACCCGGGCTACTGCCGCGGCCGCCACGAGATCCTCGAGCGCCACGGCCTGTCGTGCTGGGCGATCGGCAACCACCTCGTCGGCCAGGCCGTGTGCGACCCGATCGACGAGCGCCACAAGGCGGTGGTGCCGCCCGAGGTGTGGGGCGACGGCGACCCCGAGGGCGTGCGCGGGCGGGCTGCCGACTACATGAAGGACACGGCGCGCGCGGCGGCGCAGCTCGGCGCGCAGGTGGTCACCGGGTTCACCGGGTCGTCCACCTGGCACATGCTCTACTCGTTCCCGCCGAACGACTTCGACGCGATCGAGGCCGGGTACGACGACTTCGCCGAGCGCTGGGGCCCAATCATCGACGTGTTCGAGAGCGAAGGCGTCAAGTTCGCGCTCGAGGTCCACCCCACCGAGATCGCCTACGACTTCGTGACCACGCGCAAGGCGCTGGCCGCGATCGGTGACCGTCAGGGCTTCGGGATCAACTTCGACCCCAGCCACCTGGAGCACCAGTTCCTCGACTCCGGCGCGTTCATCGCCGAGTTCGGCGAGCGCATCTTCCACGCCCACGTAAAGGACTCGAAGCGCCGGCTCGACGGGCGCTCCTCCATCCTCGGCGGCCACCTCAACTTCGGTGAGCACGGACGCGGCTGGGACTTCGTCTCGCCCGGGCACGGCGACGTGGACTTCGAGGAGATGTTCCGCGCGCTCAACCGG
>DASQNF010000014.1:0-10919 GCA_035645115.1 Thermoleophilaceae bacterium | reverse complement strand
ACCAGGCGCTGGCCGCGGCCGGCCTCGGGATCGGCCTGATGCCGGCGCTCGCGTGCACGGGCGCGGTCGGCGTGTGCTTCGCTCGGATCGCGCCCCCGGCGCCCTGCCGGCACGTGTCGGCGCTGCTTCGCCGCGGGGCGGCCCGCCGCCCGGCGCTGGCGGCCACGCTCGACGCGCTGCGGCGGGCGGGCGCGGACCCGGGCCCCGCGGCGCGTACCCTGCAGGCTCCCCCGACGAAATGAGGTTCGAATGAGCACCGGCGAGGCCACCACCACCCCCACCGACACCAGGTCCGTGGTCGAGGGCTACTTCACGGCGATCGGGCGGCGCGACCGCAACGCGCAGGACGACTGGTACTCCGATGACGCCAGCGGGCGAATCTATGGGGTGATCGGCCCGGCGGGGAAAGTCGAGATGCGCTCCTTCTTCCACGCCCTCTTCGACGCGTTCCCGGACTTCGAGATGCAGATCCTCGACCTCGTGGTCGAGGACGAGCGTGCGGCCGTGCGCTGGCGCGCGACCGGCACGTTCTCGGGGACGGCGAGCTTCCAGGGGCTGCGGCCGACGGGCAAGCCGGTGGACGTCGAGGGCTGCGACATGACCTGGGTGAGGGACGGCAAGATCGCGCGCGTGGAGGGCTACTACGACACCGCGAGCCTGGCGCGCCAGGTCGGAGCGCTGCCGCCAAAGGAGTCGGCCGGCGAGAAGGGGATGCTGGCAGCCGTGAACCTCGGGACCCGCGCCAAGGCCGAGCTCGAGAAGCGCCGCAAGCGCTGACCGCCCGCCGGCCGCCCGCCGGCCCTATGCCGGGAGCCAGCGCGAGATGATCGCGTCGAGCGCCTCGCTTCGCAGCGGCTTCGAGACGTAGTCGTCCATCCCCGCTGCGAGGCAGGTCTCGCGCGCGCCCGTCATCGCGTGCGCCGTCATGGCGATCACGGGCAGGCGCCCGTCGCCGCTCTCCCGGCGGCGGATCTCCGCCGTGGCCTCGTAGCCGTCGAGCTGCGGCATCTGGCAGTCCATGAACACGGCCGCGTAGTCGGTGCGCTCGAGCATCTCGAGAGCGGCGCGGCCGTCGCGGGCCACCTCGGCGCGCAGGCCGCGCTTCTCGAGCATCCTGGTGGCCACCAGCGCGTTCACGTGATTGTCCTCAGCCACCAGGACGAGCGGCCCCGGGGCGCCGCCGGCGGCGGCTGCGGAGGGCCCTCCCAGTGGCTCGTCGCTCGCGCTCCCGGGCCCCTCGGCCAGGTCGAACGGCACCGAGAAGCTGAAGCTGCTGCCGCGTCCGCGCGCCGACTCCACCTCGATCGACCCGCTCATCATCTCAACGAGCTGACGCGAGATCGTGAGCCCGAGCCCGGTGCCGCCGTAGTGGCGGGTGGTGGAGGCGTCCGCTTGGGCGAACGCCTCGAAGAGCAGCTCGAGCTTGTGCGGCTCGATCCCGATGCCGGTGTCCTCGACCGAGAAGCGCAGCGTCGCCCGGGTCGGGGTGGCCTCCAGCACCGAGACCCCCACGGCCACGGATCCCTCGTGCGTGAACTTCACGGCGTTTGACATCAGGTTCGTGATCACCTGGCGCAGCCGCATCGGGTCGCCGCAGATGAGCTTCGGGACGTCGGGGTCGATCTCGATAGTCAGCTCGACGCCCTTCTCGCGGGCACGCAGGCTGAGCAGGTTGCCGATCTCCTCGACGGCCTCGCGGACCGAAAACTCGGTTCGGTCGAGCCGCAGCTGCCCGGCCTCGATCTTGGAGAAATCGAGTATGTCCTCCAGCACGGCGAGCAGCGCCTCGCCCGAGCTCCGCACGGTCCCCGCGTACGAGCGCTGCTCGGAGCTGAGCGGCGTGTCGAGCAGCAGCTCGGTCATCCCGATCACCCCGTTCATGGGCGTGCGGATCTCGTGGGACATGTTCGCCAGGAACTCGGACTTCATGCGCGACGCGTTCACCGCCTCGGCGTGCGCGTCGGCACGCTCGGCCTCGGCCGCCTTTCGCTCGCGAATGTCCTGCATCTGCGTCGAGAGGTAGAGCGGGCGGCCGTCCTCGTCGCGTACCAGCGAGGTGCTGAGCTCCACCCAGACGACGTCCCCGGAGCTGTGCAAATAGCGCTTCTCGAGGTGCAGCCCCGAGATCGCGCCGCTGAGCAGCTGCTCGAGGCGAGCGTCGTCGAGGTGCACGTCTTCGGGGTGGGCGATCTCGCGGAAGTTGACGCCCACGAGCTCCTCATCGGTGCGGCCAAGCATCTCGCAGAGCGTGCGATTGACCCGCACGAGCCGCCCCTCGGGAGAGGTCAGGCACATGCCGATCATCGCGTCGTCGAACGCGCTCCGGAGGAGCTGCTCGGAGGCAAGCCGCTCGGCGTCGGCACGCTTAGCCTCGGTCACATCCTGCGCGGTGCCGACCATCTTGATCGGCTCGCCGTCTCGGATCACGAGCTCGCCGCGGCTATGCAACCAGCGTAGCTCACCGTCCGCGCGTAGGAAGCGATGGTCGACCTGGAAGGGCTCGCGCCGGTCGAGCGCCCCGCGAACCGTCGACTCCACTCGCTCGCGATCCTCGGGGTGCGTGAGGGCGAGGTAGCCCTTGAAGTCCTCAGGGAAGCTCTCGCTCTCCAGGTCGTAGAGGCGCTCGAGCGCGTGCGACCAGCTGACCTCGTCCCGAGCCAGGTCCCACTCCCAGCTGCCAAGCCGCGCGATCTCCTGCGCTTCGGCAAGCTGGGCCTCGCTCTCGCGCAAGAGACGCTCCGCCTGGCGCCGCTCCGTCACGTCGTAGGAGACGAGGATGCCACCGCTGATGTCGCCCCCGCCGTCACGCAGCGGCCCGGTGCGAAGGACGTACTGGCGCCCGTCGTCGGCCGAGCCGTAGTCGTACTGACACGTCTGGCCGGAGAGCGCGGCGAGCAGGTTGTCGTGCAGCTGCGCGTGGCCCTCCATGGGCAGGAAGGCCGACACCGGCTGGCCCACGAGCTGGTCGTCGCCATGGTCGTGCTTCGCCAGGTTCGCCCCGGTGGCCTTCACGAAGCGCAGGTCGTCGGCAAATACCAGCACTTCCGAGTCCGGCAGGTTCGTGGTGATCGCGCGGTGGAGCTGCTCGCTCCCTCGCAGGGCTTGGTCGGCCCGCCGGCGCTCGGTCACGTCCTGGCTCGTGCCGGCGAGGTAGACCTCGCCGTCGGGATCCTGGGACCGGGTGGAGCGGACCTCGATCGTGCGGACGTCGCCGTCAGGGTGGACTACCCGGTACTCGCCGCCGAAAGCCGTCACGCTCGCAACCGCCGACCGCATCTCCTCCTTGATGCGCTCGCGATCCTCTTCGTGCACGCACGCGAGGAACTCGGCGGGCCCCGGCGCTCCGAGGCCGGGAGCAAGGCCGTGGAGGCGGAACTGCTCGGCCGACCATGTGGACCGATCGTGTCCGGGACGCCACTCCCAGCTGCCCACGCCGGCGATCGCCTGGGCCTCCTCCAGCAGCATGCGTGCCGTGGCGAGCTCGTCGGCCTGGCTGGTGAGCGCCTGCTCGAGAGCGACCTGGCCGCTCACGTCGCGCGCCGACGCGTAGATCATCTCGTCCTGCGGGACGCCCACCGAGGTCCAGTCGAGCCAGCGCCAGTCGTCCGTCTTGGTGTGGTAGCGATTGCGGAAGTGCACGACCGAGCTGCCCTCGGCGAGTCTGCCGGCTATCGCGAGCGTGCCGTTGACGTCGTCGGGGTGCACCAGCTCGATGAACGGACGCGAGCACATCTCCTCCTCGGACCAGCCGAGTACGCGCTCCCAGGCCGTGTTGACGTGGCGGAACACGCCGTCGAAGCCGCAGGCGCCGAGCATGTCGCCGTTCAGCTTGTAGAAGCGGCTCTCGAGCGCCGCTGAGGTGGAGCGGTCGCGGCGGTCCATCGGCACGCGGCTGGTCATCTCATCAAAGGATCGGCCGCTACGCGCGCGGCTTTAGCCGCTCAGGGGTACAGGGGCGTGGCTCGGAAGCGCTCGGCGAGCAGGTGGAAAGCCGGCTTGCGCAGGCCCTCGTAGTCGATCAGGCCCTTGTGGTGGCGGGTGTTCGGCTCGTACTGCGGCGGGCGCCGTCCCGCGCCGCCGGTCCAGCCCGGGTAGATCTCGAACTCGCGCAGCGTCCAGTAGATGGCGCCCGAGAGCACCGGCGAGCGGTCGATCACGTCGAGCGTGCGCTGCGCGTGGAAGGCCTGGAACGGGTAGCCGCCCCGCAGCTCGAGCGCGGCGGTGGCGAGCTCGGGACGCCCCTCGGCGCCCCACTCCGTCATCACGATCGCGTGGCGCGGGTAGTGGTCGCGCAGCTCCTGGATGTAGGGCTCGAGCAGCGAGAAGTCGGCCACCCAGCTGTACCAGCCGAAGTACTGGTTGAGGCCGATCAGGTCAAACTCGCCGTAGCTGAACTGCTCGCCGTAGCCGGGCCTGCCCTTGATGTCGAGCGATATCGGCAGCGTGGGGTCGAGATCTCGTGCGATCGCCTGCGCCTCGTGCAGGAAGCGGGCCGTGCCCGGCTTCTCGTCGGGCGTGAAGCTCAGCTCGTTTGCCACCGAGTGGGTGAGCACCGACGGGTGGTTGCGCGCCTCGGCCACGGTGCGCCGCACCGAGAGCAGGGCGCGCCGCAGGCCCTTGGGGCGCCAGAGCACGTGGGCCCCGGCGTCGCGCTGCCAGATCGGCGCCTGGCTCCAGACGAGGATCCCGGCCCGGTCGAAGCGCTCGAGCAGATCCTCCCTGATCAGGTAGTGCGCGCGTGTGACGTTCGCTCCGAGCTCCTTCAGGTCGGCCACGATCCGGTCCATGTCGGAGCGGCTGAGTGCCGCGCCCGAGCCCGGCATGTCCTCATGGATCGATGCGCCACGCAGCTGGACCCGCCTGTTGTTCAGGTACAGCTTCCCGTCGTCGACGCTCACCGAGCGCAACCCGATCGCTCGGCGCTCGACCTGGACGATGCGCCCGCCGTCTCGCAGCGCGATCCGCGCGCGGTAGAGGCGCGGGCGCTCGGGCGACCAGAGCTGGGGCGCCGGAACCCGCAGCTCGAACCCCACCCGCCGCTCGCCCGGCCCGCCGGGCGCGATCGGGAAGCGCCCGCGGACGATCCGCCCGCCGGGGGCGCGCAGCCGCACCTCGAGCGCCAGCGGTGAGCTCCGCGGCCGCCGACGCTCGAGCAGGCCGTCGATCACGAGCGCGGCCTTGCAGCGGGTGGCCGCGCCGCGGCACTCCACTCGCGACATCGTGCCCAGCCCGTGCAGGTGGGCGGCCGCGGCCGGGATCAGGTGGACCGGGCGCACTATCCCGGCCCAGTTCCACCAGCCCTCCGGCAGCTGTGGGTCCTTGCGGCCGTCCACCACCACCACCAGCTCGTTCGGGCGTTCGGGACGCAGGCCGCGCGCCTCGAGCGTGAACGGCGTGTAGGGATCGACGTTGCGGCCGATGCGGCGGCCGTTCAGGAGCACCGCCGCGTTGCGCCGCACGCTCTCGAAGCGAAGCAGCCAGCGGTATCCCGGCGGAGTCGTGGGGCCCGTGAAGCGCAGCCGGTAGCGGCGCACCTGGCCCGGATAGAGGCTCGGCAGCGCACGCGTGTCGAACACGCCGGGAACGCGGGCCGGCCTCCACTCGCCGTCGCCTTGGGCCGCCGGGCCCGCGGGCGTTGCGGCGGACGTGGGCGCCGCGGCGCCCGGGGCGGTCTCCTCGGGCGGCGGCGGCTGGCGCGGCGCCGGCGCGGCCGCCTCTACCCGCACCTCCCAGCCCTGGGTGAGGGTCTGCGCAGGCGGGGGCGCGCCCGCCGCGGGAGCGGCGGCGCATGCCGAGGCGAGCAGCCAGGCGCAGATCGCGATCGCTGGACGACGGCGCATCCGCCTCCCACCGTAGCCGGGCCGGGCGTTTGCGTCTGGCAGAGTGCGCGCCGTGCCGCCGGTCGCCGCCGGAGTCGAGTTCCTCGAGGAGCCGCTCGCCGTGTTCGGCCTGCTGCTGATGGCGGGCGCGCTCGCCTCAGGGGTGGCAAGCGCAGCTTCCTCTCGCTGACGGCGGCGTTCGTGGTCGCGGGTTTCCTGCTGGGCGAGGCGGGCCTCGAGGTGCTCGAGTTCGACCCCACCGGCCAGTTTGTCCAAGGGCTGGCAGTGGTCGCGCTGATCCTGATCCTGTTCCGAGACGGGCTCGAGGTGGAGGAGGAGATGCTCCAGCGCGCCTGGCGCCTGCCGTTTCGGAAGCTCGTGCTCGCGATGCCGCTGACGGCTGTGCTCGTCGCCCTGGCGGCGCACCTCGTCACGGACCTCGACTGGACCGAGTCGTTCCTGCTCGGCCGCGCTGCTCTCGCCCACCGATCCCGTGCTCTCCTCCACAGTCGTGACCAACCCGCGCGTGCCGAGGGTGATTCGGCACTCGCTCAATCTCGAGTCGGGGCTGAACGACGGGCTCGCCTTGCCCGCCGTGCTCGCCTTCACGCGGCGGCCGCCGCCGCCGACGACTTCGTCTGGTGGGAGTTCGTGCTCCAGGACGTGGCGGTGGGGTTCGTGGCCGGTCTCGTGGTGGCGTTCGTGGCGTCGCGCCTGATGCCGCGCAAGACGCAGTTGGGCAGGGACGTCAGCTCCCACCAGAAGTCCCTCTATGCCCTCGGAGTGGCCTTCGCCGCGTACGGCGTGGCGGTGCTGCCGCCCGAGGGCAATGGCTTCATCTCGGTGTTCGTCGCCGCGATAGCGTTCGGCATCTGGCGCCCGGACGTGCGCGAGTGCTTCGAGTCGCGTGCCGAGGACGTGATCGAGGTGGTGAAGCTCGGCGTGTTCCTGGTCTTCGGCGCGATCCTGACGCTCGACGGCCTGTTCCAGGACGGCTGGGCGGCGGTGGCGATCGTGGCCTTCACGCTGCTCGTGGCACGGCCCGTGGCGGTGTTCGCCGCGCTCACCGAGAGCAGTGAGGTGGACCTGCGCGCAAAGGCGTTCATGGCGTGGTTCGGCCCCAAGTGAGTCGCAACGATGACCTTCGCGCTGTTCGTGCTCGGATCGGCGGTGCCGCAGGGAGAGCGGATCGCGAGCATCGCGGCGCTGGCGGTCTTCGCCTCGATAATCGCGCACGGGCTCACAGACCACCCGGGCTCCGAGTGGATGGCGCGGCGCGCGGAGGCTGCAGCGCTCGAGCCCCAGCCGGCCGGACGGACCTAGCGGCTCCTTTCGCCCGCCGCCCGCGTCGCCTCGGCCGCGGGTAGATTCCCGCCGGCACCCCAACCGGAGCCGGAGGAGCCATGGAGACCTGGGACATCGCCTCGCTCGAGGTCCAGCCGTTCAACCCCACCGTGCTGCGCTCGGACGACGAGACGCGCGTGATCGCCATCAACCTCCCCGCCGGCGAGCGGCTCCAAGAGCACCAGGTCCACGAGCGCGCGTGGGTGGTCGTGGCCGCAGGTGAGGTCGAGTTCGAGCAGGGCTCGGACACCGCCAGCGGCGGCCCGGGATTCCTCGTGCACTTCGAGCCGAACGAGCGCCACGAGGTGCGCGCGAAGGCCGACTCGCGCCTGATCCTGGTGCTCGCTCCCTGGCCCGGCGAGGGGCACCCGAGCCAGCGCTAGCATCCGGGGGGATGGACCCCTCGCGCAAGCGCAAGATCCGCCTGGTGAGCCTGCTCGCCGTGGCGCTGCTGCTTGCCACCGCGCTCGTTTACACGAGCTTCAGCGCCTCCACCGAGGCGAGCAAGCCGAGCGAGATCCGGCCCGGACAGGCGTACGAGCTCACCGGCAAGGTGGTGGCCGACTCCGTGTCGCGGGCCGGCGACGAGCTGCGCTTCCGCATCCGCGACCGGGACGGCACGGAGTCCGTGCCGGTGGTCTACAGCGGCGTGGTGCCGGATCCCTTCCGCGAGGGTCGCGAGGTGATCGTCGAGGGCGAGCTCCGTCAGGGCACGTTCGTGGCCGAGCGCGACTCGCTCGTGACCAAGTGCCCGTCCAAGTTCACGAAGGACGACAAGAGCACCTGACGTGGCGGGCGTCGGCAGTGCCTGCCTGACGATCGGCCTCCTGACCGCTCTCTACGCGGCCGGCGCCTCGATCTACGGGGCGGTCGGGGGACGGCGCGAGTGGGTGGACTCCGGCCGCCGGGCCATCTACTGCCTGGCGGCGCTCTGCGTGGTCGCCTTCGCGATCCTCGAGGCGGCGTTCCTGCGTTCGGACTTCTCGTTCGCGCTCGTGGCCGAGGGCTCCTCCACGGACACGCCGACCTTCTACAAGGTCACGGCGCTGTGGGCCACGCAGGACGGGTCCCTTCTGCTGTGGGCCACGCTGCTGGGGCTGTTCTCGAGCGCGGTCCTGTTCCTCACCCGACGCTCGCTGCGTGACATCGCGCCGTGGGCCGCGGCGGTGCTCGGCGGGGTGGCGGCCTTCTTCCTCTTCCTGATGGTGGGCTTCGAGAACCCGTTCAACACGCTCGCCGTTGCGCCGGCCGAGGGCGCCGGCCTCAACCCGCTGCTGCGACATCCGGCGATGATGATCCACCCGCCGATGCTCTACACGGGCTACGTCGGCTTCTCGATCCCGTTCGCCTTCGCGGTCGGCGCGCTCGTGACGCGCCGCACCGGCGCCGACTGGATTCGTGCCACGCGCCGCTTCGCGCTCGTGGCCTGGACCTTCCTCGGCACCGGGATCATGCTCGGCGCGCTCTGGTCCTACACCGAGCTCGGCTGGGGCGGCTACTGGGCCTGGGACCCGGTGGAGAACGCCTCGCTGATGCCCTGGCTCGTCGGCACCGCGTTCATCCACTCGATCATGGTGCAGGAGAAGCGAGGGATGCTGAAGATCTGGAACGTGTCGCTCGTGTGCGCCACGTTCGTGCTCGCGCTGCTCGGCACGTTCCTGGTGCGAAGCGGCATCCTCGAGTCGATCCACGCGTTCGGGGCCTCCACGATCGGCGTGCAGTTCCTCGTGTTCATCTGTGCGGTGATCGCGCTGTCGGTGGGTCTCATCCTCGCCCGGCTCCCGCATCTGCGTAGCGAGGCGAAGCTCGACTCGCTGGTCTCGCGCGAGGCGTTCTTCCTGCTCAACAACCTGGTTCTCGTGGGCCTCTGCCTGGTGATCCTCTGGGGCACGTTCTTCCCGCTGATCTCGGAGGCGCTCACCGGCCGGGAGGCGAGCGTCGGGCCGCCCTGGTTCAACCGGCTCACGACGCCGCTCGCGCTCGTGCTCGTGCTGCTCAGCGGGATCGGCCCCGTGCTCGCCTGGCGCCGGGTCACACCCGGCGCGCTGAGGCGGATCCTGCTCGCGCCGCTGGGCTTCACGGCCGTGACGCTCGCAGTCCTGCTCGCGCTCACGGACGCCGCCCAGAGCCCGCTCTCGCTGCTGATGTTCTGCCTTGTCGCGTTCGTGCTCGCGGTCGTGGGGCAGGAGTTCTGGCGCGGCGCGTCGGCGCGCCGCACGATCACGGGCGAGGCCTGGCCGCGGGCGCTGGCGCGCCTGACCGGGCGCAACCGCCGCCGCTACGGCGGCTACCTCGTGCACGCGGGCATCGCCGTGCTGTTCCTCGGCGTGGCGGGGTCGTCGGCGTTCCTCGAGCAGCGCGACGTGCGCCTCGCACCCGGCGAGTCCTTTGAGATCGACGGCTACCGGGTCACCTATCGGGAGCCCACCGCCGCGCTCGGCGGGGATGACTCGGGCACCGGCGCGCCGATCTCCTTTGGCGCCGTGCTCGACGTGCGCAAGGGCGACGAGCGCTTCACGCTCCGCCCCTCGCGCAACTTCTACTCGAGCGGCGACCCCTCGCTCGGCACGATCTCGCGATTCTTCGAGGGCGAGGCCACGAGCGAGGTCGACGTGCGCTGGGGCTTGCGCAAGGACCTGTGGCTCGCCGTGCGGCCGGACATCGCCTCGCTCGAGCGGCCGATCGCCGAGGCCGACGCCAAGTTCGCAGACTCGCCCGGCGAGGTCCAGGCGCTGATCTTGGCCGCGCTCGCGGAGCGCTACCGCGCGGACCCGCCGCCGGCCGTCTTCCGCGCGATCGCGTCGCCGCTCGTGGCCTGGATCTGGATCGGCGGCGCGATCGCCGTGCTGGGCGCGCTGGTTGCGATGTGGCCGGTGCCCGAGGCGCGCCTGCGGCGCGTGCGCGCGCTCTACTCTGCCCGCCTGGGCAAAGAGCTCTCGCGCGCGTAGGTCGCCGGCTTGGAGTACGCCCTCGCCCTGTTCGTGCTGGCGGCGCTGGTGGCCCTGGCCGTGGCGGCCCCGCTCCGCGGCAGAGGGGAGGAGGAGAGCCTCGAATCGAGGCGGATCGAGGAGCTGGGGGCCGCGAAGGAGGCCAAGTACCGCGAGATCCGCGACGCCGAGCTCGACCACCGGATGGGCAAGCTCTCCGCCGCCGACTGGCGCGGCCTCGACAGGGAGCTGCGCGACGAGGCGATCGAGATCCTGCGCGAGCTCGACCGGCTGGAGGGCCGCTCGCCGGGGGAGCGGTAGGGCCGGGGCGGGGGGAGGGGGCCGTTGGGGCGGCACGCCGACGGCGGCCGCTGGCCCGGGGCTACAAGGCGGGGCGGGGAGCCGGGTCCGCAGCACGCCGCCGGCGGACCCCGGGAGCCCGCTAGGCTTTCGCGCCGATGGAAGCGATCCTCAGCGGCGTTCAGGTGCTGCTCGCGGTGATGGTCATCGTGCTCGTCCTGCTGCACTCGGGCAAGGACTCCGGGCTCTCCGGCGCGTTCGGCGTCGGGACCGGCGCCGGGCCGTTCGGCGGCGGCTCGCTGGTCGAGCGGAACCTGAATCGCTGGACGATCCTGTTCTCGGTGCTTTTCGTCGTGAACGTGATCATCCTGCTGAAGATCTGAGCGAGCTCAGCCCGCCGCGCCCGTGAACCTGACCCGCTCGGCGCGCAGGGCGGGGCAGACCACGCCGTAGGCGAAGCGGCGGCCGTAGAACTCGCCGTCGCTCGCGAGCTTCTGCTCGCGCCCGAGCGCCTGTACGCGCGCGAGGA
>DASQNF010000013.1:0-2769 GCA_035645115.1 Thermoleophilaceae bacterium | reverse complement strand
CAAGGACTTCCGCAACGAGGGCATCTCGCACAAGCACAACCCCGAGTTCACGATGCTCGAGTGGTACGAGGCCTACGCCGACTACGAGGACATCGCCCGCCGGCTCGAGGAGCTTGTCGAGCACGTGGCCGGCGCGGTGGGCTACGCCGGCCCGATCGACTTCTCCACACCCTGGCGGCGGCTAACGTTGCGCGAGGCGATCGTGGAGAGGACCGGAATCGACATCGCGGCGGCCGAGGAGCTGCCGGGCGAGGGCACTCGCGCGAAGCGGGTGGACGACCTGCTCTCCAAGGAGGTCGAGCCCGAGCTGCAGGCCCCGACCTTCGTGCTCGACTACCCGAAGGAGCTGTCCCCGTTCGCCAAGGACCACCGCTCCGAGCCGGGGCTCGTGGAGCGCTTCGAGTGCTTCGCGGGGGGGATGGAGTTCGCCAACGCGTTCAGCGAGCTGAACGACCCCGACGAGCAGCGCGCCCGCTTCGAGCAGCAGCGAGCCGACGCCGCCGGGGGCGATGAGGAGACGCAGCCCTACGACGAGGACTACCTGCGCGCGCTCGAGCACGGCATGCCGCCCACCGGCGGGATCGGCATCGGGATCGACCGCCTGGTGATGCTGCTGAGCGGCCGGCGCTCGATCCGCGAGGTCGTGCTGTTCCCCGCGATGCGCGGCTGAGGGAGCGCCTCAGCCGTCCACCTCCTTTTTGAGGTCCGTCTCCGCCTCCTGGATCCTCGTCCCCGACTTGACCAGTTCCTGCGCCGCCTCGGCGGCCTTCGCGGGATCGTCCTCCCTGGACGCGGCCGCCACCGCGCCCAGGTCGTCGGACCCGTCCCCGAGGGCCGACAGGAGCGCGTCGAACTCCTCCCTGGCGTTGTCCGGCGGGTCGAGCTTGGCGAGGTTCGCGCGCGTTTGGCGCGCCTTGCGGGCGAGGTTCTCGAACTCCTTCGCGATCGCCTCGTTCGACTTCCCGGAGCCCCCGTCGAGCGAGCCCCCCACGTCCGTCTTCAGCTCTGAGAGCGGCCTCACCGCGGCGTTGTAGTCCTCCTTGAAGCTGCTGGACTCGCTCTCGCCGCAGCCGGCCACGGCGGCCGACAGCGCGAGAGCTACCGCGGCGAAGGCCGCCGGAAGGGTCCGTGTCAAGAGCTGCTCCTGGTCTGGTTCGGGAGGTCGGAAGGCGGCCAGCCTAGCGTGAAAACCCCCGTTCGGATCGGGTTTTATGGCTTCGTGAAGCCGGAATTCGCGCCGGGGAGCGTTGGTAGACTCGCCTAGGCGGGATCGGGTGGAGCCCAAGGTCTCTCATTCGATCGGCGTAGCAGCCGACCAAGTGGGAAAGAGCGGGTAACCCCGCCCCGCTGTTCCCGACAGATAGAGAGCAAGTCGTGTTTGAGCGCTTCACCGAACGGGCCCGGCAGGTGGTCGTCCTCGCCCAGGAGGAGGCCCGCATCCTCAAGCACAACTACATCGGCACCGAGCACATTCTGCTCGGGCTGCTGCGCGAGGAGGAGGGCCTGGCGGCCCGCGTGCTGGAGTCGCTCGAGATCACGGTGGAGCGCGTGCGCGCGCAGGTGGTGCGGATCGTGGGCTCCGGCGAGGAGGTCACCTCCGGGCAGATCCCGTTCACCCCGCGTGCCAAGAAGGTGCTCGAGCTGGCGCTGCGCGAGGCGCTCTCGCTCGGCCACAACTACATTGGGACCGAGCACATCCTGCTCGGGCTGGTGCGCGAGAACGAGGGCGTGGCCGCTCGCATCCTGCTCGACTTCGACGCCGACTCGGAGAAGATCCGCAACGAGGTCATACGCATGCTGTCCGGCCCGGGCGGCCGCCAGGGCCGAGCCGCCGCAGGGGCCGGCGCCCAGGGCGAGGGCAAGAAGTCGTCCAAGCTGCTCGACCAGTTCGGCCGCAACCTCACCAAGCTGGCCGCCGAGGGCAAGCTCGACCCGGTGGTCGGCCGCGAGACCGAGATCGAGCGGATCATGCAGATCCTCTCCCGCCGCCAGAAGAACAACCCGGTGCTGATCGGCGAGCCGGGCGTGGGCAAGACCGCCGTGGTCGAGGGCCTCGCCCAGCTGATCACCAACGGCGAGGTGCCGGAGCTGCTGAAGAACAAGCAGATCTACACGCTCGACCTGGCCGCGCTCGTGGCCGGCTCGAAGTACCGCGGCGAGTTCGAGGAGCGCCTCAAGAAGGTGATGAAGGAGATCACCCAGCGCGGGGACATCATCCTGTTCATCGACGAGCTCCACAACCTCGTCGGCGCCGGCGCCGCCGAGGGCGCGATCGACGCCGCCTCGATCCTGAAGCCCGCGCTCGCCCGCGGCGAGCTGCAGACGATCGGCGCCACCACGCTCGACGAGTACCGCAAGTACCTGGAGCGCGACTCCGCGCTCGAGCGCCGCTTCCAGCAGATCCGGGTGGACCAGCCCTCCACCGAGGACACCGTCCAGATCCTGAAGGGCCTGCGCGAGCGCTACGAGCAGCACCACCGCGTGGGCATCACCGACGATGCGCTCGCGGCCGCAGCCGAGCTGGCCGACCGCTACATCTCCGACCGCTTCCTGCCGGACAAGGCGATCGACCTGATCGACGAGGCCGCGTCACGAGCCCGCATCAAGTCGATGACCGCCCCGCCCGTCTACCGCGACCTCGAGGAGGAGATCGAGACCACGCGGCGCGACAAGGAAGCGGCGATCGAGGCGCAAGAGTTCGAGAAGGCGGCCAACCTGCGCGACAAGGAGCGCCAGCTCACCAACAAGAAGCGGGAGCTCGAGGAGCAG
>DASQNF010000012.1:0-14853 GCA_035645115.1 Thermoleophilaceae bacterium | reverse complement strand
GTGCCCCTGAGCACTCGCCCCGGCCGGCATCACCGCCGCCGCGATAATGCAACTGAGAGCGGTAAGCAGCACACCGCCGCGTCGTCCCCGCATCCTGACCCCCTGTTCGTCAGCGCACGCGTACCAGCGGCGCAATGGTTGCAACCGTCTTCGTCCTTCCCAGGGTCAACGCGCGCGTCACAGCGGATCTTGCAAGTTCGGCCTCGGCGGCGGACGGAATGCGCCATTTGGTACAACGGCTCCACATCCCTCGGGCCGCGCGCCGAGCCGCTTGCCGGGGCAGCTGCCTACATCGCCCCGGTGCCGCTCGCCGTCGCGTCCTTGGCCCGCTCCGGGTCGCCCGGGTTCTCGGCCTCGGGGCGCCAGCGGACCACCGGGCGCTTGGCTGCGCCCGCCTCGTCGAGGCGGCCCACCGGCGTGGTGTGCGGGGCGCTGCGAGCCACCTCGGGATCCTCCGCGGCCTCCGCGAGGATCTCGCGGACCACCCCAGCGAAGTGCTCGAGCCGCTCCTTGGTCTCGGTCTCGGTCGGCTCGATCATCAGCGCCTCGTCCACGAGCAGCGGGAAGTAGACGGTGGGCGGGTGGACGCCGTGGTCGAGCATGCGCTTGGCCAGGTCGAGCGTCTTCACCCCGAGCCGCTCCTTGGCGCCGCGCCCGGAGAGCACGAACTCGTGCATGCAGGTGCGGTCGAACGCGATCGGCAGGTACTCGCCGATCCCCTCCACCGCCAGCAGCGCCTTCAGGTAGTTCGCGTTCAGCACTGCCACCTGCGACACGTCCTTCAGCCCGTCGCCGCCGAGCGAGCGGATGTAGGCGTAGGTGCGCACGAAGACGCCGAAGTTGCCCTGGAAGCCGCGCAGCTTGCCGATCGTCTTCGGACGCTCGAAGTCGAGGTCGTAGCGCACGTCCGAGGAGCCGTTGTCGCCGCGGCGCTCCACCACCTGCGGGACCGGGAGGAAGGGAGCGATCCGGTCCGAGCAGGCGATCGGGCCCGCGCCCGGACCGCCGCCGCCGTGCGGCTGCGTGAAGGTCTTGTGCAGGTTGAAGTGGACGATGTCGAAGCCCATGTCGCCCGGCCGGGCGATGCCCATCACCGCGTTCAGGTTGGCGCCGTCGTAGTAGAGCGTGGCGCCGGCGTCGTGCACGATCTCGGCGATCTCCTCGATGTTGCGGTCGAAGAGCCCGAGCGTGTTCGGGTTCGTGAGCATGAGGCAGGCCACGTCGTCGCCCGCCTTCTCGCGTAGGTCGTCGAGGTCCACCCCGCCGTCGGAGTCGGTGCCGACCTTGACCGCCTCGTAGCCCGCCATCGTCACGGTGGCCGGGTTTGTGCCGTGTGCAGTGTCCGGGGTGAGCACGCGTGTGCGCTGCTCGCCGCGGTCCTCGTGATAGGCGCGCGTGAGCAGCAGGCCGGCGAGCTCGCCGTGCGAGCCGGCGCTCGGCTGGAGCGATACGTGCGGCAATCCCGCGATCTCGCCGAGCGCTCCCTGCACGCGGTGCATCAACTCGAGCGCCCCCTGCGCGTGCTCGGGGTCCTGCAGCGGGTGAAGGCGCGCGTGCCCCGGCAGCGCGGCAACCCGCTCGTGCAGCTTCGGGTTGTGCTTCATCGTGCACGAGCCGAGCGGGTAGAAGCCCTTGTCGAGATGGAAGTTCTTCGAGGAGAGCGTCGTGTAGTGGCGAACGAGCTCCGGCTCGGACACCTCGGGCAACTCGGCGGGCCGCTCGCGGATGGCGCCGGCGGGCAGCAGCTCCTCGATCGGGACCTGCGGGACGTCGTCGGCCGGCGCCGTGAAGGCGCGCCGGCCCTCGCGCGAGCGCTCGAAGATGGTGAGCGTGTCCGCGCTCAAGCGGCCACCCCCTCGCGCACTTCCGCGGCCAGCCCGGCGAGCGCGTCGATCTGCGCCTTGGTGCGCCGCTCGGTGATCGCCACGAGCAGCCCGTCCTCGTACTCGGGGTAGTCGCGACCGAGGCGGTAGCCGGGGTTGATGCCCTCGGCGCGGGCGCGGGCGACGAAGGCGTCGATGTCCGGGACGCGCACGGCGAACTCGCGCACCACCGGGCCCGGGTTGATCCGCTCGAAGCCGAGCGCCTCGCGCGCGTAGTGGGTGCGGCGCAACATCAGCTCGCCCAGCTCCACAAGGCCGCGCTTGCCGAGCCACGACAGGTAGACCACCCCCGCCAGCGCGTTCAGCGCCTGGGCGGTGCAGATGTTGTGAGTGGCCTTCTCCCGGCGGATGTGCTGCTCGCGGGTCTGCAGGGTGAGCACGAAGCCGCGCCGGCCGTCGAGGTCGCGCGTCTCGCCGGCGATCCGGCCCGGCATGCGGCGCAGGAAGCGCTCGTCCGCGGCGAAGAACCCGAACGAGGGGCCGCCGAAGTCGAGCCGGTTGCCGAGCGTCTGCCCCTCTCCCACGCACAGGTCGGCGCCGTGCTCGCCCGGCGGCTTCAGGATCCCGAGCGGGAGCGGGTCGGCCGCGCAGACGAGCAGCGCGCCGCTGCGCTTGCCGGTCTCGGCCAGCTCGCCGAGCTCCTCCACCGTGCCGAGGAAGTTCGGCTGCTGCACGAACACGGCGGCCGTGTCGTCGTCCACCGCCGCGGCGAGCGCCTCGACGTCGGTTGCGCCCTCGCCGGTGAGCGGGACCTCCACCACCTCCATGCCGTAGCCGGCGGCATGGGTTGCGAGCGCCGCGCGCGAGTGGGGATGGAGGCCGCGGCTCGCCACGAGCCGCGTGCGGCGCGTCTCGAGCTTGGCGAGATAGGCGGCCGCCGCGCAGGCGCTCGGGCCCTCGTACACCGACGCGTTCGACACCGGCAGGCCGGTGAGCTCCGAGATCGCGGTCTGGAACTCGAACATCACCTGGAGCCCGCCCTGGGAGACCTCCGGCTGGTAGGGCGTGTAGGGGGTGAGGAACTCCGAGCGCGAGAGCAGCGTGTCGACGACCGCGGGCACGTAGTGGTCGTACATCCCGGCGCCGACGAAAGTGACCTCCTCGTCGGCGTGCCGGTTGCGCGCCGCCAGCGCCGCGAGGTCCTCGTAGACCTCCTGCTCGGAGAGGCCGTCGGGCAGGTCGAGCTCGCGCCCGAGCCGCATGCGCTCGGGCACGTCCGCGAACAGGTCGTCGAGCGACTCCGCGCCGATCGCGGCGAGCATCTCGCTCAGATCCTGGTCTGTGACGGCTGTGTATCTGCTCAAGAGAGAAGCTGCTTGTAGGCGTCTACGTCCATCAGGGCGTCGAGCTCATCGGGGTCCGAAAGCCTCACCCGCACCATCCAGCCCTCGCCGTATGGGTCCTCGTTGATCTTCTCGGGCGTCTCGGCGAGCGCCTCGTTCACCTCGATGATCTCCCCTGAGAGGGGTGCGAAAACGTCCGAGACGGCCTTCACCGACTCGACCTCCGCGTATGCCTCGTCCTTCTTGAGCTGCGCGCCCACGTCCGGCGGGTCGAAGAACACGACCTCGCCGAGGGCGTCCTGGGCGTACCAGGTCACTCCGAAGACGGCCTCCTCGCCCTCGACACGGGCCCAGTCGTGCTCCTCGTGGTACTTCAGGTCGTCCGGGTAGCTGGCCTCGGCCACGTCACTCCTTTGCGTAGAGCGGTTTGTCTCTCACCTCGGCGGCGCGGGCCTTTCCGCGCACGTCGACCTCGATGCGGGTCCCCGGCTCCGCCGCCGCCGCGGGCACGTAGCCCATCCCTATCCCGGTCTCGAGGCAGGGCGAGAGCGAGCCGCTCGTCACGACGCCGTCGCCGTGCTCGGTGCGGACCGGATTGTGCTGGCGCGGGATGCCGGGGCCGGTGAAGGCGAACGGAACGAGCGTCTGCTCGGGCTGAGCGTCGCGCAGGGCCTCCGAGCCGATGAAGCCCGTGTCGAGCTTGCAGCACCAGCCGAGGCCCGCCTCGATCGGGGTGCGCTCCTCCGACAGGTCGTTGCCGTAGAGGTGGAAGCAGACCTCGAGCCGCAACGTGTCGCGCGCGCCGAGGCCGGCGGGCCGCACGCCCTGCTCGAGCAGGGCGTCCCAGACCGCGGGCGCGCCATCCGGGGGGAGCATCAGCTCGCAGCCGTCCTCGCCGGTGTAGCCGGTGCCGCACACGAGCGCCTCGACCCCGGCCAGCTCGAGCTCGGCCGTGCGCATGCGGGCGGGCAGCTCGGCGTCGGTGAGGCGATCGAGCGCCGCGCGCGCCTCGGGCCCCTGCACCGCGAGCATCGCCCAGTCGGAGTGCGCGTCGTGGACGCGCACCTCGAAGCCGGCGGCCTGGCGACGAAACCAGGCGAGGTCGCGTTCGTGGTTCGACGCGTTCGTGACGGTCAGGAAGCGCTCGGGCGCGAGCCTGTAGGTGAACAGGTCGTCGAGCACGCCGCCGTCCTCGCGGCAGAGCACCGAGTACTGCGCGCCGCGTTCGGGGATCCTCGTCACGTCGTTCGAGAGGACGTGCTGCAAGAAGGCCTCCGCCTCGGGCCCGCTCGTCTCGATCTCGCCCATGTGCGAGACGTCGAAGACCCCCGCCGCGGTACGCACGCTCAGGTGCTCTGCGCGGATGCCGTCCGCGTACTGGACGGGCATCTCCCAGCCCGCGAAGGGGACGAGCCTCGCGCCGGCCCGCTCGTGGCGGTCGTGCAGCGGCGTGCGGCGCAGGGTGTCGGCGGCGGGGGCCAAGCGCCACCGCAGGCTACCCGAGCAGGGCCGTGGTCACCGCGAGCGCCACCTCGGCGCGGGCGCGCAGCGACTCCCGGCTGACCCACTCGTGCGGTGCGTGCGCCCCGCCGCCGCGCGGGCCGAGGCCGTCGACCGTCAGCTCGATCCCGGCGGCGGCCATGTGGCTCGCATCGCTCGCCCCGCCGCGCTCCGCGCACACGATCGGCCGCCCGAGCAGCCGCGCCGCGGCCGCCACCAGGCCGGCGCTGGCCGCGCGCGAGTCCATGCCCGGCCAGGCGCGCATCATCTCGGTCTCGAGTCGCACCCCGTCGTGCTCGTCGGGGAGCGCGGCCAGCACCGGCGCGAAGGCGCTCAGGCTGTCGGCACGCAGGTCGCACAGCAGCTCGCCGCTGGCCGGGACGACGTCGAAGGCGTCGCCGGAGCGCAGCACGGTGGGCACTGCCGTCAGGCGCTCGGGCCCCTCCGGATCGCTCTGCGCGGCCACCCGCTGGGCCGCGTGGGCGAGTGCGAGCAGCGCGCTGCGGCCCTTCTCCGGCGCCGAGCCCGAGTGGGCCGAGCGCCCGTGCGCCTCCACGCGCACGGTCGCGGCCGCCTTGCGCTTCACGATCACGGCCTCCTCGCCCTCGGGGCCCCGCTCGCCCGCCTCGAAGCAGAGGCACGCGTCGAAGCCGACGAAGCGCGGCCCGTGCGCGAAGGCGGCCGTCCGCCACTCCTCGTCGTTGACGAGCAGGATCGCCACCTCCGCGTAGAGACCGGGCTGGGCGGCGAGCTCGCGCATCAGGCCGAGCGCCAGCGCCACGCCCCCCTTCATGTCAACCGCGCCTGAGCCGCCGAGCCTGTCGCCATCCCGCTCGAGCGGCCTGTGCGCGGCGTGCGCCACGACGGTGTCGAGGTGCCCGAGCAGCACCGCCCGCCGGGTTCCGCTGCCCACGAGCCGGCCGATCAGGTCGGGGGCGTGGCCCTCGGAGGAGCAGGCCACCCGCTCCACGCTCGCCTCCGGCGGCAAGAAGGCGGCCGCCAGCGCCGCGCACTCCTCCGCGCCGGGCACGTCACCCGAGGGCGAGGACACGCCGACGAGCGCCTCGAGCTCCCGCTCGGCCACCAGCGCCAAGCGCGGGGCGGCGTCGATCACGCGGGCGGCGGGCTTGCGGCGGCCGGCCGGGCGCCGATCGCCTTTGCGAAGTGGAAGCTCGTGATGCGCATGCCGGTGTTGAGGTAGAGCCTGTGCGCGTCGAGCCGGTTCGCCTCCACGCCGGAGTCGAGGTGGAGCTGCTCGCACCCGAGCCGGGCGGCCTCCTCGGCCAGCCATTCGAGCAGCGCACGCCCGAAGCCCCGCCGGCGCCCGTCGGGGTGGGTCGAGAGGTCGTCCACGTAGACCACGTGGCCCCAGGCGAGTGTGTGGAGCTCGCGAAACCCCGCCACGGCGAGGCAGCGGGCGCCCTCGAAGGCGCCGAGCAGCCGGTACCCCTCGTGCCGCTGGACCCGGTCGACGCGCCGGACGAAGGCGGCCTCGTCGTCGTAGCGGGTGCGAAGCGCGCTCATCGCCTCGAAGGCGAGGCCGGTCTCGCCCGCCGGGATCTCGCGAAGCTCGGTCACCCGGCCCGGCCGCGCGGCGGCGGCGACCTAGTCCTTCAGGAACGAGGGGACGTCGATCTCGTCGTCCGAGATCTCGAGCGACTCGCGCTGGCGCTCGTCGAGCTTCACGTCGCGCCGGCGCGGCTCGCGCCGGCGGCCGGTGGAGTCCTCCGAGAAGAGCGGCATCCGCCCCGGCCTCTCGAACCCGGTGGCGATCACGGTCACGCGAACGGCGTCGGCCAGGCCGTCGTCCACCACAGCGCCGAAGATGATGTTCGAGCTCTGGTCGGCGGCGGACTGGATGATCTCGGCCGCCTCGTTGACCTCGAACAGGCCGAGGTCGGTGCCGCCGGTGATGTTGAGCAGGATGCCGGTGGCACCCTCGACGGACTGCTCCAGCAGCGGGCTCGAGATCGCGTTCTTCGCCGCCTCGGCGGCCCGGTTCTCGCCGGAGGCCTCGCCGATCCCCATCAGCGCCGACCCGGCGTCCTGCATGATCGTGCGCACGTCGGCGAAGTCGAGGTTGATCAGGCCGGGTGTGGTGATCAGGTCGGTGATGCCCTGCACGCCCTGGCCGAGCACGGCGTCGGCCTCGCGGAACGCGTCGAGAATGCTCGTGCGGCGCTCCACCACCGCGAGCAGCTTCTCGTTCGGGATCACGATCATCGTGTCCACCTGCTCGCGCAGGCGGTCGATGCCCTCAACGGCCTGGCGCATGCGCTGGGTGCCCTCGAAGTCGAAGGGCTTGGTCACGACCCCGACCGTGAGCGCGCCCACCTCCTGCTTTGACACCTCGGCGATCACCGGGGCGGCGCCGGTGCCGGTGCCCCCGCCTTCGCCGGCGGTCACGAACACCATGTCGGCGCCCTTCAGCGCCTCCTTGATCTCGTCGCGGCTCTCGTTGGCCGCGCCGTAGCCCACCTCCGGGTTGGCGCCCGCGCCGAGCCCGCGGGTGAGCTGGTTGCCGATCTGGAGCTTGATGTCGGCGTCGCACATCTGGAGTGCCTGGGCGTCGGTGTTCACCGCGATGAACTCCACGCCCTTGAGGCCGGCGTCGACCATGCGGTTCACGGCATTGGTGCCTCCGCCGCCGATCCCGACGACCTTGATGACGGCCAGGTAGCTGCCCGTGTCCATGAGGTGATTCCCCTCTGTCCCGTCGAAGCTCAAGCGATCATCGAGGGTTTACCGATGCGCGCTAGAACCGCACTGTAGGCGGGTCTCGCCGGGAGTGTCAACCGCCCTCGCAACAAATCGTGCAGCAGGAGCATCCAGCAGTGGTCGAGGGTTGCGCTAAAACTCAACCACGGGTTGAGGGTTGTGGAAGGGGTTGGGAGCGGGCTGGTGGCCCCGCCTACGGGCGCTCACGGGGCCGCCACGGCGCCCGCTCCGGTGGAGTCCAGGGGGGCCGGGGCGCCGGTCGCGGGCGGGACGCCCGCGGCGGGGTCGATTCCGACGGTCGCGGGGTCGGTGGCGCTTGGGCCGGTGCCCGCGGGCGCCGTGCCGGTGGCGGCTGGGTCGGCGCCCAGCGCTGCGTCCGGCGTGGCGCCGGGCACACCGGCCGGCGCTGCCGCCGTGGGCCCGAGCCCGGCGTCGGGCAGCGACTCCCCCGCCGGCGCCACGGGCGCCAGCGTCTCCGCCGGCAGTCCCCCGGCGGCCGGGCGAGCGGGCAACCGCAGGTCGATGTAGCTGGCGCCCGCCGCGTCCGGGTCGGCTAGCACGCGCGCCGCCGCGATCCACTTCGCGCGCGTCCTGCGGGCGTCGCCGAAGATCAGCTCCGGTCCCTCGCGCAGCTCCACGACGATGCCGTCCTCCGGCCGCGTGGTCACCCGCTCGAGGCGCCCGCGCAGCGGTCCCGGCGCGGCGCCGGCCACCCGCGCGGCGTGGAGCGCCGCGGCGCCGGCCAGCCGATCGCCCTCGACGCCGCCATCGGCCTCGATCGAGGGCAGCCTGCGGCTCACCGGCAGTCCGCGCAGCAGCGTTCCGTCGCCGGCCACCGCGACCTCGGCCGCGCCGAGGTTCGCGATCGCCGCGGGCCGGTGCTCGACCACATGGATCCTGAGCCCGTGCGGGAAGTCGGCGCTCACGTCGAGCTCGCGAACCACGGGGTAGATGGCCACCGCCTGCTCTAGCCGGTCGCGGTCCACGTGCAGGGTGGTCATGGAGCGAGCGGCGGCGGTCAGGGCGGAGCGCATCGTCTCCGACTCGTCCGTGCTGAGGCCCGTGACCTGAACGTCCTCGACCGCGACCAGCTCAGAGTCGCGCAGCCAGAGCTGATAGCCGGCAGCCAGCAGCAGCGTGGCGGTGATGAGCCCGAGCAGCCGCAGACGCAGCCGCGGCGAGAGCCGCGGCATCCTGGCGGCGAGCCGGAGCCGCGAGCGGCCGGCCGTGCCGCGCCCCGCGACGAGTGCGGCGGCGACTCTCACCCCGCGCTGTCCGCCTCCGAGGGGCCGTCGGCCGGCGCGCCCCCCCAGAGCCCGGCGGCATCGACCTCGCCCAAGAGCTGGACCTCGGGCTCGAGCGTCACGCCGAAGCGGTCGCGTACCCGGCGCCTGCCTTCCGCCATCAGCGCAATCACGTCGGCGGTGGTGGCCGTGCCCATGTTCTCGACGAAGTTCGCGTGCTTCTCCGAGAAGCGCGCCCCGCCGACCGTGAGGCCGCGGCAGCCGGCGATGTCGAGCAGCACGCCCGCACTCCTGCCCGCGGCGCGCGGATCGTCGGGGTTCTTGAACGTGGAGCCGAAGGTCTTGATGCCCGAGGGCTGCGCCGAGCGGCGCGCGGAGCGCATCGCGGCGAGCGTGGTCTTGACCGACTCGGGCTCGGCGGGCTCGAGGGCGAAGGCGGCGCGCGCCACGATCTCGCGCGGCTTCAGGTTCGAGCGCCGGTAGTGGAAGCCGAGCTCGGCGGGGCTGCGGCGCTCGGCGCCGCGCGGGCTCACGATCTCGACCCAGTCGAGCACCCGCGCGAGGTCGCCGCCGTAGGCGTTCGCGTTCATCTTCACCGCCCCGCCCACGGTGCCGGGGATGTTCACCCCGAACTCGAGCCCGCTGAGGCCCGCCCGGGCGGCGAAGGCGGCGGCCTGCGGGAGCCGCGCGCCGCCGCCGCAGAGCAGGCGCTCGCCGTCCGGCTCGATCGTGGCGAGCGCGCCGTCCAGCTTCAACACGAGTCCTCGAAAGCCTTCATCCGCTATCAGGAGGTTCGATCCGGAGCCCACCACTCCTACCTCCACGCCGTCGCTCTCGGCCCAGGCGAGCAGCTCGCTCAGCGCCTCCACCGACTCGGGCCGCGCGAAGAAGTCCGCCGGCCCGCCCGTGCGCACCGTGGTGAGACGGGCGAGCGGGTGCTGGGTCCTGACTGCCGGCGGGATCACGTGGCGAGCCTCTTCGCCAGCGAATCCACGTCTCCCGCCCCGAGCGTCACGAGCAGGTCGCCCTCGCGCAGCTCCGAGCGCAGCATCAGCTCGGCATCGTCATGGCCGGGCAGCCACCACACCGGTCGCCCGCGCGCCGCGTCGGCAGCCGCCCGCGCCACCAGCAGGCCGCTCACGCCGGGGAAGTCCTCCGCCCGCTCGCGAGCGGGGTAGACGTCGAGCACCACCACCACGTCGGCGAGCGCGAGCGCGCGCCCGAACTCACGCGCCAGCATGCGAGTGCGCGAGTACAGGTGCGGCTGGAAGCACGCGATGAGCCGCGCCGGGGCGAGCGTGCGCGCGGCCTCGAGCGTCGCTCGCACCTCGGTGGGATGGTGCGCGTAGTCGTCGTAGATGCGGGCGCCCCCCGGGCCGCGGCCGTGCGCCTCGAAGCGCCGCCCCGCACCGGTGAATGCGGCGAGCGCGGGCCCGGCCTCGGCCGGCTCGACCCCGGCCGCGCGGCAGGCGGCAAGGGCCGCGAGCGCGTTCAGCACGTTGTGGGCCCCGGGCACGCGCAGCTCCACCCGGACCCCATCGACGCTGAAGCGCGACCCGCCCGGGTGCAGCTCGAGCCCATCGGCGCGCAGGTCGCCGGCGCCGATCCCATAGCGCACGCAGGGCGGGGCGGCGAGCCGCTCGAGATCCGGTCCGAGCACGCGCAGGCCGGCGGGCGTCGCGAACTGCTCGAAGGCCTCCTCGAGCTCTCCGAGGCTCGCGTAGGTGGCGTGGTGGTCGAGCTCGACGTTCGTGACCACCGCCACCTCGCGTGCGAGCTTCAGGAACGAGCGGTCCGACTCGTCGGCCTCGATCACCGCCCACTCCCCCGAACCCCAGGCAGCGTTCGTCTTCGCGGCGCGCAGCTCGCCGCCGATCAGGAAGGCGGGCTCGCGCCCGCATTCGAGCAGCGCGAGCGCCGCCATCGAGGCGGTGGTCGTCTTGCCGTGGGTCCCGCCCACGGCGATCGTGCGCTTCAGCCGCGAGACCTTCCCGAGCAGGTCGCCGCGGTGTAGGACGCGGGCGCCGGCCGCCCGCGCCGCCTGGAGCTCGGGGTTGTCCGCCGGAATGGCGCTGGAGACCACCACGTCGGCGCCGGCCGGGAGGCTCGCGGCGTCGTGCGGCCCGATCTGCGGCTGGATTCCCGCGGCCCGCAGCGGGCCGCAGTACGACGACTCGACGCGGTCGGACCCGCTCACGCGCGCGCCGAGCGCCTGCGCCACGAGCGCCAGACCGCTCATGCCCGCGCCGCCGATCCCGACGAAGTGCAGGCTGCGCCCCTGGAGAGCCGGCGATCCCATCCGCGAAGACCGTACCGGCCGCCGCAGGCGACGCCCGAACCTGCGGGCGCGCCCCAAGGGCCGCTTGCCGTCGGGGCGTCCCACCCGCCAGGCGACGGCCGGACGGGCGACCGACCCGCCGGACGACGGCCCCACGCCGGGTGAGGCGCTCAGACCAGCGCCAGCAGCTCGCCCGCGATCCGCTCCGCGGCGTCCGGCCGGGCCGCCTCACGGGCCGCGCGCGCCATGGCGGCAAGTCGCGGCGGCGCTCCCAGCAGCGCCCCGACCTCGCGCGCGAGCCGAGGGCCGTCGAGCTCAGCGTCGCGGACCACCACCGCGGCGCCGGCCTGCTCCATGTAGCGAGCGTTGGAGGCCTGGTGGTCGGCCGTGGCGTGCGGATAGGGCACGAGGATCGCGGGAAGCCCGGCCGCGGCGAGCTCGAGCACCGAGCCGCCCGCCCGCGCGGCGGCGAGGTCGGCGGCGGCCAGCGCGTCCGCGAACGGGTCGATGTACTCGTAGAGGCGGTAGTGCTGCGGCGACCCGAGCTCGGACAAGCGAGCGCGCAGCTCGTCCGCGTCGCGGCGCCCGCAGGCGTGCAGGACCGAGCAGGGCGCGGCCGCGGCGAAGGCGTCAAGCGCGGCGTGGTTCAGCCGGCGTGCGCCGAGCGAGCCGCCGAACACCAGCAGGCACGGGGTGTCGGGCGGGATCCCGAAGCGCTCGCGCGCCTCGCCGCGGTCCACGGCGCCCGTGCCCGCCGGCACCGGGCGTCCGGTGACGAGGTACTTGGGCCCGTCCCGTCCCGCGATCGGGAACGCGAGGCAGACCCGCTGCGCCAGCGGCGCCAGCGCGCGGTTGGTGGCGCCCAGGTGGCTGTCGGCCTCGCACAGCACGAGCGGCAGGCGCAGGCTGCGCGCCGCCAGCCCGGCGGGCCCGGCCACGTAGCCGCCGCCGCCGAGCACGGCCTGAGCGCCGATGCCGCGCAGCAGCCGCCGGGCGCGGCCGCTCGCCGCGGCGGCCAGCATCAGCGCGCGCGCCGCGCGCAGCGGCTTGTCGCGCTCGATGCCGGCCACGCGCAGCGCGTGGAATGGGTAGCCGGCGGCTGGGACGAGCTCGGCCTCGGCGCGCTGGCCGCCGATGAACTCCACCTCCGCGCCGCTCTCCCTCAGAGCGGCAGCCACGGCCAGCGCCGGGACGACGTGCCCGGCGGTCCCGCCCGCCGCGATGGCGACCCTCACCACCCCGAGTCCGTCCTAGCGGGCCCGGGCGGTCCGTGGCGTGCGAGCGGCCTCGGGGCGGCCGCCGCCGCCCGCGAGTGCCTCGAGCTTCGGCTTCGCCCCGCTCCGTGCCGCGCCGCCGCCGCTGGCGGCCACGTTCAGGAGCAGCCCCATCGCCCCGAGCAGCACGATCAGGTTCGAGCTCCCGTATGAGAGGAACGGCAGCGGCACGCCGGTGAGCGGCGCCATCCCGAGCACCGCGAAGAAGTTCAGCGTCGCCTGGCAGAGGATCAAAGAGGTGATCCCGGCCGCTAGCAGCTTCGAGTAGAGGTCCCGGGCGAGCTTGGCCGCTCGCAGCCCCGCGTACCCGATCATCCCGTAGAGCACGATCACCCCGAGGATGCCCACCAGCCCGAGCTCCTCGCCGATGATCGCCAGGATCATGTCCGTGTGGGCCTCCGGCAGGTAGAAGATCTTCTGCACGGACTCGCCGAGGCCGACGCCGAAGAGCCCGCCCGAGCCGATCGCCGTGAGCGCCTGGACGGCCTGGAAGCCGGTGTCGCCGGCGTCCGAGAACGGGTCGAGGAAGGAGGTGAGGCGCTCGCGCCGGTAGGGCTCCGCCAGCGCCATGATCGTGGCGAGCCCCGCGAGCGCCCCGCCGATCGTGGCGAGGATGCGGAGCGGGGTGCCGGCGGCCACGAGCAGGGCGCCGATCGCGAAGCAGATCACCATCGTCGTGCCCATGTCCGGCTGCTTCATCAGCAGCAGGCAGGCGGCGCCGACCACGAGGAGCAGCGGCTTGGCGAGCGTGCCGACGCTGTGGGTGGCCGTCGGGCGGGCCGCGAGCAGCTGGGCCGCGTACAGCACGAGCGCGACCTTCAGCAGCTCCGAGGGCTGGAACTGGAGCGGCCCCGCGCCGAGCCAGCGCGTGGCGCCGTTCACGGTCACGCCCACACCGGGGAGCATCACGGCCACCGTCAGCCCAAAGGCGGCCACCAGCAGCAGCGGCGTGAGCGCGCGGATCGCCTGCAGCCCGTGGCGCGCGGCGAAGTGCATCGCCACCAGCCCGATCAGGCCGAACATCACGTAGCGCTTGAGGTACTCGGAGGCGTCGCCCGAGCCCGAGAGCAGCGACTCCGCCGAGCTCGCCGAGTAGACCATCACCGCCCCGCCCGCCAGGAGGCAGAGCGTTGCCGTGTAGAGGATCGAGTACTCCACGGGCCGCTTGCGGGGCGGATCTGTCGCGCGCATCCGGCCGAGCCGGCTGCTTGCGGCTTGGTCGCGCGGGGCCATCCGGAGCTTCTTCTACGCGCGGGCGCGGATTCATGCTCGCGGGACGAGCGCCCGGAAGCGCTCGCCGCGCTGCTCGAAGTCGCGGAACTGGTCGAAGCTCGCACAGGCCGGCGAGAGCAGGACGACCTCCCCGGGGGCCGCGGCGGCCGTGGCGGCGCTCACCGCCCGCGCGAGCTCGCCGCAGCGGTGGAGCGGGACCGTGCCGGCGAGGTCCCGCTCTAGCCGGCCGGCGGCCTCGCCGATCAGGTAGCAGGCCCGGCAGCGGGCGCGGACGGCGCCCCTGAGCCCCTCGAAGCCCCCGCCCTTGAGGCTGCCGCCGAGGATGGCGTGCACGCCTCCGTCGAGGGCCTCGATGCCGCGCACGGCGGACGCCACGTTCGTGGCCTTGGAGTCGTTCACGTAGAGGACGCCGTCCACGCTCCCCACCTCCTCGAGCCGGTGCGGCACCCCGGCGAAGGTCCGCAGCGCCTCGGCCACCGCCTCCGCCGGCACCCCGGCGGCGAGTGCCGCGGCCGAGGCGCCCATGCAGTTCTCGAGGTTGTGTGCGCCGCGCAGCCGGATCCGGTCCGCCGGCAGCGGCAGCTCCGCTCGATCGCCGAACACGATCCTGCGCGCCGCTCCGGGGAGCTCGAGCCCGGCCGGCGCCACCGCGACCTGGTCGGACGTCTGGTTCGCGAACACGCGCAGCTTGGCCGCGCGATAGGAGTCGAGGCTGCCGTGGCGATCGAGGTGGTCCTCCTCGAGGTTCAGCAGGAGCGCCACGTCGGGCGCGAACGCAGCGGTATCCTCCGCCTGGAAGCTCGACACCTCGCAGGCCACCGTGGCGCTCGCGTCTAGTGTGCCCACGAGCGAGCCGAGCGGCGTGCCGACGTTGCCCGCCACCGCCACCGGCAGCCCCGCCGCGCGCCAGATCGCGCCGAGCAGCTCGACCGTGGTCGTCTTCCCGTTGGTCCCGGTCACGGCCACGAAGCGGTTCGGCAGCAGCCGCCACGCGAGCTCGAGCTCGCCGAGCACCGGAATCCCGCTTGTATGAGCGGCCGCCACCACCGGCGCCTCGCGCGGCACGCCGGGGCTCTTCACGAGGCAGCCGGCGCGCTCGAGCAGCCCGAGACCGTCGCCCTCGAGCTCTACCTCGAGCCCGGCCCGCAGGTCGGGCGGCAGCTCGGGCCGGCCGCTGTCGACGGCGAGCACCTCCCCGTGCTCTCGCAGCATGCGAGCCGCCGCGAGCCCGGAGCGCGCGAGCCCGACGACCAGGTAGGGGCCGGCCGGGAGCGGCGGCCTCACGGGGTGATCGAGGCTTGGTAGAGCGTGAAGCCGATCGCCGAGCAGATGGCGGCCACGATCCAGAAGCGCAGGATGATCTTCGTCTCAGACCAAGCCATCAGCTCGAAGTGGTGGTGGATCGGCGCCATCAGGAACACGCGCTTGCGGAAGCGCTGG
>DASQNF010000011.1:0-4172 GCA_035645115.1 Thermoleophilaceae bacterium | reverse complement strand
TGCCGGGCGCCGAGGGCGACCTCGTGATGCTCGAGGGCGTCGAGCCCTCGCTGCGCTGGCGCCGGTTCACCGAGTCGGTCCTCGAGGTCGTCCGCGAGCTCGACGTGCGGATGGTGATCACGCTCGGCGCGCTGCTGGCGGACGTGCCCCACAGCCGCCCGGTGGCGGTCACCGGCATCGGCTCGGACGACGTGGTCGAGCGGCTCGGGTTCGAGCGCACCAGCTACGAGGGCCCGACGGGCATAGTCGGCGTGCTCCACCATGCGCTGGCGGGCGCGGGGGTGCCATCCGCGAGCCTCTGGGCCTCGGTGCCCCACTACGTGGCGGCCTCGCCGAACCCGAAGGTGGCTCTCGCGCTGGTCCGCTCCTTCGAGGGCGCGGCCGGCCTGGCGGTCGACGCCGGCGAGCTCGAGTCCGCGGCCGAGGACTACGAGCGCCAGGTGAGCGCGGCGGTGGCGAGCGATCCCGAGGTCAAGGCGTTCGTGGAGCGGCTCGAGACGGCGATGGACGAGGTCCAGGCCGAGAACCCCCCCGACGAGGGCTCCCTCCCCTCCGCCGACACGATCGCGCGCGACTTCCAGCGCTTCCTGCGCCAGCGCGGCCCCGAGGAGCCCGGACAGACGTCGTAGTTTGCCCGCGGCCTGGGCGGGCAGGAGGTTCATATGACGATTGGAACGTCGATATTCCTGATCGCCGTAGGTGCGATCCTCAAGTACGCGGTCACGGCGACCGTGGCCGGCGTCGAGATCCAGACGGTGGGCGTGATCCTGATGGTCGCCGGCGTGGTCGGCCTCTTGATCGGCCTGTTCCTGCTGGCCTCGGCCCGCAACAAGCGGCCGACGGACGGCCAGGTGGTCTACGAGGAGCGTCGCGACCCGCTGGTCTAGGCGCCGCTACTTCTCCGCCGCCGGGCAGATGATCCGGTAGTCGCAGAAGCGGCACACGTCCGGCGCGGGGGTAGGCTCGAAGTCCTGTTTGAGGATGCCGGCGGCGATCTCGCCGACGGTGGCCCGCACGCGGTCGAGCTCCTCCTCGGAGTGCTCCACGGGCACCTTCTCGCCGCTCAGCACGTAGAAGTAGCTCTGCGCCGAGGTCTCCAGGCGCCAGGACTCGCGTGCCCCCATCTGGTAGAGCGAGAGCTGGATGTCCTCGCGTAGGTCCTGCTCCGACTTGGCCCTCCCCGTCTTGTAGTCGATCAGCTCGTACGACCCGTCCGGGTGTCGGTCCACGCGGTCGACGCGTCCGCGCAGCAGGTGTGGGCCGAGCCTGAACGCGAAAGAGCGCTCGAACCACACCGGCTCCGCGTCCGAGGCGCGGTCCTCGCGCCAGTATCGCTCCAGCGCCTCCACCGCGCGCTCGCGGAACTGCCGCTCGTCGTCGGAGTCCCCGAAGCCCGAGCGCCGCCAGGACGCCTCGAACAGCTCCATCAGCGCGGACAGCGGGCCTCCGCCCTCCCTGTGGAAGCGCTCGAGCACCTGGTGGACGACGATCCCGAAGCGCTGGTTGATCGTGGGCTCCTGCGGAATCCGGAAGACGCGCGCGAACTTGTACTTGAGCGGGCAGGTCCGGTAGGTGTCGATGTCGCTCGCGGAGAGCATCAGCCCGCGTCCACGCCGCGGGATGAACGGGTCGAGCGAGGGCTCCGAGCCATTGCCCGCTGCGGCTGGCCGGGCGGCGGGGTCGCGCGCGCTGTCCTCGAGCCAGCCGTCGAGCCCGGACTGCTCGAGGATCTCGCGCTGCTCGGGGGTGGCGCACTGCACGAGGATCTCGTTCAGCTCCGAGAGCGCCGTATCGAGCCGCTGACCCTCCTTCGCGCGCTCGATCAATGCCGCCACCTTGATCAGCTCGAGATAGCGGGCCACGGCCTGGTCGACGTCGAGGTAGGTGTCGAGCCGCATCTCTCCGAGCCGGCCGCCCAGGCGCGCCACCGTGTCGAGCAGCTCATCGCGCATGATCCGAAACGTGGAATGGAGGCCCTCCGCCGGCCCGAACAGCTCCTCCTCGAAGACCTCCTCCTCGAGTCCGAGCGCGCTCAGCGCCTCTTCGTAGAAGGGCGAGGGCCGGGGCACGACGCGCGGGCCGGCGCCGGGCTCCGGGCGCCCACTCGCCTGAGCGGTCTCGGCCCAGGCGAGCACGAGGCTCCTGCGCGCACGCGTCATCGCCACGTGCAGCAGGCGGCGCATCTCGGCTTCGTGGACGCCGCGGGCGTCGGCCGCGGGCAGCCGCTCGCGCAGCAGCGCATCCGGCACGTCGTCCGCCCGCTGCCGCGGTGCGCCCGGCATGTGCGCCGCCGAGAGGCCCAGCACGAACACGTGGTCGAACTCGAGGCCCTTGGCGGCGCGCATGGTCATCACCTGCACCGCCGGCGCCGAAGGAGCGCCCACGGCCTCCTCCTCGCGCAGCCCCGACTCCGCCACCGCCGCGAGGTAGCGGGTGAAGTCGCGCGGCGTGGCCTGTGGCTCGCGCAGCATGTAGGCGGCCGCGAGCTCGGTCAGCTTGGCGATGTTGCGAAGCCGCTCGACCGTGTCCGCCTGGGTGGCGAACACCTGCTGGCGGCGCAGGCCGATGCGCTCGATCAGGCGCAGCACGAACGCGTCGGGGCGGCGGTCCTCGAACGCGCCCGACGCCGAGCGGTAGAGCCGGAGGAAGGTGCGGGCGCGGTCGCGGCCCTCCTCGGAGAGCTGCGGACCCTCGAGCGCGGCCATCACGGCGCTCGGCATGTCGAGCTTGCGCCTGCGGGCGAGCTGGGTCAGGCGCGCCACGTCCACCGAGCGCAGCTCCACCGGCGGGCGGCTGAGCGCCCGCACCACCGCGCCGGAGTCGTTTGGGTCCGCGAGCGCGCGCAGCCAGGCGAGCACGTCGCGCACCTCGGCACGCTGGAAGTACGCCGCGGCGCCGCGCTCGCGCGCGGGCACGGCCCGTTCCTCGAGCGCCGAGGAGACCACGCCGCCCTCCGCCTTGACCGAGTGCACGAGCACGCAGATCGCGTCCGGGGCCACGCCGTCCGCCACCAGCCGCTCGGCCTCGGCGGCCACGGCCTGCGCCTGGGCCCGCTCGGAGCGGCAGCGCCAGAAGCGCACCCGCCCGCCGGTCGCTCCCCTGAGCTTCTTCGGGATCCGCTCGGGGATCGGCGCCACCACCGCTCCGGCCGCGACGAGGATGCGCCGCCCCGAGCGGTGGTTGCGCTCGAGCGTCACGAGCTCGGCCCCCGGCAGCTCGCGGGGCAGCTCGCGCAGGTTCTTCTGGGAGGCGCCGCGGAGGCGGTGGATGGCCTGGTCGTCGTCCCCCGCGACGGTCAGCTGGCGGTGTTGCTCCACCAGCAGGCGCAGCAGCATCCCCTGGGCGAAGTTCGTGTCCTGGTACTCGTCCACCAGCACGTGGCGGAAGCGGGCGGCCACGCGCTCGCGCACGTGGGGGCGCTCGTGCAGGAGCCGGAAGGCGCGCACGACCAGGTCGCCGAAGTCGAGCGCCCCCCGCTCGGAGAGCAGCCGGTCGTGGTCGGAGTAGAGACCGGCGAACTCGAGCTCGCGTGCGGCGTGGGCGCGCTCGCCGTCGCCGCTCGCCTCGTCAACGAGCCGCTCGGCATGGGCGCGGTAGTCCTCGGCCGAGATCAGCTCGTCCTTCAGCCGGTCGATGCGCGCGACGAAGCTCGCCAGCAGCGGCGCCGGGTTGCCGCGGATCTCGTGCCGGCGAAGCGACAGGTCGTCGAGCCGGTCGAGCAGCAACGCCAAGCGGTCCGCCGGGGTCACGGGCGACAGGAATGGGTCCACGCACGCCTCGAGCGCCTCGTCCTGGAGCAGCCGTGTGCAGAACGAGTGGAAGGTCGACACGTGCAGCTCCTCGTAGGGCGCCTCGAGCAGCGTCTCGAGCCGCTCGCGCATCTCGGCGGCGGCGAACGAGGAGAACGTGAGCGCGAGGATCGACTCCGCCGGCGTCCCCTGCTCCACGAGCCAGGCGAAGCGCCTGGTCAGGACGGTCGTCTTGCCCGTGCCGGCTCCGCCGACCACCACGAGCGGCCCGCTCGGATGAGTGACGGCGGCGCGCTGCTCCGCGTTGAGGCCGTCGAGGAGGTCGGGCATGTGGGGCCTAGGATACGCCGGTGCGGTTGCCGCCCGACACCGATTGGCTCGCCGGCGCCCGGCGCGCCGCGGGCGCCGCGCGCGCGGCTGTCC
>DASQNF010000010.1:0-3240 GCA_035645115.1 Thermoleophilaceae bacterium | reverse complement strand
GGCCGGTGATCACCTCGCAGCTCGCCGCCAACGCGTTCGGCCGGGTGGTGCCAGGCGGCGTGACGGCCGCGGGGGCGCTGCAATACACGATGCTCACGCGCGCGGGCGTGCCCGCGTCCGCCGCGGCGTCGGGGATGACCGCGTCCTCGGTGCTCGTGTTCGGCATCCTGCTGGCGCTGCCGCTACTGGCGCTGCCGGCGATCCTGTTCGGCGCGCCGGTCGACCCCGGCCTCGGCCGGGCGGCTCTGATCGGCGGCCTCGTGTTCCTAGCGATGCTGCTGGCCGGCGCGGCTGCAATCGTGCTCGACCGGCCGCTGATAGCCGTCGACCGGGCGGCACAGACCGTGCGCAACCGCCTGCTGTGGCGGCGCGCGCCGCTCACCGGGTTGCCGCGGCGGCTCGTGCGCGAGCGCGACGAGGTGCGAGGCGTTCTCGGCCGGCGCTGGTGGGAGGCCCTCCTGTTCGCGGCAGGACGCTGGCTGCTCGACTACCTGACGCTGCTCGCCGCCCTGACCGCCGTGCACGGGAACCCGCGCCCCTCGACGGTGCTGCTCGCCTTTTGTGCGGTGCAGCTGCTGGGCACGCTGCCGCTCACGCCCGGCGGGCTCGGGATCGTCGAGGCGGGGCTGACGGGCACCCTCGCGCTCGCGGGCGTGGACGCAGGCGCGGCTGTGGTGGCCACGCTCGCCTACCGGCTCGTCTCGTTCTGGCTGCCGATCCCGGCAGGCGGTGTGGCGGCGATCCTGCACCGGCGCCGGTACGAGTCGTCGTCGGCGCAGCCGGAACCCGAGCCGGCCTGAGGCCTTGCCCGGCGCGAGCCTCCGCGTCCGGGCGCGGGGCGCCGGACGCGGAGGAGCGAAGGTCGCGCTACGCCGGCAGCGGCTCCAGCCCGAACTCGGTGCGGAACTCGTTCGTGTCGTGCAGGCGCGGAAACGGCTTGTCGGGCACCGGCAGTCCCAGCGCCTCGCAGATCGGCTCCCAGCCGTCCACGCCGAGCTCCCAGACGATCAGGCGGTCCGCCGGGACGGTCTTCTTGATCGTCTCGATCCGGTCGAAGTACATCTGCCGCATCCAGTCCCGATCCTTGAACCTGCCCTGGAAGTCGCCCTGCCAGATCAGCTTCTCGATCACGCCCCACAGCTCCGGCGAGGGACCTTCGCGGTTCGCGTCGTTGCCCAGCGCGCCCGCCATCGCCGCCTCCTTGACGGCGAGGATCGTGTTCTCGACGCTCTTGTACCAGCCGTCGAAGTCGCGGAAGTTGAGCAGCACGGCCGCGTCCGGAAACGCCTTGACCAGCTGCTCCCAGCGCGAGCAGGCGGGCCAGTCGACGGTGGCCTCCCAGGGCTCGAACACCTCGTCCCAGTCGACGGGCTGGTTGTTTGCGACCTTGATCCAGTACGGCAGGTCGCGGTCGCGGTTCTCGCCCACGATCAGGTCGATCATGTGGAAGGTGGGCAGCCCGAGCTCCTCGAGCGCCCCCTTCAAGGACATCGTGCCGGTGCGGCCGAAGCCCACTCCGACTAGCTTCATCGTTGTTCCCCCTGTGGTCTTTCGCTTGCCGGGGGCACCTTAGTGGCCGCGGCTCAGCGGCGGCGTCCCGCGACGATCGAGACCGTGGCGGCCACCCCGCCGCCGATCACGAAGCCGGCCACGGCCGCTCCGATCAGCGCCGCCTTGCGGTTCTCGGCGAGCTGGCGGCGCCAATTGGTGAGCTCTCCGACCTTGCTGCGCAGGTCGTTGACCGAGAAGAGCAGCTCGTTGCGGGTGTCCTCGATCGACTGGCGGATCAGCTCGGGGCTGCGCTCGGCCATCAGGCTCCGACCTTCTCGGTTCGCTCGAGCGAGCGGCCGAGCTGGTCGCGCTCCACCTTCTGTGCCTCGAGTGAGGAGCGCGTGCGCTTGGCCTCCTCGATCGCCATCTCCGGCTTGAGCGCGGCGCCGCGCTTGAACCAGCGATATGCGAGCAGCGCGGCTATGGCCGCCAGGAGCGTGAGCGCGGCCGTGACGATCGCGAAGCCCGCCCAGACGTCCTGGTCCCAGTTGAAGAGGTCGTTCAAGAGCCAGGCGAGCGTGTGGAAGAGCATCGTTACCGCGAAGACGAGGAATACCCCCGCGGCGGCGCCCACCGCCGCGCCCTTCGCCAGCTTCGAGATCTTGTCGGAGATCTCGGCCTTGGCGAGCTCCATCTCCTGGCTCACGAGCAGGGTCGCCTTCTCGGATACCTCCGACACGATCTGGCCGAGCGACTTGTCGGCCGATTGGTCGGGGGGGATGCCGGTCTCCGGGCTCATCGCGCGAATCGTCGCAGGATCTGGGCCAGGACGAGGCCGCCCACGAAGGCGGCGCCCACAAACGCCTCGGGGCGCTCCGCGAAGGCGTCGCTCTCGGAGCCCACGCTGAGTGGCGACTCCCCGAGCGGACGGCTCCCCGTGGCGCCCTGGTTGGGCGCGCTCTCCTCGACCGGGCCGGCCCCGGCGGCGGCGTCGGACTCGGCGGCCATCAGTCGACCGGCGGGTCCTCCTTGAAGACCCGCTGCCAGATCTCGGTGGCGATCCTGTTCGCGACGATCGAGCTGAGGGCGCCCACGCCGGCGAGCAGGCCGCTCCACATCAGCCGCTTGGAGAGGTCGTTGTTCATCTGGCGGCGGATTCAAGCAGGGCGGTCGGGGGCTACGTCTCCAGCCCGCCGCAGACGGCCTCCACCACGAGGCCCTTCGCGCGCTCGTACTCCTCGTCGGTCTTCGGCAGCACGTCGAAGATCCAGCCGGTGAGGAGTTGCTCGATCGCGCCGTAGAAGCACATCGCCGCGTACTCGGACGGGATGCCGGACTTGAAGGAACCGTCGGCGCGCGCCGCCTCGACGATCTCGGCGATGCCCCGGTAGGCCTCGCGGATCCTGTCGAGGTGGATCCGCCCGAACGAATTGGCCGCGCGCGTGACCTCGACGATGATCACCTTCATCAGGTCGGGGTCGTGACGGTAGGAGTCGATGATGAAGCCCGCGACCGCGTGCAGCTTGTCCCTCGCCGAGAGCTCGCCGGAGTCGATCTCCGCTATCGCGTCGAGCATCACCTGCCAGCGCTCGAGGAACAGCGTGTTGAGGATCTCCTCCTTGGAGTCGAAGTAGTGGTAGACGAGGCCGTAGGCCACCCCCGCCTCGTCGGCCACATCCGATACGCGGCAGTGGTGAAAGCCGCGCCTGGCGAACACGCGCACCCCCGCGTCGAGGATCAGCCGCCGCT
>DASQNF010000009.1:0-2271 GCA_035645115.1 Thermoleophilaceae bacterium | reverse complement strand
TCCACAACTACAACATCGTGCCGACCGACGACCGCTACCTGCTGGTGGGCGGCAACTACCAGGCGGGTATCAGCGTGATCGACTTCACCGACCCGGCGAACGCGTTCGAAGTCGCCTACGCCGATCCGGACCCGCTCGTGCCGACCCAGCTCGGCGGCGACTGGTCGACCTACTACTACAACGGCCGGATCTACGAGTCCGACATCACACGCGGGCTCCTGGTCTGGAACCTGAGGGGCAAGTGGGATGCCGGCGCCAAGAGGTTGCCGTACCTGAACCCGCAGACGTCGGAGTTCACGCTCGGCTCGCCGTAGGGGCTAAGCGCGGCAACGCTGTATCGAGAGGGCGGCTTCGGCCGCCCTCTCTGCGTCGGCGCCCGCCTCCGTCAGCCGTCGCGGTTTCGCCCCGGTTGCGGGTGGGGAAGAACACATTTGTTCGATGCACTCGCGGGCACCCTTGCGCGCGAGCAAGGACGACTACGTGGAGGGTGGGCTCATGAGAGGACGGGCGGCGTGCATTGTGTCGGTGTTGGCGGGGGGCGCTCTGCTGCTCCCGAGCGCCGCGGCGGCGAACCACCTACACGCGCTCGCAACGGGCGCCGGCAGCTGCGTCGTGCTCGCCCCGCAGGGCCAAGAGCGCTTCGTGACGCTCCCCGCGGCGTCCTTCAACAACACCACCGAGCCGGCCACCACGGCCAACCCGCACCCGCTGCACGTCCACCTCCACAGGGGGATGCCGGGGAGCGGACTCGACATCGCGGTGCTCGGTAGCCCGGCCGACGACTGCGGCATTTACCTGAACTACGACGGGCCGTAATAGAGTGGCGACCGAGTGCCCGTTCCCTCGCTGAGCCACAGGAGAGCAGCCTGGCTGCTCGCGCTACCGGTGGCCACGGCCTCGTGGCTGGGAGCGCACTGCCTGGCTTACGTGCTCGTCCCGCCCGGCGGCGCGGAGCCGATGCACGGCCACGTGGAGCATGGGCACTCCTACTTCGGCTCGCTGCCGGTCCTGATCGCGGCCGGCGTCACGCTGCTCGCGGCCGGGCTCGTGCTCTGCGCGGGCGAGGGCCTGCGCGGCAGCCAGGCGCGCTCGCGACCTCCGGTCCGGCTGTTCGTGCTGCTGCCGCCGCTCGGCTTCGTCTTCCAGGAGCAGATCGAGACGCTGATCGCGTCCGGCTCGCTGTCCTACGAGCTGATCGCCGAGCCCACTTTCCTGGTCGGCCTCGCGCTCCAGCTCCCCTGTGCGCTGGGCGCGCTGTTCCTTGCACGTGGCCTGTATCGACTCGGATACGGCCTCGGCCGCCTGCTCGCCGAGGCGCTGCCGGCGGCCGCGCCCACGGCGCTCTCACCGCTGCGCCTCCTGCGTCACGTTGGGCCCGCCGCGCTCGTCGCGGCCTCCGTGCTGGCGCCGGGCCACGGGCCGCGCGCCCCTCCCGCCCTCGCCTGACCTAGGCAACCGAGGGCGCGCCGGCTTTACCGCGGCGCGCGGAAGGAGGGATTCGACCTGTTGGTTCGCCTCGCAATACGGGGTGTGCTCGGGGCCGCCGTGCTGGCGGCGCTGCTGGCGCTCGCCCCTGCCGCAGCAGCCCACTCGACGCTGATCGCGACCGAGCCGACCCGCGACGGCGTCGTAGAGCACTCGCCGAAGCACGTTCTGCTGCGCTTCGACGAGCCGGTAGAGACCGCACTCGGCTCGCTCGCGGTCTACGACGGCGACGGCGAGCGGGTCGACGCCGGCGAGATCATGCGTCCGGCGCCCGAGGAGGTGCAGGTCGAGATCGACGGCGAGCTCGAGCGTGGCACCTACACGGTGGCCTGGCGCGCCATCTCGGCGGACTCCGATCCGATCAACGGCGCGTGGGTGTTCCACGTGGGCGAGGCGGGGCCCCAGCCGAGCGGTGTGGCCGCGCAGGTGCTGAAGGACACTCCGTTCACGGTGTCGGCCTTCTACCTCGGCGGGCGCTTCGTGGACTTCACGTTGCTGCTGTTGTGCGTGGGCGGGGCCGCGGCGATGGTGTTCACACTGCGCTCCGCGGCCGAGCACGTGCGCCGCCGGCTGCTCGGGATCCTGGCTGCGCTGGCCGCCGCGCTCACCGTGGTAGCGCTCGTCGGCCTGGGGCTCCAGGGAGCGGCGGCGGGCGGCGGCGGGCTCGAGGAGGGCTTCCGCTGGGATGCGATCGAGTCGGTGGCCGACACGCGCTTCGGGCACTTCTCGCTTGCGCGCGCGGCGCTCGCAGCAGCGCTCTGCGCGGTCGTGCTGGTGGCCCGAGCG
>DASQNF010000008.1:0-1940 GCA_035645115.1 Thermoleophilaceae bacterium | reverse complement strand
ACCGCTTCGCGGGCGCTCGACGCCGCCGCGGCACTGCGCCCGTTGCGCAGCAGGACGGTGGAGGACGCCACGAGCGCGTCCACGCCGTGGCAGCGCTCGCGCACCTCTCGGAGCGCCTCGCGGAGCCCGGCGCCGCCCGTGCGGGCGTTCAGGAGCACCTCGCGCCCGGCGCTCTCGCAGGCCCGGTCGGCCGAGCGCCACGAGAGCACGAGCACGGCGAGCGCCAGGGCCACGGCAGCGACTGCGAGGCGGACGATCGTCGGCACGGCGCGCAAGCGTAGCGGCGGGGGGTGGGGGTGAGGACCCCCCGGCGCGGCGCCCTGGCGCCGCTCGGGCTCGCCGCGGCCGCCTACGCGCTGACGCTCGCGCAGCGGCCCGGCACGGCGGTGGCCGACACGAAGATCGACCTGCACGTGGACCCGGCCGGCTTCCTAGCCGACGTGGCGTCGCTGTGGAGCTCGTCGGGCGGGCTCGGCCAGGTGCAGGCCGGCCAGTACGCCGGCTACCTGTTCCCGATGGGCCCGTTCTTCGCGCTCGGGCACGCGCTCGGGCTCTCGCCCTGGCTCGTGCAGCGGCTCTGGCTCGGCACGCTGCTGGCGCTGGCCGCCTGGGGGGTGGTGCGGCTGCTCGACTCGACCTGGAGCGAGCGCCGCGGCGTCGCGCACGTGGCCGCCGGCGCACTCGTGCTGCTCAACCCGTACGTGGTCGTGTTCGCCAACCGCACCAGCGTGACGCTGCTCGGCTACGCGGCGCTCCCGTGGCTGCTGCTCGTGGTGCACCGGGCCATGGCCGACCCGCGCGGCTGGCGCATGCCGGCCGCCTTCGCGCTCGTGCTCGCGGCCACCGGCGGCGGGGTGAACGCGGCCGTGACCGGCTGGCTGCTGGTGGGCCCATTGCTGCTGCTCGCATATGAGGCGAGCGTGGGCGGCGCCGGTGCGCGGGCCGCGCGCGCGGTGCTGGTCCGAACCGCGCCGTTGGCGCTGGCGGCCTCGCTCTGGTGGATCGTGCCGGTGGCGGCGCACGCGCGCTACGGGCTCAACTTCCTGCCGTTCACGGAGTCGGCGGGCGCGATCTGGGCAACCTCGAGCGCGAGCGAGGCCCTGCGGCTGATGGGCTACTGGGTCAGCTATCTCGGCGTGGGGTTCGGCGACCGCCTCGTGCCCTACTTCGACACCTCGGACACGATGCTGTTCTCGCTCCCGGTTGTGCTCGCCTCGCTGATCGTGCCGGCGCTCGCGCTCGCCGGCTTCGCCTGGACCCGGCGCTGGCGCTACGGCCCCTTCTTCCTGCTGATGGGACTCGCCGGGCTCGTGATCGTGATGGCCGGCTACCCCGACGGCACTCCGCTGAGGCGCGTGCTCGAGGCGGTCTACTACCGGGCCGAGCCGGTGCAGTTCCTGCGCACGAGCTACAAGGCGGCGCCGCTGCTCGCGATCGCACTGGCCTGCCTCGGCGGAGCGGCGGCCGCCCGCGCCTGGGCCGTGCTCGGCGCCCGCGGGAGCGCGGCGCGTGCGCTGGCCGCGGCGCTCGGGCTGGCGCTGCTCGTGCTCTCGGCGTGGCCGCTCGCGCGCGGGCGGGCGATCGACTCGCAGGTCGCTTACGGCGAGCTGCCGAGCGCCTGGGAGCGCGCCGCCGCCGACCTCGACAGGGATCTGCCGGCCGGGACCCGAGCGATGGTGCTGCCCGGGCAGGTGTTCCCGTTCTACCGCTGGGGCTCCCCCCAGGACCCGATCCTGCCTTCCCTGAGCGAGCGTCCGGTGGCCGTGCGCTACGTGGTGCCGTACGCGGACCTGCACGCGGCCGACCTGCTGCTGACCACCGACGCCCTGGTGCAGCAGCGTCGCGTGCTGCCCGGCCAGCTGCCGCCGCTGCTCGACCTGCTGGGCGTGGGCGCCGTGGTCGCGGGAAGCGACGACGACCCGCTTCGCAGCGGATCCGTC
>DASQNF010000007.1:0-3011 GCA_035645115.1 Thermoleophilaceae bacterium | reverse complement strand
GGCGATGGCGCTCGTCTTCTTCTACGCGCCGCTCGACGCCGATCAGGGCTTCGTGCAGAAGATCTTCTACGTGCACGTGCCGATGGCGATCGTGGCCCTCTGCGGGTTCGTCGCAGGGGGCGTGTTCGCGATCCGGCACCTACGCAGCGGCGACAGCGCCTGGGACCTGCGCTCCTACGTGGCCATCCACATGTCGATCATCCTCGGCTGCGGAGTGCTCGCCACGGGCGCGATCTGGGCCAAGGCATCGTGGGGCCACTGGTGGGTCTGGGACGAGCCCGTGCTGGTGTCGTTCCTCGTCGTGTTCCTGCTCTACTGCGTCTACTACCCCCTGCGCTTCTCGATCGAGGACCCGGACCGCCAGGCGCGCTACTCGTCGGTGTTCGCGATCACCGCCGGCGCGTTCGTGCCGCTCAACTTCGTGGCCGTGCGGCTCGCGGAGGCCTACACGCACCCGCGCGTGCTCTCCCAGACCGGCGGCAGCCTGCCGGGCGACATGCGGCTCACGTTCCTCATCTCGCTGCTCGGGATGGCGCTCCTGTTCGTGACCCTGTGGAAGCTCGAGCTGACCGCCAAGCACGCGTCGATGCGACTGAAGAGGCTGAGGAACCGTGCCCGCGTTGCCGCTTGACGAGGCCGGGAAGTACGTGGCCGGCGCGTACGTCGTCTTCCTCGGGCTGATCCTCGTATACGTGGCGATCATCGCCGCGAAGATCGCCCGCATCGGCCGCGAGATCGGGGAGCTGGACGACGAATGACGGGCGAGCTGCTGGCGCTCGGCGCCTCCCACAAGACCGCTCCGCTTGCCCTGCGCGAGAAGCTCGCGCTGCCCGACGGGCGCGCCTCGCGCGTGCTCGCCGAGCTGCTCGACCATGCCGCGGTGCACGAGGCCGTGGCGATCTCCACGTGCAACCGCACCGAGCTCTACCTAGTCACGGCGGACGCCGTGGAGGCCGAGAACGCCGCACTGGGGATCATCTCGCGCCAGTCCGGGCTGCGTCCAACCGAGCTGCTCGGCGCGATCTACTCGCTGCGCGGAGCCGAGGCGGTGGAGCACCTGTTCTCGGTCACGGCCGGGCTCGACTCGATGATCGTGGGCGAGGCCGAGGTCCAGGGCCAGGTCAAGCGCGCTTACGAGCTGGCGCTGGTGGAGGGCGTGACCGGGCCGGTGTCGAACCGGCTCTTCCGCGACGCCCTCGCGACCGGCAAGCGGGCACGCTCGGAGACCGAGCTCTCGCGCGCCGGCGTGTCGGTCTCCTCGGTGGCGGTGCGGCTGGCCGCGGGCTTCCTCGGCGATCTCACCGACAGGCGGGTGCTCGTGATCGGCGCCGGCGAGAACGCGGAGCTCACCGCCCGCGCCTTGGCCGAGCGCGGGGTCGAGGCGCTGTTCGTCGCAAATCGGCGCTACGAGCGCGCACTCAGCCTCGCGCGCCGCTACGGCGGACGGGCGGTGTCGTTCGACGACCTTCCGCGCGAGCTCGAGCACGCCGACATCGTCGTGGCCTCCACGGGCGCGCCGCACCAGATCCTGGGGCGCGAGGAGCTCCAGTACGTGGCCGCGGCGCGCATGGGCCGGCCGCTCGTCCTGCTCGACCTCGCCGTGCCGAGGGACATCGACCCCGACGTGCGCGACTGCCCCGGCATCGCGCTCTACGACATGGACGACCTCCAGCACGAGGTGGCCCGCAACCTGAGCGCGCGCGAGTCCGAGGCCGAGCCGGCCCGGGCGATCGTGCGCGAGGAGCTGGCGCGCTTCGAGGACTGGCTCGCCTCGCTCGACGTGGTGCCCACGATCTCCGCGCTGCGCCGCCGCGCGGATGAGATCGTCGAGCAGGTGCTGCGCGAGAACGAGTCCGCGTGGGAGTCGCTCTCGGACTCCGACCGCGAGCGGCTCGCACGTATGGCGCGCGCCGTGGTCAGCCGGCTGCTGCACGAGCCGACCGTGCGGCTCAAGGGATCCGCCGGCAGGGAGGCCTCCTACCGCTACGTGAACGCGCTCCACGAGCTGTTCGGGCTCGAGTCGGCGCTCGCCCCGGAGGCGGAGGTCACGCGGCTCTCGGAGCACCGCCGCAGGCCCGCGTGATCCGGCTCGGCACCCGCGCCAGCGCGCTCGCGCTCGCGCAGGCGCACTGGGTGGCGGAGCGCCTGCCGGGCGAGGTGGAGCTGGTCCCGACGACGACGATGGGGGACCGGCGGCGCGGCGCGGGCGACAAGGGCCGGTTCGTCAAGGAGCTGGAGGAGGGGCTGCTGTCGGGCTCGATCGACCTGGCGGTGCACTCCGCCAAGGACGTGCCGAGCGCGCTGCCCGACGGGCTCGCGATCGTGGGCGTTCCCGAGCGCGCCGACGCGCGCGACGCGCTCTGCGGCGCGCTCTCGCTGGGCGCGCTCGACTCGGGCGCGGTGGTGGGGACCGCAAGCGTGCGGCGCCGCGCGCAGCTGCTCGCGCTGCGTCCCGACATTGAGGTGCGCGAGCTGCGGGGCAACGTCGACACGCGCCTCGCACGGCTCGCCGGCGGCGACTTCCACGCGATCGTGCTCGCCCGCGCCGGGCTCGAGCGGCTCGGGCGTGCGGCCGAGGGCGCGCCGCTCGGCGAGCTGGTGCCGGCTCCCGGGCAGGGTTGCCTCGCGCTCGAGGCGCGCGCCGGCGATCGCGCGGCCGCCGCGGCGGCCGAGGCGCTCACCGAACGCTCGGCGCTCGTCTGCCTGACCGCCGAGCGGGCGCTGGTCGCGGGCCTCGACGCCACCTGCAACACGCCCGTCGGGGCGCACGCGCGGCTGTCCGGCGAGGCCCTCGAGCTGACGGCGTTCGTCGGGCTCCCGGACGGCTCCGAGTGGATCCGCGACTCGCTGGACGCAGACGCTCGCTCGTCGGCCGCGCTCGGCGCCCTAGTGGCGGAGCGGATGACGGCGGCGGGCGCGGCCGAGCTGCTCGCGCGAGCGGAGGCGCTGGCGGGCGAGGCGGCCTGAGCGCGGCGAGCCGCACCACCAGGCCGTGGCCGCCGCGCCGGCGG
>DASQNF010000006.1:0-2352 GCA_035645115.1 Thermoleophilaceae bacterium | reverse complement strand
GAGCGCATCGTCGAAGCTCGGCGGGCAGCCGCCCGGCTTGGCCGCCACGTGCGCGAAAGCGAGGCCGGGCGTGGTCGGGTTCCTCCAGCTCACCCGAACGATGCGCTCGGCCGGGTCAAAGGTCGCGACCAGCTCACTGGGAGCGCCGGGAGCCGGTGAGACCTCGCAGAACGCCGGCGCGAGCGGTTGCATGCGTCCCCCGTAGCGCCGGATCGCGCCGCGCACGTCGTCGGCCTCGAGCAGACGGCAGCGCCGCATCCAGGGCTGCGCCCCGACCTGGGGACAGCGTGACCCGGAGCCGCCAACCGCGTTCATGGTCGCGCAACGACGGTTCTCGTGGTTGAGGCCGAGGATGTGGCCAAACTCGTGCGTCGCGACGTGCGTGACGACCCTGCTCGCGCAGCCGCGGGGGAGCCAGACCGACGCCACCCTCCCGGGCGAGTAGCCGAGCTGGGCCCGGCCGAAGCAGACTTGCGGCTGAGGCACCCGCCCGAAGTGAGAGACGACGACGCGCGCCCTGCGCCTCGGCACTGCGACGAACCGCAGTCGCGCACCGCTCGCGTTCCAAGCGGCGAGCGCCTTGCGCACCTCCGCCTTGTAGACGGTGGCGTTGTAGTAAGGAATTCGCGCGGGCCGGCCGGGCCACCGCTTGCCGCCGAGCACGTACGCTGCACGGGCGCCGTGATCGGCGTGCTCACCGCCGGGAACCACGGGCGCCGAGCCGAGCGCGGGCGGCGCCCAGGCCAGCGCGGCGGCAGCGCAGGCCGAGAGGACGAGAACAACGCGGCGGATAGTGATGATGCCTCCGAACGGAGTTCGCGAACCGGTCGTAGACCACCATAGGGCCGATTCGTCGCAGCGATGCAAGTGCTTCGCCCAGGCGGTTGAGCCAGCGTAGGACTCGCTGCCTGTGACCCGCTACGCCGCCTCGGTGTCCAGGCTCGACGCGGAGCTCAGATCCCGGGAAGCTTCTTCAGCATCGCCTGAAGGCTGCCCATCGAACGCTCGAGCGCCTCAGCTGTCTCGTCGAGATCGGTGAGCTCCTTGTGGAGTGGCTGGAGCCAGGCGTGCAGGCCCCTGATGTCGTCCCGAAGCGCGGCGACATTCGCCGACAGCTCGTCCTCAGTGCGCGGCAGCGCCCGCACCGCCTCGAGCAAGGCCTCGAGGTCCCCGTCGCGATCGGTCAACCGGCGGACGCCCTGCGCGAGCGTGTGCAGGTCATCCAGTGCGCGCACGACGAGGCGGGGCGGAACGGCGAGGGCGTCGAGCATGGCCACCGAGTCTAGGCCAGCAGGACACCGCCCGAGGGCGCCAAGGACGGGATTGCCGTCTCGCTCTCCCGCACCCCCGCTCAAGTACCCCGCCCGCGCGGTCGAGAATACCTGTATGCGGGACAGGCAATGGCTCGAGGCGCTGGTCGACAACGTGCCCGGCGCGGTCTACCGGTGCGCGTTCAAGAGCGACTGGGAGATGGAGTTCATGAGCAGCGGGATCGAGCAGATCACCGGCTACCCCGCGGCGCAGTTCATCGGAAACGAGGCACGGTCCTACGCGAGCGTCATTCATCCCGACGACCGCGCCATGGTGGAGGCGGGGGTGGACGCGTCCGTGGCGCGGCGGGAGCCGTTCATCCTCGAGTACCGAGTGCTCACAGCCAACGGCGACGTCCTCTGGGTGCACGAGCAAGGGCGGGCAATTTGCGGCGCCTACGACGAGGTCCTCTATCTGGACGGATCCATCTTCGACATCGGCGAACGGAAGCGCCTCGAGGCGCAGCTCGAGTACCTCGGATACCACGACGCTCTCACGGGGCTGCCCAACCGGCGCCGGCTCATGGAGGACCTCGGCGGCGTCGACGAGCGCCGCCTGCTCGTGTTCTTCGACCTTGATGGCTTCAAGGCGTACAACGACTCCTTTGGCCACCTGGAGGGCGACCTGCTGCTGCGGCGCCTCAGCCGAAAGCTCTCAGAGGCCGTGGAGCGCCGCGGAGTTGCGTTCCGGCTCGGAGGCGACGAGTTCTGCATCCTCGGACCGATGCCCGCGAACGACGGCCGTCACCTCGTCGCGGCATGCCTGGAGGCCCTGAGCGAACGCGGCGAGGGCTTCGCGATTCAGGCGTCATGGGGCCAGGTCGTGATTCCCGACGAGGCGCGCGATGCCACCACGGCGCTCGTCTTGGCCGACCAGCGCATGTACGCCGACAAGCGAGTTGGCCGCCTGTCTGCCAAGCAGCAGACTCGAGACATCGTCATGCGCGTGCTCGCGGAGGGGCGCCCGGAGTTGCACGAGCACTCCGGCGTGGTGGCCGCGCTGGCGCTGTCGGTGGGAGAGAAAATGGGGATCTGCGGCAGC
>DASQNF010000005.1:0-4499 GCA_035645115.1 Thermoleophilaceae bacterium | reverse complement strand
CCATGGTCAACGACGTGAGCGGCCTGAGCGACCCCGAGCTGGCGCCGGCGTGTGCGCTCGCCGGCGCCGCGCTCGTGATCACCCACACTCGCGTGCCACCCAAGATCAAGGGCTTCCCGCGCTATGACGACGTGGTCGCGGACGTCGCCGAGTTCCTGCGTGAGCGTTTGGGGCAAGCGCTCGCGGCGGGGGTCGAGGAGGACCGGACCGTGCTCGACCCGGGCATCGACCTCGCGAAGACGCCGGCGCAGTCGGTCGAGCTGCTGCGCGGGCTTCCCGAGCTCGCGGAGCTCGACCGGCCGCTGTTGCTCGCGGTGTCGCGCAAGGACTTCATCGGCGCGCTCACCGGGCGTCGTCCGGCGGAGCGCGACGCCGGCACGCTCGCCGCGGTGGGGGCGGCCGTGCGCGGCGGCGCCCGGATCCTGCGCGTACACGACGTGGCGGGCGCGCGTGACTACCTGCGGGTGCGAGCGGCGCTCGAGGAGTCGGTCCCAGCGGACCCGCACCTGGCGCTCGCGCCCGGGTTGCGCCGGGAGGCGTCGTGAAGCCCGTCACCATCGCCCAGCTGTCGGACCTCCATTGCGGCTCGCCCCACTTCGTCCCCACCCTCCTCGATCGCGCGATCCTCGAGGTGAACGAGCTCGCTCCCGACGTCGTGATCGTCTCGGGCGACCTCACCGGCGACGGCCTGCGCGCCGAGTTCCAGCAGGCGGCCGACTACCTGGCCCGGATCGCCTGCGAGCGCCTGATCGTGATCCCGGGCAACCACGACTCGCGCAACGTCGGCTACGTGCACTTCGAGGAGCTGATGGGGGAGCGCAGCGCCACGCTCCACCACGACGGGATCTCGATCGTGGCAGTGGACTCCACGGAGCCCGATCTCGACCATGGCGTCATCGGCCGGGGCCGCTATCCGTGGATCGTCGAGCGCTTCGGCGAGCGCGAGGCGTTCCTGCGCATCTTCGTGCTCCACCACCACCTGCTGCCGGTGCCCGGCACCGGGCGCGAGCGCAACGTGGTCCACGACGCGGGCGACACCCTCGAGACGCTGCAGCGAGCGGACGTGCATCTCGTGCTCTCCGGCCACAAGCACGTCCCCTACGCGTGGCGGCTCGAGAACCTGTTCGTGGTGAACGCCGGCACCGTCTCGACCACCCGGCTGCGCGGCAAGACGAAGCCCTGTTACAACCTGATCGAGGCCGCCTCCGATCGCGTGACCATCTCGCGCAAGTACCCGTTCCACGAGTCCGACGTGCTCCTGTCGTTCGACCCGCGCAGCTACGAGTACCAAAAGGACCAGGGGCTGCTCGGCGAGACCGCCCACGGGTAGCCCCGAAACCCCCCGATCGGGCCGTTTCCACCTCGCGAGGCCGGGTAGCGCAAAGGTATGGCTACACAGACGATCGAACAGTCAATCGAGGTCGAGGTCCCGATCTCGCGTGCATACAACCAGTGGACTCAATTCGAGGACTTCCCGCACTTCATGGAGGGAATCGAGGAGGTGCGCCAGACCGACGATCGGCATCTGCACTGGGTCGCCGAGCTCGGGGGCGAGCGCCACGAGTGGGACGCCGAGATCACCGAGCAGAGCCCGGAGGAGCGGGTCGCGTGGCGGAACGTCGACGGCAAGGACAACGCCGGCGTGGTGACCTTCCACAAGCTCTCCGACCAGCAGACCAAGGTCATGGTCCAGATGGACTGGGCGCCCGAGGGCGTGAAGGAGAAGATCGGCGCCGCGCTGGGCGCAGACGATCGCCGCATCAAGGGCGACCTTCAGCGGTTCAAGGAGTTCATCGAGTCGCGCGGGGAGGAGACCGGCGAGTGGAGGGGAGAGATCCCGCGCGAGTCGTAGCGGCACCCGCGACCGCCTGCCGGTCGCGGCTCGGTTGAGCGCGAGCGGCGCGCGACTGCGCGCGTGAGCGGCACGGCGGCGACAATGCCGGCCGTGCCAGCCATCGCACTGATAGACGGAGAGCACCATCCCGCCGCCGTGCGGGAGGCCCTGGCGGGGCTCGACCTCGCCGGGGTCGTCTTCTGCGGGGGCGAGGAGAAGCTCGGGCCGGGCTCGCTCGAGCAGCACTACGGGCGGCGGGTCGAGACTGACCCGGCCGCGGCACTGCAACGGCTCGCGCCGCGGGCCGACGCCGTGATCGACCTCGCCGACGAGCCGGTGCTGCCGGCCTCGGCCAAGCTGCGGCTCGCCGCACTCGCCCTCAGCCTCGGGCTGCGCTACGAGGCGCCCGGCGCGCTGCTCGAGCCGCCGCGCTACGAGCCGGTCGACTACGCGGGCCCGAAGCTCGCGGTGATCGGCACCGGCAAGCGGACCGGCAAGACGGCCGTGGCCGGCCATTGGGCGGGCCTGCTGCGTGACCTCGGAGCTGACCCGGTGATCGTCTGCATGGGCCGCGGCGGGCCGGCCGAGCCGCGCGTTGCCGAGCCGCCGATCGGCCTGGACAAGCTGATCGCTCTTTCCGAGGCGGGCGCTCACGCCGCCTCCGACTACCTCGAGGACGCTCTGGTGGCCGGCGTGCGGACGGTCGGCTGCCGGCGGGTGGGGGGCGGCTTCGCGGGGGCGCCGGCCGCGTCGAACGTCCCGGCCGGGGCCGCCCTCGCGGCGTCGCTCGAGCCGGGCGCGATCGTGTTCGAGGGCTCCGGCGCGTGCATCCCGCCGGTGGAGGTGGAGCGGACGGTGTGCGTGCTCGGGGCGGGTGCGCGCGAGCCGTTCGCGGAGTACCGGCTGGCGCGAGCGGACCTCGTGCTGGCGGCCGCGAGCGCGCCCGATCCGCCGGCCGGCTCGCTGCGATTCGAGCTGCGCCCGGAGCCGCTCGAGCCGCTGCCCGCCGATGCACGGGTGGCCCTCTTCACCACGGGCGCGCCCGCCGTGGAGGGTGTCGAGGCGCTCGTGGCGTCCACCAACCTGGCCCGCCGGGACGCGCTCGGCGCGGACCTCGCGCGTGCCGCCGCCGCGGGCTGCGACGTCTACCTCACGGAGCTGAAGGCGGCCGCGGTCGACACGGTGGCGCTTCGCGCGCGGGCGCAGGGCGCGCGGGTCGTGTTCATCCGCAACCGGCCAGTCGGCGACGGCCTCGACGAGGCGCTCGTCAAGCTCTACCGCGATGCCGGCTGAGACGATCGTCTACCACAAGGGCCACGGGCTCCCGTACTCGAAGGGGCTGATGGCGCAGTCGATCTCGGCCACGGGGCTCTCGGACGAGCGCGCGTTCGAGCTGGCGCGGATGGTCGAGGCCCGACTCGCTGCGCGCGGCGCGCTCGAGATCGACACGGCCGCGCTGCACGCGCTGGCGGAGGAGGTGCTGCTCAGCGAGGAGGGGGAGGCGACCCTGCGCCGCTACCGGGGCTGGCGGCGCCTCGACCGCCTCGACCGCCCGCTGGTGGTGCTGCTCGGAGGGACCACCGGAGTCGGCAAGTCCACGCTTGCGACGATGCTCGCCGCGCGGCTCGGCGTCAACCGCGTGATCGCCACCGACGTGATCCGGCAGGTGCTACGGGCCTTCTTCACACACGAGGCGATGCCGAGCGTCCACCACTCGGCTTTCGACGCGGGCGGGATCGCGGGCTACCGCGACCAGGCCGAGCGTGTGGGCACCGGGATCGCGGCGATCGTCGAACGTGCCGCGAACGAGGGGAAGCCCGTGGTGGTCGAGGGCGTGCACGTGGTTCCCGGCGGGGTACACCCGCGCACGCGCGAGCGCTGCGTGCTCGTGGAGGCGCTCGTGGTGGTGGGGGACGCGGAGCTCCACCGCGGGCACTTCTCGCACCGCCCCGGGACGCGTCCGGCGGAGCGCTACCTGGCGCGGTTCGAGGACATCCGGCGCCTGCAGGATCACCTCTGGGAGCGTGCGCGCTCCGAGGGAGTGGCGGTGATCGACAACCACGATGTGGACGGCACGCTGGCGCGGCTCATGGAGCTGGTCCTGGACGCCGTCGAGGAGGACAGGTGAGGGCTCGGCGCAGGTTGCGCGGGCTGCTGCGTCGGCCGGCGCGGCAGGTAGGGTACGGCGCCGCCATGTCCGTGCTCAGGAGAGAGGATCTCGAGGACAGCCCGCTGGCCGACCTCCACGCGATCGCGTCGGAGCTCGGGCTGGAGGGGTACCGCTCGAAGCGCAAGCCCGACCTCGTCACGGCGATCCTGGACGCCTCGGGCGGCGCCGAGGAGGAGCCCTCGCAGACCGAGAGCGAGAGCTTCGCGGCGCGCGAGCTCGAAGCGCGCGCCGGCGCGGGTGAAGCCGCCGGGGAGGACAGCTCTGAGGACACCTCGGAAGGGACCTCCGAGGACACCTCCGAAGGCACGTCTGAGGACACGTCCGAAGGCACTTCGTCGGACACCTCTGAGGGCACCTCGGAAGGTACGTCTGAAGGCACCTCCGCCGGGACCTCCGACGACGAACCCTCGGCCTCCGCTCCCGCGACCGCGCGTGAGGAGCAGCTCGCGGCCGGCGTGCTCGACATCCTCGCCAACGGCAGTGGCTTCATCCGGG
>DASQNF010000004.1:0-19309 GCA_035645115.1 Thermoleophilaceae bacterium | reverse complement strand
GGGCCAGGCCTACCCACCGCCGCCAGGCCAGGGCTACCCGCCGCCGCCCGGCCACGGCTACCCGCCCTACGGCCAGCAGTGGGGCTACCCCCAGCAGGCCGCTCCCGACAACGGCCCGGCCGTGGCCGGGTTCGTGCTGTCGCTCGTCTCGGCCGGGCTGCTGCTGATCTCCGGCGGGCTCTCGAGCCTCGTCTCCGTGGGGTGTGCGGTGGCCGGCATGGTCTACTCGCGCAAGGGCAAGCAGAAGGTCGCGGCGGGCGAGACTCCCAAGCACGGCGGGCTCGCGAAGGCGGGCTGGATCATCGGAACCGTGGCGCTCGTCCTGTCGCTCCTCGCCACCGCAGGTTGGATCCTGGTTGCGGTCCTGGCCGCCACCGACGAGCAGTTCCGCGACGATCTCGAGCAGGAGCTCGACGACTCCCAGACCATCACCGCCACGCTCAGGATCGCCCTCGCCGTGCTGCGCCTGATCGCCTGAGCGGCTCGATAGTCTCGCCGTCGGATGGCGAACCCCTACGTCAAGCAGTACCTGATGACAGCGGGTCCCACGCCCTTGCCGCCGGCGGTCTCGCAGGTGATGGCCGAGCCGATGCTCTACCACCGCTCGCCCGCGTTCACCGAGCTGTACGCGCGCGTGCTGGCCCGCCTCAAGGACGTGTTCGGCACCCGCAACGAGGTGCTCGTGTTCGCGAGCTCCGGCACCGGTGCGATGGAGTCCGCCGTGGCGAACCTGGTGCGCCCGGGTGAGCCGGCGCTCGTGGCCGGCTGCGGGCGCTTCGGGCAGCGCTGGGCGGAGCTCTGCGACGCCTATGGGGCACGGACGGTCCACTGGGAGACCGACTGGGGGCGCCGGATCGAGCCCGCGGAGCTGGACGCGAGGCTGAGCGAGCACGGTTCCCCGGAGCTCGTGCTCACCACGCTCTCCGAGACCTCGACCGGGGTCGTGAACGACGTCCGCGAGCTGGTGGAGGTCGCCCACCGCCATGGCGCGCTCATCGTGGTGGACGCCGTCTCCGGGATCGGGGCGGTCCCATGTCCGCAAGACGAGTGGGGCATCGACGTGCTGGTGGGCGGCTCGCAAAAGGCGCTGATGGCGCCGCCCGGCCTCGCGTTCGCCAGCCCCAACGAGGCCGCGCTCGAGCGCGCCGCCGCGGCGCCCGGGCGTCGCTTCTACTTCGACTGGGGCCCCACTGCGAGCGGCCAGCGCGCGAGCCCCCCGGACAGCCCCTTCACCCCGGCGGTCGGCCTCGTGGCGGCCCTCGACGTGGCGCTCGGGCTCATCGAGGCCGAGGGGCTCGAGCAGGTCTACCGCCGCCACGAGCTCCTCGGCCGCGCCACGCGCGCCGCGGTGAGGGCGCTCGACCTCGAGCTGCTCGGCGGAAGCGGCGAGAGCGGGAACGTGGTCACCGCCGTGTCGCTCCCGGAGAGCATCGACGGCGCCCGGGTTCCGAAGCTGATGCGCGAGCGCTTCAACGTCACGATCGCCGGCGGGCAGGGACGGCTGAAGGGGAAGATCGCGCGGATCGCCCACTGCGGCTGGTTCGGGCCGTTCGACATCGTCGTGACGGTCGCGGCCCTGGAGATGACGCTGCGCGAGCTCGGCCACGAGGTGGAGCTGGGCGCCGGCGTGGCCGCGGCCCAGCAGGTCCTCGAGGCGGGCGTGCCCGCCGCGGCCACGGCGTGAAGGTCCTCGTCAAGGAAACGATCGGCGACTCGGGCGTGGAGCTGCTCAGAGCGGCCGGGCTCGAAGTCGAGCTCGGCGCCGACTGGCCGCACGGGGAGCTCGAGCGCCGGATCGGGGAGTTCGACGGCCTCCTGATCCGGTCCGCCACGACGGTGACCGGGGACCTCCTCGACAGGGCCCGTCGCCTGAAGGCGATCGGGCGCGCCGGCGTGGGGGTGGACAACGTCGACGTGGACGCCGCCACCAAGCGCGGGGTGATCGTGGCCAACGCCCCGCAGTCGAACGTGATCACGGCCGCCGAGCACACGCTGGCGCTGCTGCTCGCCCTCGCTCGCAACGTGCCGCAGGCCCACGCGTCGCTCACCGGGGGCACGTGGGAGCGCTCGCGCTTCAGCGGGGTGGAGCTCTACGAGAAGACGCTCGGGGTGCTCGGCTTTGGCCGCATCGGCCAGCTCGTGGCGCAGCGCGCGCTCGCCTTTGGGATGCACGTGGTGGCCTTCGACGCCTACGTGGCCGCGGAGCGCTTTCGCGAGCTGGGGGTGGAGCGAGCGGAGTCCTCGGAGCTGCTCTACCCGCGAGCCGACTTCCTCACGATGCACCTGCCGGTGACCGCCGAGACCGAGAACTGGCTCGACGCCGCCGCATTCTCGAAGATGAAGGACGGGGTCCGCATCATCAACGTGGCGCGCGGCCAGCTGCTCGTGGAGGAGGACCTTCACGCTGCGCTCGAGTCGGGCAAGGTGGCGGGCGCGGCGCTCGACGTGTTCCGCCGGGAGCCGCTCACGGAGCACGTGCTGTTCGGCAGGCCGGACGTGGTGGTCACGCCTCATCTAGGCGCCTCCACCGCGGAGGCCACCGACCGCGCCGGCTACCAGGCCGCCGAGCAGGTGGTGGCGGCGCTCACCGGCGGCGTCGTCACGAGCGCCGTGAACGTACCGGCGATCGCCCCGGAGGACCTCGACGCGCTCGGCCCGTTCCTGCCGCTGGCGCGCGACCTCGGGCGGATCGCGAGCGCCCTGGCGGAGCGGCCCTCGGTGGACGCGGTGGATGTCGAGTACCTGGGCCGGATCGCCGAGCGCGACACCCGCCTGCTCACCGTGCAGGTGCTCAAGGGCGTGCTGAGCGGCCACATCGAGGAAGAGGTGAACGACGTGAACGCGCCGGCGATCGCCCGCGAGCGAGGCATCGCCGTGTCGCAGACGAGCAGCGCCCAGGCCCGGGACTTCACGGACCTGATGCGCGTAAGCGTGGTGAGCGGCGGGGCGCGCACGCGCGCGGTGGGCACGGCGCTCGGGCGGGGCCACCGGCCACACCTGCTCGAGGCCTGGGGGTCGCGCTTCAACGTCCAGCTCGAGCGCCACCTGGCCGTGTTTCGCTACGAGGACCGGCCCGGCATGCTCGGCCGCGTGGGCACCGAGCTCGGCAACTGCGGCATCAACATCGTCTCGGCCGCCGTGGGCCGCCAGACGCAGGACGAGGCGGCCGGCGGAGCGGTGATGCTCGTGACCGCGGACAGCCCGGTGCCGCGCGAGGTGGTCGAGCGCATCGTGGCCACGGACGGCTTCGCCGCCGGCCGGACGGTCTCGCTCTAGGCCGCCAGGCCCTCGACCGCCCGGCGCAGGTCCTCCACGAGGTCCTCCGGCGCCTCCACGCCGCACGATACGCGCACCAGGTCCGGCGCCACGGCGGCGTCCGAGCCCTCCACCGACTGGTGGGTCATCGCCTGAGGCACCTCGATCAGCGACTCCACCCCGCCGAGCGACTCCGCCAGCGAGAAGACCTCGGTGGCGGCCACGATCCGCAGGGCGTCCGGGTGGCGGAAAGAGACCATCCCGCCGTAGCCCGGCCAGCGCACGTCGTGGGCGCCGGGCACGGTGGCCAGGTACTCGCTCACCGCCCGACCGTTCTCGCTGTGCGCAGCCACGCGCAGGTGCAGCGTGCGCAGGCCCCGGTGCACGAGGAAGCAGTCGAGCGGCCCGGGCACCGCGCCGATCGAGTACTGCACGAAGTGGAGGCGCTCGTGGAGCTGCTCGTCGCCCACCACCAGAGCGCCCCCGATCACGTCGGAGTGGCCGCCCAGGTACTTGGTGGTGGAGTGCATCACGGCGTCGGCGCCGAGTTCGAGCGGACGCTGGATCACCGGCGTCGCGAAGGTGTTGTCCACCGCCACGAGCGCCTCGCCGCTGCGGCTGACCACGGCCTCGATGTCGACCACCCCCAACAGCGGGTTCGTGGGCGTCTCGACCCAGATCAGCTTCGTTTGCGGGCGCAGGGCGCCTTCGAGCGAGTCGACGTCGGTCTGGTCGACCATGTCGTACTCGAGCCCGAAGCGAGTGAGGATCTTGTCGACCAGCCGGTAGGTGCCGCCATAGAGGTCGCGGGGCAGGATCACGTGGTCGCCGGCCCCGCAGACGGCGGTGATCAGCGCGTGCGTGGCGGCCATGCCGCTCGCGAACGCCAGCCCGTGTCCGCCCTCGAGCTCGCCGAGCGCCGCCTCGAGCGCCGAGCGGGTGGGGTTCGCCGAGCGCGAGTAGTCGTAGTGGCCCACGAACTCGCCCGGCGCGGGCTGCACGAAGGTGGAGCTCTGGTGGATCGCGGGGATCACCGAACCAAAGGTCGGGTCGGGGTCGAGCCCGGCGTGCACGGCGCGCGTGGCGAAGCGCGCGCCTTCGGGCACGGGGCTCACCGCGCGAGCGACTCGAGCAGGTCGGCGCGAGTCAGGATGCCCGCCGCGCGGCCGTCCATGTTCACGAGCAGAGCCTCGCGCCGGTCGGCGAGCAGCTCCACCGCCTCGCGCACGCCGTCGCCGGCGGACACCGCCGGGAAGGGCGCCTCCATCACCGCCACGATCTCCGCGCCGAGCAGCGCCGGGTCGTCCATGGCGTGGCGGAGCAGCCCGCGCTCGCTCACCGAGCCCACCACCGTGTGCGGGTCGTGGCCCGAGACCACCGGCAGCTGCGAGACCCGATGCTCGTGCAGCAGCGTCACCGCGTCGCGCACCTTCGCGTGCGTCTCGACGGTGAGCAGCGGGGGGATCTCGCCCTCGTCGTGCTTGCGGCGCAGGACGTCGCCCACGGTCAGCTCCTCCTCGCGCTCGAGGAAGCCGTACTGGCGCATCCAGGCGTCGTTGAAGATCTTCGAGAGATAGGAGCGCCCGCCGTCGGGCAGGATCACCGCCACCATCGCGTCGGGGTCGTCGATCTCGCACGCCACCTGATAGGCGGCGTAGAGCGCGAGGCCGCACGAGCCCCCGGCGAGGATGCCCTCGGTCTCGGCGAGCCGGCGCGTCCACAGGAACGAGTCCTTGTCGGCTACGGTGACGTAGCGGTCCACCACGGACGGGTCGAAGGTCTCGGGCCAGAAGTCCTCGCCCACGCCCTCCACGAGGTACGGCTTGACCTCCTCGTTCGAGTAGATCGAGCCGACCGGGTCCGCGCCGATGATCTCGATGTCGGCCTTCTGCTCGCGCAGGTAGCGGCCCACCCCGGTGATCGTCCCGCCGGTGCCCACGCCCGCCACGAGATGCGTGATCCGCCCGCCGGACTGGCGCCAGAGCTCCGGCCCGGTGGTGCGGTAGTGGGCCTCGGGATTCGCCTGGTTGCGGTACTGGTTCGGCTGGAAGGCGCCGGGGATCTCCTCGGTGAGCCGGTCGGCCACGCGGTAGTAGGACTCCGGGGAGTCCGGCGCCACCTCGGTCGGCGCCACCACCACCTCGGCGCCGTAGGCCCGCAGCAGGTCGATCTTCTCCTTGGACATCTTGTCTGGCATCACCGCGATCACCCGGTAGCCCTTGAGCGAGGCGGCGATCGCGAGGCCGGCGCCGGTGTTGCCGCTCGTGGGCTCGACGATCGTGCCGCCGGGCTTCAGCTTCCCGTCGCGCTCAGCGGCCTCGACCAGCGCCACCGCGGCGCGGTCCTTGATCGACCCGCCGGGGTTGAGCGCCTCGATCTTCGCCACGAGCTGCGGCTTGAGGCGGGCCCCCAGCCGCGAGAGCCGGATCAGCGGCGTATTGCCGACAGCGTCGAGGATCGAGTCCTTGATATCGACGCCGCTCGCGGAGGCTGTCTTCATGGTGGAGATGACGATATACGCTGCCTACCCGCGATGAGGGCTCTCGTGATCACCGAGCACGGCCCGCCCGACGTGCTGCAGGTGCAGGAGCGCCCCGAGCCGGAGCCGGGCCCGGGCGAGGTTCGGGTCCGCGTCCGGGCCGCAGGCGTCAACTTCGCCGACCTCCTGGCCCGCGTCGGGCTCTACCCCGACGCTCCCAAGCCGCCCTGTGTGATCGGCTACGAGATCGCGGGCGACGTGGACGCGCTCGGTGAGGGCGTGCAGGGGCTCGCCGTGGACCAGCGCGTGATGGGCGGCTGCCGGTTCGGCGGATATGCGCAGATGGCGCTGTCGCGCGCGGACATGCTCATGCCGCTTCCGGACGGGTGGAGCTACGCCGAGGGCGCGGCGCTGCCGGTGACGTACCTGACCGCCTGCGCGGGCCTCATGCGCTTCGGCGCGCTGCGGGCGGGCGAGCGCGTCCTGATCCAGTCGGCGGCGGGCGGCGTGGGGGTGGCGGCCACCCACATCGCGAAGCTCCTGGGAGCGGAGGTCTACGGCACCGCCTCTCCGGACAAGCACGACGCCATCCGCGGCTTCGGGGTCGACCACCCGATCGACTACCGCACCCATGACGTGGTCGACGAAGTGCGGCGCGTCTCGGGTGAGGAGCGCCCGATCGACCTGGCACTCGACGCGATCGGTGGGCGCAGCTTCAGGCAGTCGTTCGCGCTGCTGCGGCCGGGCGGTCGGCTCGTGTGCTTCGGCGCCTCGGAGATCCAGGCCGGCGAGCGGCGCAGCCCGACGCGGGCGCTGCGAGTGCTCGCTCAGATGCCGCGCTTCAACCCTCTCAAGCTGATGCGCGAGTCCAAGTCGGTGATCGGCCTCAACATGCTGCGGCTCTGGGACGAGCGCGGCTCGCTCGACGAGTATGTGGAGCCGCTGCGTGCCTGGATCGGCGCGGGCGCCCTGCGGCCGGTGGTGGCGCGCGAGTTTCGCCTCGACGACGGCGCGGAGGCGCACCGATACCTCCACGAGCGCAAGAACGTGGGGAAGGTCGTGCTCACGCTCTGAGCAGGGGGCAGCGTGTACGCTTGCCGTCCATGTCGCGCCGGGCCCAGCTGCGACTTCTCCTGCTCCTCCCCCTTCGGGGGGAATGACGCGTGGCGGCCGCTAGCCGCAAGCTCGACGGGAGACCAGCACGGCCGAGGTAGAGGGAAGAGACATGGACCGCAGCGAAAAGGACCGCGTACGCATCTTCGACACCACCCTGCGCGACGGCGAGCAGTCGCCGGGCATCTCGCTGAACAAGCACGAGAAGCTCGAGATCGCCCAGCAGCTGGCGCGGCTCGGGGTGGATGTCATCGAGGCGGGCTTCCCGATCTCCTCGCCCGGCGACTTCGAGGCCGTCCAGGCGATCGCACGCGAGGTGCACGGGCCGGTGATCTGCGGCCTCGCGCGCGCGAGCGCGCAGGATGTGGACGCCGCCTGGCACGCCGTGAAGGACTCCGAGCGGCCGCGCATCCACACGTTCGTCTCCACCAGCGACATCCACATCGAGCACCAGCTCCAGTCGAGCCGCGAGGACGTGAAGGGGCAGGCCCGGGCCGCGGTTGCGCAGGCGCGCGCCCACTGCGAGGACGTGGAGTTCTCGCCGATGGACGCCACCCGCTCCGAGCTCGAGTTCACCGCCGAGGTGCTGCAGATCGCGCTCGACGAGGGAGCGACCACGATCAACGTGCCCGACACGGTCGGCTACTCGACCCCGGACGAGCACGCCGCGATGTGGCACCGCCTCCACGAGCTCGTGCCCGGCCTTGCCGACGTGACCACCTCGGTCCACTGCCACGACGACCTCGGCCTGGCGGTGGCCAACTCGTTCGCGGGACTGCTCGCCGGCTGTCGCCAGGTGGAGTGCGCCGTGAACGGGATCGGCGAGCGGGCCGGCAACGCCTCGCTCGAGGAGATCGTGATGCTGCTGCGCGTTCGCGAGGCTGCGCACGGGCTCTGGACCGGCGTCGAGACGCGCGAGATCGCTCGCACGAGCCGGATGGTGTCTCGCATCACGGGCTACCAGGTGCAGCCCAACAAGGCGATCGTCGGGCGCAACGCGTTCGCGCACGAGTCCGGCATCCACCAGGACGGGGTGCTGAAGGAGCGCAGCACCTACGAGATCATGGACGCCAAGACGATCGGGCTCGAGACGAACTCGATCGTGCTCGGCAAGCACTCCGGGCGCCACGCGCTTCGCAACGCGCTGGAGGAGCTCGGCTTCGAGGTCGAGGGAGCCGCGCTCAACACGGCCTTCAAGCGCTTCAAGGAGCTCGCGGACAAGAAGAAGACGGTCACGGCGCTCGACCTCGAGGCGATCGCAGACGAGATGAAGCAGGCGCCGGCGGCGTTCGAGCTGCTCTCCTTCGACATCGAGGCGTCGTCGGTGCGCTCTCCGCTGGCGCGCGTCAGCGTGCGGATGCCGGACGGCGAGGTCGAGTCGGGCAGCTTCACGGGCGACGGCCCGGTGGATGCCTTCTTCAGCGCGCTCAACGCCGCCGTCGGGCATGAGGCGCGGCTCAAGGAGTACCACGTCTCGGCGGTCACGAGCGGCCGCGACGCCCTCGGCGAGGTGAACGTGTTGCTCGAGCTGAAGGGTCGGCTGGCCTCGGGCGTCGGGGTGTCGACGGACATCCTCGAGGCCTCCGGGAAGGCCTATCTCCGCGCGATCTCGAACGCCCTGGCGGACGACGTGGCGGCCGAGGCCGAGCGGGTGCTGGAGCGCGAGGCGAAGAAGACGCCCACGCCCTGAGATCACCGGTAGGCCGACCGGCGGCGCTTGGGGGGACGCCCGCCGGCTTGCGCCGCGTGCCAGCCGGGCTCGGCGACGCTGCGGAGCCTTCGAACGGGCTCGAGCTGCCGAGGTTATGGCGCGCTGCGCTCTGAGCTCAGGCGCCCGCGCGGGCCGCGTCGCCGCCCGCCCTGCGCGCTGGGCCCTCCACGAGCCGCTGCTGCTGGCGCTCGCGGGGGATCATGACCACGTTCCAGGCCAGGCCGAGGCGACGCATCGCCCGGATCACGAGGCCGCCGATGTCGACCTCCCACCAGCGCAGCCCGTGCAGCGCCGAGCGCGGGAAGGCGTGGTGGTTGTGGTGCCAGGACTCGCCGAACGAGGGGATCGCGAGCCAGAACACGTTCGTCGACTGGTCGTCGGTCTGGAAGCGGCGGCGGCCGAAGAAGTGGCAGATCGAGTTGATCGAGAACGTCACGTGGTGCACGAGGAACACGCGCACGAGCCCGGCCCAGAAGAACGCCTGCAGGCCGCCCGCCAGGTCGCCGCGAACGGCCCAGCCGACCGCGAACGGTATCGCCAGGCCGAGGCCCGCCCAGAGCGCGAACAGCTTGGACACCAGCCGCATCCCGCGGTCCTCCACCAGGTCCGGGGCGTACTTCTCGGCCCCGGCCGCGGTGGGGTGGTCGAAGAGCCAGCCGAGGTGCGCGTGCCAGAGCCCGCGGAGCGTGCCGGCAAAGCCGTCGCCGTGGCCCACGTGCGGGCTGTGCGGGTCCCCCTCCTCGTCCGCGTGTGCGTGGTGGCGGCGGTGGTCGGTGACCCAGCCGAGCACCGGTCCCTCGACCGCCATCGAGCCGGAGATCGCCCAGTAGTACTCGAGCGGGCGATGAGTGGCGAACGCCCGATGGGTCATCAAGCGGTGGAAGCCCACGGTGATCCCGAGCGTGGAGACGAAGTAGAGCACCACGAACAGCACCAGGTCGAGCGGGCCGACGAACCGATTCCAGAGCATCGGCAGCGCCGCGAGGAACGCCGCGAACGGCAGAACGACTGCGGCGAGGTTGACGTTGCGGTGGGCCCTGGTCACTTTGCTCGGCCCCTGATTACCAAAACCGTCGGTCTCATGCGGCGCCCACCGGCAGGATCGCCGCGCACGCCGGCGCGGCGAAGGGCCCATGGCGGGCAGTGATGGCGGCGCATGCCGCGAGCCCGGCCCGAGCCGGATGTCCCTGGGCCCGCTGTCCTGACCTTGGTGGCCGTGGGCCTGAAATGCAGGACAGGCGTCGCGAGCGCGCGCGTGACGTACGAGTGTACGTGATAGCGTACACGGCGATGGCGTCCAACGGCCTCGTCCTCGGCGCCCGCATACGCAGCCTGCGCGACGGCATGCAGCTCTCACTGCGCGACCTGGCCGAGCGGTCGGGCGTCTCCGCCCCGATGCTCTCCCAGGTGGAGCGCGGCGAGACGAGCCCGACCCTCACCGTCGCGGAGCGGATCGCGGGCGGCCTCGAGCTGACGCTCTCGCAGCTGCTCCGCCTCGACGAGACCGAGGGCGTGAGCGTGGTGCGCGCAAGCGAGCGCCGGCGCGGGGGCGCCCGCCGCCATCGCTACGAGGTCCTGACGCCGCCGCTGCCGGGCCTGCGCGCGGAGGTGTCGCTACACACGCTCGCGTCCGGGGCGTCCACCGCCGGCCCGGGCGACCCTCCTATGCACGAGCCCGGCAGCCGCGAGACCGCCGTGGTGGTGGAGGGTGAGCTCCGGTTCGTTTGCGGCGGCGTGGCGCACGAGCTCGCTGAGGGCGACTCCGTGACCTTCGACTCCGACCTGCCCCACCACTTCGAGAACCCCGGACGGGCGGCCGCGCGCTTCTACGCGGTGGTCGCCGCGGGCCTGAGGAGGAGCTGATGGCCCAAGTGCCCCAGACCCTGTTCGACAAGATCTGGTCCGACCACGAGGTGGCCGACGGGCTCCTCTACATCGACCTGCATCTCGTGCACGAGGTGACCTCGCCGCAGGCGTTCGAGTCGCTTCGCCTCGCGGGCCGTCGCGTGCGCCGCCCCGATCGCACGCTGGCCACGGCCGACCACAACGTCCCGACGGACGGCACCTCCAGCTCGCGGCGGATCCGCGACCAGCTCTCGCGCGTCCAGGTCGAGACGCTCGAGCGCAACTGCGCCGAGTTCGGCGTCCCGATCTACTCGCTCGGCTCCGAGCGCCAGGGCATCGTGCACGTGATCGGCCCCGAGCTGGGCGTGACCCAGCCGGGCGCCACAATCGTCTGCGGGGACTCGCATACCTCCACCCACGGCGCCTTCGGCGCGCTCGCATTCGGCATCGGGACGAGCGAGGTCGAGCACGTGCTCGCCACGCAGACGCTGCAGCAGCGCAAGCCGCGCTCGATGCTGATCCGCTACGAGGGCGAGCTCGGGTACGGGGTGAGCGCCAAGGACCTGATCCTGGGCACGATCGGGCGGATCGGGGTGGCCGGCGGCGTCGGCCACGTGATCGAGTACGCGGGGCCGGCGATCGAGGCGCTCTCGATGGAGGGCCGCATGACCGTGTGCAACATGACGATCGAGGCCGGGGGGCGGGCCGGCATGATCGCCCCCGACGACACCACCTTCGCCTGGATGGAAGGCCGCGAAGCCGCGCCGGACCCGCTACCGCTCGAGCGCTGGCGCGAGCTCCGCAGCGACGCCGGCGCGAGCTTCGGCGAGGAGGTCGTGATCGACGCCTCGGAGGTCTCGCCCCAGGTGACCTGGGGGACCACGCCCGCCATGGTGGTGGACGTGACCGGCGCGGTGCCGGAGCCCGCCGGCGAGGGCGACGAGCGCGCGCTCGAGTACATGGCCCTCGAGCCCGGCACCCCGGTGCGGGAGATCGCGCTCGACCGCGTGTTCATCGGCTCGTGTACGAACTCGCGCATCAGCGACCTTCGTGAGGCGGCCGAAGTGGTGAGCGGGCGGCGCGTGGCGCCGAGCGTGGATGCGATGGTGGTGCCGGGCTCGCAGCAGGTGAAGGCCCGGGCCGAGGCGGAAGGGCTCGACGAGGTGTTCCGGGCCGCGGGGTTCGACTGGCGCTCGGCGGGCTGCTCGATGTGCCTGGGGATGAACCCGGACATCCTGGCCCCGGGCGAGCGCTGCGCGTCCACCTCGAACCGCAACTTCGAGGGGCGCCAGGGCCGCGGTGGGCGCACCCACCTGGTGAGCCCGCGGATGGCGGCGGCGGCGGCCATCGAGGGGCGCTTCGTGGACATCAGGGAATGGTCGTGAAGAGCTTCGGCCTCGTCGAGGGCGGCGTGTCTGTGCTCGACCGCAGCGACGTGGACACCGACCAGATCATCCCCAAGCAGTTCCTGAAGCGGGTGGAGCGTACAGGCTTCGGCGAGTTCCTCTTCTACGACTGGGCGAGGCAGCCGGGCTGGGAGCTCCCGCGCAACCCGATACTCGCCACCGGGCGCAACTTCGGCTGCGGTTCCTCGCGCGAGCACGCGCCCTGGGCGCTCGAGGACTACGGCTTCGAGGCAGTGATCGCTCCCAGCTTCGCCGACATCTTCTACTCGAACTGCACCAAGATCGGTCTGCTTCCGGTGGTGCTGTGCGAGCGCGACGTGCGGGCGGTGATGGAGGCGGGGCGCGCCGCGATCGACCTGCGCAGCCAGCGGGTGGCTTGGGCCGGCGGGGCGGCCGGCTTCGAGATCGACCCGGAGACCAAGCGGCGGCTGCTCGAGGGCCTCGACGACATCGGCGTGACGCTCAAGCAGGAGCAGGCGATCGCGCGCTTCGAAGCAGAGCGCGAGCGCCCCGGGCCGGTCACCACGACGCTCGCGCGATGACGCGTGACTGGGACGCGGCCACCTACGACCGCGTCTCTGCACCGCAGCTGGAGTGGGCCCAGGGCCTGCTCGAGCGGCTCCCGCTGGAGGGCCACGAGACGGTGCTCGACGCCGGGTGCGGGTCGGGGCGGGTGACCCGGCTGCTGCTCGAGCGCCTGCCCCACGGGCGCGTGATCGCCGTGGACTCGTCGCCCTCGATGGTCGAGCACGCTCGCGCGGCGCTCGACCCCGAGCGCGCCACCGTCATCCAGGCCGACCTGACCGAGCTCGTGCTCGACACCCCGGCCGACGCGGCGTTCTCGAACGCCGTCTTCCACTGGATCGCCGACCACGACGCGCTGTTCGCCCGGCTGCACGCCGCGCTCCGGCTGGGCGGGAGGCTCGTGGCCCAGTGCGGCGGTGAGGGGAACGTGGAGCGCTTCCATGCGGCCGCCAAGGCGGTGGCGCTCGAGCAGCCCTACGCACCCCACCTGGCCGGCTGGAGCGGGCCGTGGCACTTCGCGTCCGCCGAGGACACCTACGAGCGACTGCGACGGGCCGGCTTCGAGCAGGTCGAGACCTGGCTCGAGCCGTACCCGGTCGCACCGGGCGACCCGACCGGCTACCTGCGCACGGTCTGTCTCGGGTACCACCTCGAGCAGCTCCCCGAGGAGCTGCGAGCCCCGTATGTGGAGGCGGTGCGCGAGCGCTGCGGGCGCGAGCTCGACTACGTGCGACTGAACATCGTGGCCGTGCGCCCCTGAGTGCCCGCACGCCGCTAGCGTCCCCGCCCGTGTCGAAGCGGATCGTGACGCTTCCCGGCGACGGTATCGGGCCCGAGATCATGAGCGCGGCCGAGCGGGTGCTCGCCGCGCTAGGCCACTTCGAGCTCGACGAGCGGCTCATCGGCGGCGCCTCGATCGACGCGCACGGGACAGCGCTAACCGCCGAGGTGCTCGACGCCTGTCGTGGCGCCGACGCCGTCCTGCTGGCGGCCGTCGGCGGCCCGCGCTGGGACAGCACCGACCCGGGCGTCCCCCGGCCGGAGCAGGGCCTGCTCGGCCTGCGCAAGGAGCTCGGCCTGTTCGCCAACCTGCGCCCGGTGCGCCCGAGCCCCGCGCTGCTCGACGCGAGCCCGCTCAAGCGCGAGCGGATCGAGGGCACCGACCTGCTCGTGGTGCGCGAGCTCACCGGCGGCATCTACTTCGGCGAGCGCGGGACCACCGACGGGACCGCGTACGACACCTGCGTCTACAGCGAGGCCGAGATCGAGCGGATCGCGCAGATGGCGTTCCGGCTGGCGCGGCGGCGGGTCACGAGCGTCGACAAGGCGAACATCCTCGATACGTCCCGGCTCTGGCGCAAGACCGTCGGGCGGGTGGCCGCGGGCCACGAGGTCCCGCTCGAGCACATGCTCGTGGACACCGCCGCCATGCAGCTCGTCGCGCGACCCTCGGACTTCGACGTGATCCTCACCGAGAACATGTTCGGCGACATCCTCAGCGACGAGGCCGCGATGCTCACCGGCTCGCTCGGGATGCTGCCGAGCGCCTCGCTCGGAGACGGCGCCGGCCCGGGGCTGTTCGAGCCCGTGCACGGCTCCGCGCCGGACATCGCCGGAACCGGGAGCGCGAACCCATTGGCGATGTTCGGCTCGGTGGCGCTGATGTTGCGCCACGGACTCGCTATGGAAAGCGAGGCGGCTGCCCTAGAATCGGCCCTCGACCTCGCGCTCGGGGCTGGCCTCCGGACTCCGGACCTCGGTGGGGACGCATCGACAGAGGCCGCCACCCGGGCGGTGCTCGACAACCTCTAGGAGCAGTTCGTGAACACCGCTGACCTCATCTGGCTGAACGGAGAGTTCGTCGCCTGGGAGGACGCGAAGGTACACGTGCTCACGCACTCCATGCACTACGGGACGGCGGTCTTCGAGGGCGTGCGCGCCTACGAGACGCCCCAGGGCACGGCGATCTTTCGCCACGACGACCATCTCGACCGGCTCGAGCACTCGGCGAAGCTCTACTACATGGACCTGCCGTTCCCGAAGGAGCGGCTGCGCGAGGTCACCCACGAGCTGATCGCCCGCAACGGCTTCAAGAGCTGCTACATCCGCCCGCTCGTCTACCGGGGCTACGGCGCGATGGGCCTGAATCCGCTCGACAACCCGGTCGAGGCGATGATCGCGGTCTGGGAGTGGGCGCCCTACCTGGGCGAGAAGGGCAAGCGCGATGGCGTGCGGGCGCGCGTGTCCTCCTACAGGCGCATCTCATCCGATTCGCTGATCCCGCAGTCGAAGGCCTCCGGTCAGTACCTGAACTCGGTCCTGGCGAAGATCGAGTCGCTCAAGTCGGGCTACGAGGAGGCGATCCTGCTGGACGACCAGGGACACGTCTGCGAGGGCTCGGGCGAGAACGTGTTCGTGATCAAGGACGGCGCGATCGCGACCCCGGCGCGGGCCGGGGGAATCCTCGACGGCATCAACCGCAGGTCGTGCATCCAGATCGCCCGGGACCTCGGCTACGAGGTCGTGGAGCGCGACATCGCCCGCGCCGAGCTGGCGCTCGCGGACGAGGCGTTCCTGACCGGGACCGCCGCCGAGCTCACCCCGCTGGTGGAGATCGACGACCTTGCGATCGGCAGCGGCAGCCCCGGTCCGATCACCCGTGAGGTGCAGGGCGTCTTCGAGGACGCCCTCTGCGGCCGGGCCGCCCGCTACGCGGAGTGGCTCGACGTCGTGCCCGTGCCCTCGCAGGCGTGACCGGCCAGGCGCCACGAGCGTCCGGGGAAACGGGAGCCCACCGAATCACCTGTGACCGGATCATCGAGGCAGGCTGGGAGGCGCTCGTCGACTCGCTCGAAGCCGGCGTGCTGCCCGGCCGCGCCCAGGGCCGGCCGGCGCGCCAGGCGGTCACGTGAGCTCCGATTTCGTGCCTCTCGCACGCCCGCTCATGGGGGCGCGCGAGGAGGAGCTCGTGATCGACACGCTGCGCTCCCGCAGGCTCGCGCTCGGACCGCGGCTCGGCGAGTTCGAGTCGGCGTTCGCGGCCAGGCTGGGGGTGGAGCGGGTGTCCGCCGTCGCGAGCGGCACCGCCGGGCTCCACCTGGCGGTCCGCGCGGCCGGCGTCGAGCCCGGCGACGAGGTGGTCACCACTCCGTTCAGCTTCGTCGCCTCGGCCAACTGCCTGCTCTACGAGAACGCCCGGCCGGTGTTCTGCGACATCGATAGGCGCACGCTCAACATCGACCCCGCGGCTGCCGCCGTGGCGGTGGGCGAGCGCACGACCGGCCTGTTGCCCGTGCACATCTTCGGCTTCCCCGCCGACATGCCGGCGCTCGAGCGGCTCGCTGCCGACCGCGCGCTGTGGATCGTGGAGGACGCCTGCGAGGCGCTCGGCGCCCGACACGCGGACGGGTCGCAGGTGGGCGCACGCGGCAGCCTGGCGGTGTTCGGCTTCTACCCCAACAAGCAGCTCACGACCGGGGAGGGCGGCGCCGTGGTGGCCCCGAGCGCAAAGGCGAAGGAGCGGATCGACTCGGAGCGAAACCAGGGCCGCGCCCACGACATGGGCTGGCTCGACCACGACCGCCTCGGCTTCAACTACCGGCTCGACGACATCTCCTGCGCGCTCGGCATCGCCCAGCTCGAGCGCCTCGACCGGATGCTCGCCGCCCGCGCGCGGGTGGCCGGCCTCTACGGCGAGGCCCTGGCCGGGATCGAGGGGCTCGAGCTGCCCTGCCCGGATCAGGGCGGGGACCGCCGCTCCTGGTTCGTCTACGTGGTCCAGCTGCCGCCCGAGCTCGACCGCGACGAGACGATCCGGGCGCTGCGCGAGCGCGGCGTCGACTCGAAGCCCTACCTGCCGGCGATCCACCTGATGAGCTTCTACCGCGCGCGATTCGGCCACCGCGAGGGCGAGTTCCCGGTGGCGGAGGAGACGGCCCGGCGCTCGATCGCGCTGCCGTTCTTCCCCGAGCTGAGCGACGGCCAGCTCGAGCGCGTGGTGCAGGCGCTGCGCGCCGTCCTGGGCCGCTGAGGACGCGAGAGTAGGGGCCGCCCGCCGGCCGAGCGAGGCCCCCGCCGGCGTCGGCGCCCGCGTGACCGTGCAGGGCGGGCCGGGACCCCCTCGGCTCAGTGGCCACGCTCGCCCGCGGGCCGGGGCGCCCCGCGCAGCTGCGCTCACTCGAGCGGCTTTACGAGCGCCACGAAGCCCGGCAGCCCGTACGCGGAGGGCCGGTAGGCGACCTCGTCGTATCCGGCGCTCGCGTACAGCCGTCGCGCGCTCTCGTTGACGATCGTCGTGTCGAGCGCCACCGCGGGTAGACCGCGCCGGCGCGCCTGGCGCTCCGCCTCGGCTAGCAGCGCCCGCGCCGCGCCGCGGCGGCGCAGGCGCGGGTCGGTGGCGAGCGCGTCCACGTAGAGGGCGGCGCGCGGCGGCCTCGGGGACGCCCGCCCGCCCAACAGGTAGAGGCGCACGGCCGCGGGCCAGCGCCACGGTGGCGCGCCGCGCAGCGCGAGCCTGAAGAACGCGCGCGAGCGGGCGGCCGCCTCGCCCACGGGGAACGCGGCCATTGCGCCGGCCAGCTCGCCGTCGAGGTCCACGACCCAGACCCGCTCGGCACTCGCCGAGTTGCCCGGGGACTCGATGGCACGCGCGAGCGTGCGAAGGGCGCGCTCGCGACCGCCCGCGAAGCGGTCGTACATGTCCGGGCCGCTCTCGTGCAGCAGGAGCGCCACGCGCTCGCTCTCCTCCGCCCGCGGGTGCCGGACCAGTGGGCGCATGGCCGGGATGCTACGGCGCGGCCACGCGCCTCGGAGCGGCGCCCGGCGGGCGCGGCCCCGTCCGCTGTTCGGTGGCCCCGGAGCGGAGGAAGCGGGTCGTAGACTCCCGGCCCCGATGGGCCGCTTCCGCGATCCTCAAGATCCGCTCTTCCGGGCGCTCAACTCCTCGATCGCAGTCGACTACCGGCTCGCTCCCTACGACCTGGAGCAGTCGCTTGCGCACGCTCGCATGCTCGCGCACAGCGGCATCATCGGCGACGACGACCTCGAGGCGATCGAGCGCGGCCTCGCTGTCGTGCGCGAGGAGATCGACGCCGACAGCTTCCTCGTCGAGGAGGAAGACGAGGACATCCACATGGCGATCGAGCGGCGCCTCACCGAGATCGTGGGCCCGTCCGGGGGCAAGCTCCATACCGCCCGCTCGCGCAACGACCAGGTGGCCACCGACGTGGCGATGCTCGTGCGCGCGCACGCGCTCGAGGCGCAGGAGCTCCTGCGCGCGCTGATGATCACGCTGGCGGACCTCGCCGAGCGCCACCTCGACTGGCCGCTGCCGGGATACACCCACCTCCAGCGCGCCCAGCCGGTCTACCTCTCGCACCACCTGCTCGCGTGGTTCTGGAAGTTCCGCCGCGACCTCCAGCGCTTCAACTTCTGCATGACCGCAACCGACGACCTGCCGCTGGGCGTCGGCGCGCTGGCCGGTGTGAACTTCGACACGAGCCGCATGTTCGTGGCCCAGGAGCTCGGCTTCGGCGGGATCGCGGAGAACTCGCTGGACGCGGTCTCGAACCGCGACTTCGTGCTCGACTACCTGAGCGCCGCGGCCACCTGCGCCGGGCACCTCTCCCAGCTCGGCGCCGAGATAGTGCTGTGGTCCACCGAGGAGTTCGGCTTCTGCGAGGTCGCCGACGCGTTCTCGTCGGGCTCGAGCCTGATGCCCCAGAAGAAGAACCCGGACGCCGCGGAGCTCCTGCGTGCGAAGGCGCCGCGGATCGTGGGCCGGCTCGTGACGATGCACGGCGTGCTCCACGGCCTGCCGCTCACCTACAACAAGGACCTGCAGGAGGACAAGGAGCCGCTCTTCGACGCCATCGACACCCTCGAGTTGAGCCTGCGGGTAGCGGCGAAGATGCTCGCCGGGATCGCCTTCCACCGCGAGCGGATGGCGGCCGCCGCCTCGGATGAGCTGCTCGCCGCCACCGACGCCGCCGACCTGCTGGTGCGGCGCGGGGTGCCGTTTCGCGAGGCGCACGGGATCGTGGGCGCGCTCGTGCGCCGGGCGCTCGAGAGCGGCAGGCAGCTCTCCGAGCTGAGCGAGGACGAGCTGCGCGAGCTCGCGCCGCAGCTCGACGGCGCCTTCTACGAACTGTTGGAGCAGGGCGCCTGGCTCGAGTCGAAGCTGTCGGACGGCGGCACCGCGCTCCCGCGCGTGCGCGACCAGCTCGCCCAGGCGCGCCACGTGCTGGCCGAGCGATGACCGCGAGCCTCGGGGGGGCCAGGCTCGAGCGCTCCTTCTACGCGCGCTCGGTGCACGAGGTGGCGCGCGAGCTGGTGGGTTGCGTGGTGCGCCACGGAGGCGCAGCGGGGCGGATCGTCGAGACCGAGAGCTACCACATGGAGGAGCCGGCGTGTCATGCGTTCGCGGGCCTCACGGCGCGCACGCGCACGCTGTTCGGGCCGCCCGGCCACGCGTACGTGTACTTCTCCTACGGCATACACGCGCTGCTGAACGCCGTGGCCGAGCCCGAGGGGGTGGGCGCCGCGGTCCTGATCCGAGCACTCGAGCCCGTGGACGGCTTGGAGTTGATGCGGGAGCGGCGCGGAGCAAGCCGGGCCGAGGAGCTGTGCTCGGGGCCGGGCAAGCTGACCCAGGCGCTCGGCATCGGCCTGGAGCTGAACGGGAGCTCCCTGATGGATGGCCCGGTGGAGCTGCTGGCGCGCGCCCCCGGCATGCGCGACCCGACGATCGTTACCGGCGAGCGGATCGGGATCAGCAAGGCGGCCGATCTGCCGTGGCGCTTCTGCGACGCCGACAGCCGCCACGTCTCGCGGCCCTGGCCGGCGTCGATGCGCCGAAGCCGGGCCGCCTAGCGCCGCCCGGCTCGCCGAGGCCTGGCGCCGCAGTCGCAGGGCGCCGCCCGCCTGGGTCTCGCCGCCGCCCGGGGCCCAGCGCGGGCGGGCCGCGCCGTCGGCGCC
>DASQNF010000003.1:0-20764 GCA_035645115.1 Thermoleophilaceae bacterium | reverse complement strand
GAGCTCGCCGTCGGGCACGGTCCTGGCCGGGGGCTGCGGCTTGGCCGCTTCCTGCTCGCTGGCGCGGCGGCGGGCCTCGGCGCGCTCCCGGCGAGCCTGCTCGAGCGCCGCGGCGCGCTCGCGCTCGGCCTCCGCGGCGAGGCGCTGTGCCCGCCGGCGCTCGGCGCGGGCCCGCCGCTCCTCGCGGGCCCGAGCTTCGGCTTCCGACTCCGCCGCGGCCGCCTGCGCGGCCCTGCGCCGCTCGGCTGCGCGCTTCCTCGCACGCGCCCGGGCCGCGCGTGCGGCGCGCTCCTCCGCGCTGGGACCCGGCTCGGCGCGCAGCTCGGGCAGGCCGGCAGCCGATCGCATCGACAAGGCCTGTACCTCGACCTGAGCGTCGCGCGAGCCCTCCTGCGTCTCGGCGTCGTCCCTCGACGCCGCGCGCGCGACCCCGAAAGCGAGCAGGAACGCCAGCAGCGCGGCAACCGTGAAGGCCACCGGACCGAAGCCCCCTCCGGTGCGATCGCTAGAGCGAGGCCACCTCATCTGTGCTCAGCCGGTTCGAAACGCCGCGAGGCCAACTCTCCAGGGGTAGCACACCACGGCCGGCCTGTCATCGCCCCGAGCCGCGCCACCCGCCCCGGATGGGTCCGAACGCGCATTCAGGCGCTCGCTTCCGCTTCGTCGAGCTCCCTGCGCAGCGCCTTGATCTCGTCGCGCAGCTTGGCCGCGAACTCGAAGCGCAGGTCGTCGGCCGCGGCCAGCATCTCCTCTTCGAGCTCGACGATCGTCTTGCGGATCTGCTCCGCGGACATTCCCTCGGTATCGGCCTGGCGCCGCCGCCCCCGGCCGGTGGGCACCTTCGACTCCATCATCAGGAAATCGGTGATGTCGGAGATTCCCTTCTGGATCGTGGCCGGCGTTATCCCGTGCTCCTCGTTGTAGGCCACCTGGATCGCGCGGCGCCGGTCGGTCTCCCCGATCGCGCGGCGCATGGCGGCTGTCTCCTTGTCGGCATACATGATCACTGTGCCACGGATATTGCGCGCCGCGCGCCCAATCGTCTGAATCAGCGAGGTCTCGCCGCGTAGGAAGCCTTCCTTGTCGGCGTCGAGAATCGCCACGAGCGACACCTCGGGCAGGTCGAGTCCCTCGCGCAGGAGGTTGACCCCGACGAGGATGTCGAACTCCCCCAGCCGCAGCTCGCGGATGATCTGGATCCGCTCGAGGGTGTCGATCTCCGAGTGCAGGTAGCGGACGCGGAAGCCGTACTCGAGGAGGTAGTCGGTGAGGTCCTCGGCCATCTTCTTGGTGAGCGTGGTGACGAGCGTGCGCTCCTCGACCTCCACGCGCTTGCGGATCTCCTCCATCAGGTCGTCGATCTGGTTCTTGGTCTCGCGGACCTCAACGCCCGGGTCCACCACGCCTGTCGGGCGCACGATCTGCTCGACGACACGTGACGAGTGGTTGCGCTCGAAGTCGCCGGGCGTGGCCGACACGAAGATGATCTGCGGCGTGCGCTGCAGGAACTCGTCGAAGGTCTGCGGGCGGTTGTCGAGCGCGCTCGGCAACCGGAAGCCGTACTCCACGAGCGTCTGCTTGCGCGAGCGGTCGCCCTCGTACATGCCGCCGATCTGCGGCACGGTCTGGTGCGACTCGTCGATGAAGCAGACGAAGTCCCGCGGAAAGAAGTCGAGCAGGCAGTAGGGGCGCTCACCGGGCGCGCGCCCGTCGAGGATGCGCGAGTAGTTCTCGATCCCGTTGCAGAAGCCGAGCTCGCGCAGCATCTCCATGTCGAACTGCGTGCGCTGGCGCAGCCGGTGCGACTCGAGCAGCTTGCCCTGCTGCTCGAGCTCCTTGGTGCGCGCCTCGAGCTCGTCGCGGATCTCGCCGATCGCGCGCTCGATCGTGGGACGGTCGGTGGCGTAGTGGGTGGCGGGCCAGATGCCGGCGTGCTCGAGCTCCTGGAAGACCTCGCCCGTGAGCGGATCGAAGTGTTGGATCTGCTCGATCTCGTCCCCGAAGAAGATCGCGCGGTAGGCCGACTCGGCGTAGGCGGGGAAGACCTCGAGTGTCTCCCCGCGCACCCGGAACGACCCGCGCCCGAGCGCGGCGTCGTTGCGCGTGTACATGTTGTCGACGAGCTTGCGCAGGATCTCGTCGCGATCAACCATCTCGCCCTTCTTCAGCATCGTGATCTGGGCGTTGTACTTCTGGGGCGAGCCGAGCCCGTAGATGCAGGACACCGACGCAACAACGATCACGTCGCGGCGGCCGAACAGCGCGCTGGTGGCGGAGTGGCGCAGCCGGTCGATCTCCTCGTTGATCGAGGAGTCCTTCTCGATGTAGAGGTCCTGGGCCGGAACGTAGGCTTCGGGCTGGTAGTAGTCGTAGTACGAGACGAAGTACTCGACCGAGTTGTCGGGGAAGAACTCGCGGAACTCGTTGCAGAGCTGAGCCGCCAGCGTCTTGTTGTGGGCGATCACGAGCGCTGGGCGCTGGACCTGCTCGATCGTGAAGGCCATCGTGGCGGTCTTGCCCGACCCGGTGACCCCGAGCAGGGTCTGGAAGCGGTCCTGGCCCTCGATTCCCTCGGCCAGGCCTGCGAGTGCCTTTGGCTGGTCGGCGACGGGCTTGTAGGCGGCGTTGACCTTGAAGGGAGGCACGACCCTATGACGTTAGCGGGACCGTGCGACGCATCGAGGGGCCTGTCGGGGCGCCCGCTCGAGCGAAAGGGCCGCGCCTCGGCGCGGCCCTTTCGCCCCTCCCTGGAGGACCAGAGCCTCTAAGCGTTGCGAAGCGCCCTCGCCATCGTCCGGACGCATCGGCCGAACTCCGCCCCGCTGTCGAAGTCGGGCCGCTCGCACGCGATCCTGCTCTGACCGCGGTCGGACCGGGGCTCGCGGCTGCCGGCCCGAAGGCCCCGGGCGAGCTCCCTGACGCAACGGCTGAACGGGGTGCCGGGCTCGGTGTCGCCCTCGGCGCGCTGCTTCGGCTCGTCCATGCAAGCCTGCCGCGTCGCCTGCGCGAGCTCCCTCACGCAGCGGCTGAACGGCGTGCCCGGATCGGCATCGTTCTCGTTCGACCTGCTCGCCTCCTCGCGCGCACAGACCACACCGAACGCTCTCGTCGAGCGCGGAGTGGCACCGCTCCTCGCGCTGCCGGTCTCCGAGCCGTTGGACCGAGGAGTGTCGCTCGGCGGGTTGGCGGCGCGGTTCTCGGCACCGATCTCGGGACCGATTGCAAGGGCGGGCGAGGCCATGGCGCCAACGACGCCGACGACACAGGCGGCTCTCAGGAAGCTTCTCATGCATTCACCTTTCAGATGGGTTGGATCGCACGCCTCTACAACGCGGGGCCGGCCCCCAGGTTGCCGAGTCCCGCGTTCTCAGCGTGCGTCCAAGTCCAGCCCCGGCCGCTCGGCCAGCGCTAGCCTCGGTCGCGGCATGGCGGTGGTGATCGCAAGCGCACTCGACAAGGACATGGCGGGTGCGCCGCTGTTCCGCGGCGTCTCGTTCAAGCTCGAGCGAGGCGAGCGGATGACGCTCGCGGGCCGCAACGGCGCGGGTAAGACGACCTTGCTGCGGATGGTCGCGCGCGAGACCGGCATCGACGGTGGTGAGCTCGTGTTCGACAAGGGCACGCGCGTGGCCCTGCACGACCAGCGCCCACCACGCGAGCGCGACCTCAGCCTGCGCGACTACGTGCTCTCGGGCTGCCGCGAGCTCGTGGCCTGCGAGGCGGAGCTGCAACGGCTCGAGGGCGAGATGGCGGCGCGGCCCGAGGACGGTGAGCTGCTCGAGCGCTATGCGCGCGCGCAGGGACGGCTCGAGCACGCCGGGGGCTGGAACTGGCGCGAGGCGGCGCTGGGACCGCTGCATGGCCTGGGCTTCGCCGACCCGGAGCTCGACCGCCCGCTCTCCACCTTCTCCGGCGGCGAGCTCACACGCGCCTCGCTCGCTCGCGCGCTCGCCGGCGGCCCGGACCTGCTGCTGCTGGACGAGCCCACCAACCACCTCGACATCGCCTCGCTCGAGTGGCTCGAGCGCTACCTCGTGGAGCTCGACTCGGCGGTGATCCTCGTCGCGCACGACCGCTGGTTCCTCGAGGCTGTAGGCACCTCGGTGCTCGAGCTCGAGGCGGGCCGCGCACGCTTCTTCCCGGGCAGCTGGCACAGCTGGCGCAAGGAGGCGGCCGCCCGCGAGATCCAGCTCGGCAAGCAGATCGAGAAGCAGCAGGCGGAGATCGCTCGCATGGAGCGCTTCATCGAGCGCTTCCGCTACAAGGCGACGAAGGCACGCCAGGCACAGTCGCGGCTGAAGCGGTTGGACAAGATCGAGCGGATCGAGCGCGATCCGCGCGACAAGCGCTCGCTGGGCTTCAAGTTCAGCGGGACCGAGCGCGCCGGCCGCGTCGTCCTCGAGCTGGAGAGCGGCAGGCTCGAGGTCCCCGGACGGACCCTGCTCGAGGACGGCGAGCTCTGGCTCGAGCGGGGCGAGCACGTGTCGCTCGTGGGGCCGAACGGGGCCGGCAAGACGACCCTCATCGAGGCCCTCGCCGGCCGGCGGCCGCTCGAGGGCGGGCGCGTCAGGACCGGTCACAACGTGCTGCTGGGCTACCTCTCCCAGCACGCCGAGGAGCTCCCTGCGAGCGGGACCGTGCTCGAGGCCGCCCAGCGGGCCACCGGGCTCACGCCGGGCAAGGCCCGCGCGCTGCTCGGCCGCTTCCTGTTCAGCGGCGAGGAGGCCGAGAAGCCGATGGAAGGCCTCTCCGGCGGGGAGCGCAGGCGGCTCTCGCTCGCGATCCTCGTGACCTCCGGAGCGAACCTGCTGATCCTCGACGAGCCCACCAACCACCTCGACCTCGACGCCCGTGAGGCACTCGAGGACGCGTTGGCGGCGTTCGAGGGCACGGTCCTGCTCGTCTCGCACGATCGCGCTCTGCTCGACGCGGTGGGTACCCGCACGGTCGCGCTCGAGGACGGACGGCTGCGCACCTACCAGGGCGGCTGGGCGGAGTACTCGCGCGTGCGCGAAGAGCGCCTCGAGGCGGAGGCGAGCGCAGAGGTGGAGCGACGGCGGCAGCGCTCGCGCTCACGCGCGCCCAGGACGAACGGCAGGCCGCGCACGGCGGCTGCGGGCCCCTCGAAGAACGCGGTGCAGCGGATCGCCCGCCTCGAGCGGGATGTGGAGCGGGCGGAGGCCGCGCTGCGCAGGCTGGAGGACGAGCTCGCCGACCCGTCGGTATGGAGCACGCCCGCCAAGAGCGACGAGTCGTCCGCCCGCCACGCCGCGGCCAAGCAGGCTGTCGAGCGGGCCTACGCCGCCTGGGAGGAGGCCACCGCGTAGCAGCCCTGTCGTCTGCGCCGTCGAGCCATCTGCCTGGGGCGACCTAGAGCCCGAGCTCGTCGGCGTAGTGCTCGCGGTACTCGCCGCGGCGCTCGAGCACGTTCCTCACGTATGCGCGCGTCTCGGGGAACGGGATGTCGACGTCGAGGTCGAAGTCTTCGGAGCCCCCGGCCTCCGCGACCCACTCGTCGACGTTTCCGAGCCCGGCGTTGTAGGCCGCGATGGCGAGCGGCTCGTGCCCGTCGTAGTGGTCGATCAAGTAGCGCAGGAAGTAGGACCCGTAGGCGATGTTGATCTGCGGAGTGGACAGGTCCGATTGCGTGAAGCGGTGGCCACCGGAGCGCCGTGCGATGAAGTCCGCGGTCGCGGGGGTGATCTGCATGAGCCCGCGAGCTCCGGCGTGCGAGGTCTGGTCCCGGAAGCGCGACTCCTCGTAGATCACCGCCGCGATCAGGGCCGGGTCGAGGTCCTTGTCGCGGGCCTGTTGGCGGATCACGTCGTCGTGGCGCAGGGGCAGCGTGAACTCGAGCACGGCGTCGTCGAGTGGGACGATCCCGGTGCCGATCGAGGCCAGGCCGCCTCCGAGCAGGGCCACGACGGCGAGCACGGCAAGCCGGCGCCGGCGGGTACCCGCGCGCGAGGGGCGTCGTCCGATGCGGGCGGCGTGAGAGCTCATCGGCTGGTCTGGTCGAGTTTGGCAAGCACCCGGGACAGCGACTCGCGGAGCTCGTCGATGGTCCCGTCGTTCTTGACGGTGAAGTCCGCTCGCTGCGCCTTTTCCGACTGGCTCAGCTGCCTGCTCACGCGCTCCTCCACCAAGGCGTGCCCGCGCGCTGCGGCCCTCGCGGCGCGCACGTCCTCCGCGGCGACCACGGCGATGGTGGCGTCGAAGACGGTCTCCATGCCGGACTCGAACAGCAGCGGCACCTCTACGATCGCCACGCGCTCCTCGCCGACGTCGGCCCGCCAGCGCGCCACCCGCTGGCCGACCCGGGGCCAGAGCTCGCGCTCGAGCCAAGAGCGGGCCTCGTCGTCGCCGAAGACGCGCTCGGCCAGCTTCGAGCGGTCGAGCGCGCCGTCCGCGACGAGGTCCGCCCCGAGCCGCTCCGCCACGAGCTCGCGAAGCTCGTCGGTGGCGAGCAGCTCGTGGACCACGTGGTCGGTGGACAGCGTCGCGGCGCCCAGCTCGCCGAGCAGGCGCAGGGCCTCCGACTTGCCGGCGCCGAGGCCGCCGGTCAGCCCCACGAACGGGGCCACCTGGCTACTCCTTGGGTTGCTGGGAAGCGGCGGCGTCGGGCGCGTCGGCCGCGGGCGATTCGGCCTCGGGGACTTCCGGCGCGTCGGCTTCGGGCGCGGCCGGCTCGGCCTCGGGCAGCTCCGTCGCGTGCGTTTCGGGCGCGTCAGCTTCGGCTGCAGCCGGCTCGGCCTCGGGCAGCGGCCCGTCCGCCTCGGGTGCGGTCGGCTCGGCCTCGGGCGGCTCCGTCGCGCCGGCCTCGGACACGGGCGGAGCTCCCGCCTCGGGCGCGTCAGGTGTAGGGGCGGGCGCCTCCGCCTCTGGCGGCGAACCCGCGTCCTGCGGCCCCACCTCGGGCGCGGCAGCGTCAGCGGGGGGCTCGCCGGCAGGCGGCCCGGCGGTGGTGGGGTCATCCGGCGCGGCCGGCTCCTCGGGTGGCTCGCCCAGGACAGCGGGCGCCTCCTCGGAGGCGCCCTGTGGCTCCTCCCCACCGGACGTTTGCACCTCGGACAGCGCTGCGGACAGCGCGTCCGCGCCGCTCACCTGCGGTCCGGCGAAGACGTCCTCGGAGAGGCCGAGGTCCGGCACCTCGCCGATCTCCTCGCTCGCCCCCGCCGCCGCCGCGCCGGCGGCGGCCGCTGACTTGATGTGCGCAAGCTGCTCGGCCACCCGCTTGACCGACAGCGACAGGCGGCGCCGCTCGGAGTCGATCTCGAGGATCTTCACTCGCACGTCCTGGCCCGGCTCGACGATCTCGCGCGGATTCTCCACGTGATGGTGCGCGAGCTCGGAGATGTGCACGAGCCCCTCGACGCCGTCCATGATCTCGACGAACGAGCCGAAGGTCACGACCTTGGTGACCTTCCCCTCGAGCTCGTCCCCGATCCGGTATGTGTCGATCACCCGCTGCCACGGGTCCTCCTGGGTCTGCTTGAGACCGAGGGAGATGCGCTGGCGGTCGCGGTCGATGTCGAGCACCTTGACCGGCACGACGTCGCCGATCGAGAGGATCTCGGACGGGTGGTTGACGTGCGACCAGGACAGCTCGGAGATGTGGATCAGGCCGTCGATCCCGTCGAGGTCCACGAAGGCGCCGAAGTCCACGATGTTCGAGATCGCGCCCTCCACGACCATGCCCGGCTGCAGGCGGTCGAGGATCTGCTGGCGCACCTCCTTGCGCTCCTCCTCGAGCACCGCGCGCCTGGACAGCACCACGTTGTTGCGCGAGCGGTTGAGCTCGATCACCTTGCACTCGATCTTGGTGCCGAGGAACTCGTCGAGGTTCTGGACGCGCCGGATGTCCACGAGCGACGCCGGCAGGAAGCCGCGCACGCCGAGGTCGATGATGAGCCCGCCCTTGACCACCTCGATCACATTGCCCTCGACCGGCTCGCCGGACTCGGCGGCCGCCTCGATCTTGCGCCAGGCCTTCTCGAACCGCGCGCGCTTCTTGGAGAGGACGAGCCGGCCGTCCTGGTCCTCCTTGGTGAGGACGAGCGCGTCCACCTCCTCGCCCAGCTCCACCTCCTCGTGCGGATCCACAGACTTGCGGATCGAGAGCTCATTCATCGGAATGACGCCCTCGCTCTTGTAGCCGATGTCGACCAGGACCTCGTCTTGATCGATGCGCACGACGATCCCCGACACCACGTCACCCTCCTCGAAGGGGACGAGTGTGGCGTCGTAGTTGGGAACTATCTGACCGTCGATCTCGAGCAGCAGGCCGCCCGAGCCCTCGACGGTGCGAGGTTCGGTAAGAGTGTCTGTGTCCGGCACTGAGGCGACTAGGGTAGCTGAGCCGCAGCCGGACGGTTTGCCGGTGCGCGCGGATCTTTATTCTGGCTCTGATGCCGAAGCGCCGCACCAAGAGGGGCGAAGCACGCACGCCCCTCGGAGGCGAATGGGACGTTCTCATCTGCGGCGCCAGCTTCGCCGGGCTGGCCGTGGCGCGCGAGTTGGCCGGCAGCGGGGCCCGGGTGCTCGTGATCGACCGCTACGAGATCGGCGAGCGCCAGACCTCGGCTTGCGGGATCCCCACCGAGTGGCTGCGGGTCATGGGCCTGATGGGCTCGCACCGCCAGACCTTCGGCCGGCTCGTGATCCACACGCCGTACGGGACCTCGACGCTCGAGCTGCCGTGGACCTTCTCGACCTTCGACTACCCCGAGCTCTGCCGCCTGCTCTGGAAGCAGGCCGATGCTCAGTTCGACACGGTCATGGTCAGCGGCCGCAGCGGCAACACCGTGCACACCGACCGCGGCGATCTCTCCGCGCCGCTCGTCGTCGATGCGCTCGGCTGGCGCCGTGTGCTCGGGGCCGGCCACCAGCCCCCGGACGCGCCGCTCTCGCGCGGGCTCGAGGTGCACCCGCGCGGCGCCGGGGAGGAGATGGAGCTCTGGATCGACCGCAAGTACGTGCCGGCGGGCTACGGCTGGAGCTTCCCCGCGGGCGATGAGCTGCGCATCGGAGTGGGTTCCTTCGATCCCCGCTTCCACGTCAAGGACACGACCGTGCTGTTGGCGAAGGAGCTCGAGCGCGAGCCGGTGCGCTACCAGGGCAACTGGATCCCCCACAAGCTGCGCGAGGCGACCGAGGACGGGATCTTCTTCGTGGGCGACTCGGCCGGCCACTGCCTGCCGCTCACCGCCGAGGGCATCCGCACGGCGCTCTACTTCGGGATCGCCTGCGGGCGCGAGCTGCGGGCAGTCGTGGAGGGGCGCCAGACGACGGCGCAGGCGCTGGTGCGCTACGGCGACTTCTCGCGCGCGCACGAGCTGAAGTTCCGCTGCATGCTGCTGGCCCAGCGCACCGTGCCACGCGTGCCGCCGCGGCTGCTCCAGCGGACGATCGCTGCGATGCAGGCGCGCTGCTTCGTCGCCTGGTCGTTCGGCCATTACCTGGAGATCGCCCCGCCGGAGTTCGCTATGGCGGGCCCCCCGCCGGCGACGCTCCGCAGCCTGCCCGAGCAGGTCGCGGCGTAGCGCGCTGAGAGCTCAGCGCTCGCGCTCGTCGCGCCAGAGCGCGCCCCACTCGTGCCCGAGCCACAGCGTGGCCAGCACGAGCGCCGCGACGGTCAGCGGCCATACCTCGCCGGGCTCGAAGGCGCCCAGCGCGGCGAAGAAGATGAAGCCGAGCACAAAGGCAGCGCAGGCGCCCCAGAGCCGATGCGAGGTCCGCTCTCCCAGGTGCAGACGGTCGCCGGTGCGGATCATCGGCTCGATTTTACTCCTGGCCTGCGGGCGAGACCAGACTTCGGCGACCAGCCGGCGCGGCCGGCCCGAAGGCGCCTGGCCGCACGCCGGGCCCCGGTCTATCCAGCCCTCACCTCGACGTCGTGCCCGTCCGGGTCGAGCACGATGGCGCTGTAGTGGCCCCAGCGCTCACCGGGCCCGGCGCGATCACGGTAGCCCGCCTCGATCGCCGCACGATGGAAAGCGCCGACGTCTCCTCGCTCGCTCGTCCGGAAGCCCATGTGCGCCGCCTCCGTCACATGATCGCCCGTCAGCACCGAGAACGACCCCGATCGCCCCACGAACTGCGCCCGCTCCGGTGTGTCCGTGCTCAAACGGATCCCGGCATGGGGCGCGACGGTCTCATAAAAGCGCTTCGACGCCCCGACGTCGGCCACCCGGATCCAGAGGTGATCCACGCCGCGGCGAACACGCTGGAAGTGCACCGCCTCGGCGCTGTTGCCGTCCTGGTCGAGCAGGAAGCCGCCGTAGTAGTCGTCGCCGTACTCGGAACGGGGGCCGGGCTCGCCGTCGCTCTCGAAGCCGGCGTCGACGCCGGCCCGCCAGAACGCGTCCACGCGCTCGCGCGAGTCCGCCCCGAAGCCGACGTGGAGCCCGCGGGTGACCGGCCTCCCGGCCTCCGGGGTGGCGAGCCGGAAGTCGCCCCACTGGGCTAGCCACTCGCCCGACTTTGTCCTGTCGAGGGCGATCGTGGCGAGGACGATCTCGTAGAAGCGCTCCGAGGCCTCGGGGTCCGAGACGCGGATGGTCACGTGGTCGAACACCGGCCAGAGGCTAGATGCTTGCCAACCGGGCCGGCGGGTGCGTCCCCGGCGCGCGCGGCTACGAGGCTGCTGCTACGCCCAGCCGCTCGCGGACCGCGGCTGCGATCTCGGCGGCGCCGGCCAGCCAGTCGTCCTCGAGCGTCGGGCTGTAGGGGGCGGGCGTGTCGTCCGTCGCGAGGATCCAGGCATCGTCAAGGTCGTGCAGCCCTTCGGCGGCGAGGATGCCGAGCAGGTTCCCGGCCCAGCCGCCCACGCGCGGGCCCTCCTCCACGACCATCACGCGGTTCGTCTTCGCCACGGACTCGAGGACAGTCTCGTGGTCGAGCGGGCGCAGCGAGCGGATGTCCACCACCTCGGCGCCGATGCCGTCACCGGCGAGATCCTCCGCTGCCTCCAGCGAGTCGCGCACGCCCCTGAGTGCCGACACGATCGTCACGTCGCTGCCCTCGCGAACCACTGCCGCCTTGCCGAGCGGGACGGTCTCCTGCGTCGGCTGCTGCCCCTTCATCGAGTAGAGCCGCTTGTGCTCGAGGAAGATGACGGGGTTGTCGTCGCGGACCGCCGACTTGAGCAGGCCCTTGGCGTCGGCTGGGTTCGAGGGGCCCACGATCTTGATGCCGGGGATGCCCTGGAACCAGCTTGCGTGGATCTGGGAGTGCATCGCGCCGAAGCGCCCGCCGGCGCCGACCGCCGAGCGGACGACGAGCGGCACGCTCGCCTGCTCGTTCGACACGTACCAGAACTTCGCGGACTGGTTCACGAGGCTGTCCATCGGCAGCGCCATGAAGTCGCCGAACATGATCTCGATCACCGGCCGCAGCCCAGTCACGGCGGCCCCGAAGGCCGCGCCGGCCATCGCGAGCTCCGAGATAGGCGTGTCGAAGACCCGCTCTGTCCCGTGCTTCTCGTGCAGGCCAGGGGAGGTCACGAACACCCCGCCGGCGGCGGCCACGTCCTCGCCGAAGAAGACTACGGCGGGGTCGCGCTCGATCTCCTCGTCGAGCGCGTCGCGGATCGCCTTGCGGAACTCGAGCTCGCTCATTCCTTGAACTCCGTGCCTGAGTCCCGCTCGGGATCGGGATAGGCGGCCGCGAGCGCGGTCTCGACCGCGCGCTCCATCTGCACGTCGATATCGGAGTCGGTCGCCGCAAGCAGCTCGTCACTCACCCCGAGCTCGTGGAGCCGGGCGCGAGTCAGGTCGAGCGGATCGCGGCCGAGCCAGCGCTCCACCTCGTCGGGGGGGCGGTACTTCCCGGGGTCGGACTTCGAGTGGCCGTAGTGGCGATAGGTTTGGCACTCGAGCAGCGTCGGGCCCTCCCCCGCACGCGCCCGTGCCACCGCTTCGAGCGCGGCCTCGCGCACGGCCCACAGGTCGTTGCCGTCCACGACCTGCGACGCCATGCCGTAGGAGGCGCCCCGAATCCCGATCTCGCCGCCGGCCGTGACGCTGGCCATCGGGGTGAACTCGCCGTAGTAGTTGTTCTCGCAGACGTAAACGACCGGCAGGTCGAACACCTGCGCCCAGTTGAGGCACTCGTGGAAGTAGCCGTGGTTCGACGCGCCGTCGCCGAAGAAGCCAACCGCCACCCGGCCCTGGCGCTGCGCCGAGATCCCTGCGCCCGTGGCCGCGGCGATGCTGCCGCCGACGATTCCGAAGCAGCCCACGAGCCCGTTCTCGAGGTCGATGACGTTCATCGAGCCCGCGCGACCGCCACACACGCCGCTGGCGCGGCCGAGCATCTCGGCCGCGAGCGCGGCTGGGTCGGTGCCCTTCGCCAAGGCATGCCCGTGTCCGCGGTAGGTGCCGGCGGCGTAGTCGTCCGGCTCGAGCGCCGAGCAGACCCCGACCGGGACGGCCTCCTGTCCGGCCGAGAGGTGTGTCGTGCCGTGCACCTCGCCCTTCAGGAACAGCCGTTGGATCTCCTCTTCGAAGCGGCGGATCAGGCGCATCCGGCCGTAGCGATCCAGGTATTCGGCGGGCGATTCACCGGGCCGGTCCTGGCGCTCGCGCGCGCGCTCGGTTTGGGTGCCGGCCATGGCGGCCCACTGTATCGCAATCGTTTGCAGTAACTTGGCCGCGATCGAGACCGCATCGGGAGGCGGTCACGAGGATCAGCGAGCGTAGGAACGTGGATCGCGAGGGCCAAGACGCGGATCGCAAGGCAACGCCGCATCGCGAAGGGAGTCAAGTGCACCCAAGCGCGCCAGGTGAAGGGGGACGAACACCCGTAAGCGCGCCGAGCTCGGCCAAGGCGCAGGCCCGCGAGAAGGTCAGAGGCCTCTGGATCGCGATCCCGACGCCGTTCACGGCCGATGGCAGGCGGGTCGACGAGGACCTGCTCGCCGCTTCGGTCGAGCATTACGTCGGAGGCCTGCGCGTGGACGGCATCTTCTGCGGCGGGGTGATGGGCGAGTTCTGGGCGCTCTCACTCGAGGAGCGCGAGCGGGTGCACGAGCTCGTCGTGCGCCAGGCGGGCGGGCGCGTGCCGGTGATGGCCCACGTGGGCCACCACGTCCTCTCGGACGCTGTCGAGCTGAGCGAGCACGCGCTCGAAAGCGGCGTCCACTTCGGCATTGCAATGAACCCGTACTACCCGCCGAGCCCACCCCCGGAGTCGGTGCGGGCCTGGTACGAGGCGCTCGCAGAGCGCTCCTCGCTGCCGATGTTCCTCTTCAACACGACTTATGCCGGATACGCGCTCGCGCCCGAGCAGATCGCCGAGCTGGCGGAGCTCGAGAACCTCTGCGGGATGAAGAACCCGCAGAGCAGGGAGCACCTGCTGCGCGTCCAGGCGCTGACGGGGGACCGAATAGTGGTCACGGACGCCTCCGAGCGAGACTGGCTCGAGCTCCACACCGAGCACGGCTTCCAGGCGCTGATGTCGACTCCCGCGCTCGCGCTCTACCAGCGACCGGGCGACCTGCCGATCGTGGACTACACCCGCCTGGCCGACTCGGGCGACCTCGCCGGCGCGCGGGCGCTCAGCGACCGGCTCGGCCCCGCGCGCGACGCCTTCGATCGCTGGATGCGCGCGCCCTGGCTCGAGCGCCACGTGATCCCGATCGCACAGCTGAAAGCCTGGCTCGGGTTGCTTGGGCTGCCGCAAGGCCCCGTGCGGCCCCCGCTCGTGCCTTTGACACGCGAGGAGCTGCTCGCGCTGCGGCGCGAGCTCGAGGCGGCCGGCCTTCTCTAGCTACTCGGCCGGGCCGGCACCATGCCGGCCATGCCGTCGCTGAGGCCGTCGCCCACCGGCACGTTCTCCGGCTCGAGCTCCAGCGACGAGCCGCGCGCCTGCAGCTCGAGCAGCGCCATGAAGTCGACATCGTCGAACCCGAAGCCCATCAGCGCCTGCACCACCTGCTGCGCCGCCGCCGCCACGGGCATCGGCACGCCGTGCTCCTCGGCGGCCGCGAAGCCGAGGTGGAAGTCCTTGTAGAGCAATGCCGGGGTGAAGGTGGGCGTGAAATCCAGGTTCACGATCGCCGGGGTCTTGTACCGCGTGAACATCGAGCCCATGACGCTCTTGTTGAGGAACTCCAGGAACGCCGCGCGGGAGACGCCGCCCTTCTCGGCGAGCACCGTGATCTCGGCGAGCGACTGGGCCACCACGCCGAGCATTAGGTTGTGACAGATCTTGACGAGCCTTGCGACGTCGCCATCGCCCACGTAGGTGGCGCCCGCGCCGAACAGCTCGACATACGAGCGAGCGGCCTCCCAGGCGTCCATCGGTCCCGAGACGACAACGGTCAGCTTCCCGGCATCGACCACGGCGGGGTTGCCGCTGACCGGCGCCGCGAGCAGGGCCACTCCGCGCGCGTCGGTATGGGCCCTGACCTCCGCGGAGGCCTCCGGCGAGACGGTGGAGGAGTCGACGATCACCGACGGCGCGGCATCGGAGCGCGACAGCAGCCCGTTCTCCCCGAGCACCACCGCCTTGAAGTCCTCCGGGCCCGCGACCATCGTGAACACGATGTCGCGGTCGGCGAGCTCTGCCGGATCGTCCACCACGCGCCCACCGAGCTCCGCCAGCGGCTCGGCCTTCGAGCGCGTGCGGTTATATACGGCCAGGTCACAGCCGGCGTCGAGCAGACGCGTCGCGAGCGCGTATCCCATGCGGCCGGTACCGACCCAACCGAGCGTCTTGTCCTTGAAGTCGTGGTCCGGCATCTGTCTCCTGGATCTCGCGGGCCGCGTCGCGGCCGAGCGGTTCTGAGCCGTCCGCGGCAAATTGTTGCAAACGTTTGCACAAACGGTAAGGGAGACCGCGCGGGCGTGTCAAGAGGGCTGCCGGCGGTGGGCGCGGGGCTGGACGGCGGCCCCTGCCCCGCCTCGGACGTGGCGACCCCGCCCGCCCAGCGGGTTCCCCCCACGCGAGCGCCATGACGTCCCCGCCGACGGCCCCGACGGCGTCCCGAGGTGACCTGTGCAGGTTGACGCTGCCGGGCGCGTCGTGCAATCGTTTGCAAACCCGATCGGCGAGGTGACGAGGGATGGGACTGCACACCTACGGGACGATGGCCGTGGACTGGGAGGAGCGCGTGCGCTTCGACCGCCTCCGGGAGGAGCGCCTGGCGCGCATCTCGTCACTGCTCGCCGGGTCGGAGTTGGGCGCCCTGCTCTGCTTCGACATGACGAACATCCGCTACATCACGGCCACGCACATCGGCACGTGGGCGCAGGACAAGCTCAACCGCTTCTGCCTCCTGCCTCAGGGCGATCCGCCGATCATGTGGGACTTCGGGTCGGCCGCCCGCCATCACCAGCTCTACAACCCGTGGCTCGGCGACGGTCGCTCGCGCGCCGGCATCTCCACCCTCCGCGGCGCGATGTCCCCGGAGTCCGGTCGCGCCGAGGACGTGGCCGAGAAGATCCGGATGGAGCTCGACCGGCGCGGACTGCTCGGCGAGCCGGTAGGCGTCGACGCGCTGGAGCCGGCGGTGCTGTTCGCGCTCCAGCGCGCGGGCGTGCAGGTCGTGGATGGCCAGCAGCTGATGCAGCAGGCGCGGATGATCAAGACGCAGGACGAGATCACGCTCCTCAACACCGCCTGCACCATGGTGGACGCCGCCTACGAGGAGCTCTACCGGGCGATGAGGCCGGGCATGCGCGAGAACGAGTGCGTCGGGCTCGTGAACAAGGTGCTGTACGACATGGGCTCGGAGTTCGTAGAGGGCGTGAACGCGATCTCGGGCGAGCGCTGCAGCCCGCATCCGCACGTCTACACCGACCGGACGCTCCGCCCCGGCGACCCGGCCTACTTCGACATCCTCCATAGCTTCATGGGCTACCGCACGTGCTACTACCGCACCTTTGCGATAGCGAGCGCGTCCAAGGCGCTGGTGGACGCCTACAAGCGCTGCCGCTACTACCTAGACGCCGCCATCGACCTGATCCGCCCGGGCGTCACCACCGGCGAGGTGGTGGAGCTCTGGCCGGCGGCCGAGGAGTTCGGCTTCCCCGACGAGGAGGCCGCCTTCGCGCTCCAGTTCGGTCACGGCGTGGGCCTCGCGATCTGGGAGAAGCCGATCTTCAGCCGGCTGGTGTCGCTCGACCACCCCGAGGAGATCCAGGAGGGGATGGTCTTCGCACTCGAGACCTTCTGGCCCTCGAGCGACGGCTGGTCCGCCGCCCGCATCGAGGAGCAGCTCGTGGTCACGGCCGACGGCTGCGAGGTGATCACGCGCTTCCCCGCAGAGGACCTGGTAGTCGCCGGCAAGCCGTACTACACGGTGGGCGGTACGTTGCCGCTCGAGCGCGACCACCAGTCCAACCGCAACACGCGCTTGGACGCCGAGGCTCGCGAAGCGGTGCCCGGCAACGGCCGGATGCCGGCGGCCGATCCCGTACGCCTCGGGTAGTGCGCGCCGCCCTCGTCGAGGCGATCGGACGCCCGCCGGCGCCGGCCGAGCTGCCAGAGCCCCGACGCCGGCCGGGGGAGGCGCTCGTGCGGGTCCGCGCCGCCGCGTTGAACCCCGTGGAGCTGCACATCTGGAACGGCCACTTCTTCGATGGCCCGCCGCGGCCCCCCTACGTGATCGGGCTCGAGGGCGTCGGCGTGGTGGAGGAGGGCGAGCGGCTCAGTCCCGGCACGCGCGTGCGCGTGGAGTTCGTCCACCCGGGCTACGGTCGCGACGGCGCCGTGGCCGAGTACGCTGTCGCGCCCGAGGAGCCCGACGCCACCAACCGGGCGTCTCAGGCGTCGCTGGCGCCGATCGGCGACGAGCTCGACGACACGGAGGCCGCCGCGCTCGGCGTGCCCGTCTTCACCGCCCTCATGTGCCTCGAGCGCGCGCAGCACGCAGGCGCGCGGCTGGAAGGCGCGCACGTGCTCGTCACGGGCGCCACCGGCGCGGTCGGCACGATGGCGGTCCAGCTGGCCAAGCTGCTCGGCGCCGCGCGCGTGGTGGCCGCCGGGCGCGACCGCAGTCGCCTCGAGCGCGCGGCATCGCTGGGCGCCGACGCGACGGTCGAGCTCCACGCCGGCCTCGGCGCCGATGAGCTGCGAGAGCGCTTCTCCGCGGCCGCCGCCGGGCGGCTCGACGTGGCGCTCGACCCGCTCTGGGGAGAGCCCGCCCGCGCGGCGATCGAGGCGCTGACCCGCGACGGCGTCTACGTGAGCTTCGGCCAGGCGGCGTCACCGCAGGCCGAGCTGTCGGGCATCCCACTGCGCAACCGCCGCATCACGCTGGTGGGCCACTCGGGCGCCTGGGCCACGCCGCAGCAGCGCCGAGCCGCGCTGGCGCGCGCGCACGAGCTCGCCGAGCAGAGCGGCGGCCGGCTGACGCTGGACACGGAGGAAGTCGGGCTGCAGGAGATCGGAGCCGCCTGGGAGCGGCTCTCCAGCTCGGCCGGCCGCAGGCTGGTGGTCAGGCTGTGACGAACGCGACCGAGGCCATCCCCTACCCGCGCTTCAGCGAAGCCGAGATGGCGCGGCGCCGGGACGCGCTTGCGAGCGAGCTGGAGGCCGCGGGCGCCGCTCACGCGCTGCTCTACGGCGCCAACAGGGCGGGCCCGGCCGTGGCCTGGCTCACGCGCTGGCCCGTGACCCGCGAGGCGCTGTGCCTGTTCACGCCCGGCGAGCGAGACCTGCTCCTCGTGAACTTCTACAACCACGTCCCGAATGCGCAGCGGATCGCAACCGAGGCGGAGGTGCGCTGGGCGGGGCCGAAGCCGATGGCCACTGCCCTCAGCGAGTTCGAGCGCCGCGGCGCGCGCGGGGAGCGGGTGGCCGTGATCGGGCCGCTCGGCTACCGGCCCTACGCGGCGCTCGCCGAGGTGGCGACGCCCTTGCCGTTCGACGACTCCTACACGCGCCTGCGACTGCGGAAGTCCGCCGAGGAGCTCGAATGGCTCCGGCTGGGCTGCGCCTTCACGGACGACGCCGTGCGCGCGGTCCACGAGCAGGCGGGACCGGGGACCGACGAGCGCGAGCTGGGAAACCTTGCCGAGCGCGCGTACGTCGGGCGCGGCGGCACGACCCACATCCACTACTTCGGGGCCACCGCGATGAGCGAGCCGAGTCAGAGCGTTCCCGCCCAATGGCCGGCGGCGCGCTTGCTCGAGCGCGGAGATGTGCTCACCTGCGAGGTCAGCGCCTCGTACTGGGACTACACCGGGCAGCTGCTGCGGACCTTCAGCGTCGCGGACGAGCCGCCGCCGCTCTACCGCGAGCTCCACGAGGTGGCGGACGCGACGTTCGACGCCCTGCTGGCGCGGGTACGGCCGGGAGCCACGGCGGCGGAGCTCGTGGAGGCCTCGGCGCCCATCGGCGACGCCGGCTTCACCACGCGCGATGACCTCGTCCACGGCTTCGTGGGTGGCTACCTGCCGCCCGTGCTCGGCGACAAGACCCGCAGCCTCGATGAGATCCCCGACTTCACGCTCGAGGAGGGCATGACGATCGTGATCCAGCCGAACGTGGTGACGCCTGACGAGAGCGCCGGCGTGCAGACCGGCGAGCTGATCGCTGTCACGCCCGACGGCGCCGAGCGCCTGCACGACTACGAGCGCGGCCTGCTGAGGATCGGCTGACGTGCAAATCGACTGGGACGTGCCGATCGAGATGGACGACGGGGTGGTGCTGCGCGCCGACGTCTTTCGCCCTGCCGGAGAGGGCCGCCACCCTGTGATCCTCTCCTACGGCCCGTACGCGAAGGGGCTCAGCTTCCAGGAGGGCTATCCGGACCAGTGGGAGCGGATGGTCTCGCAGCACCCCGACGTGGCGGCCGGCTCGTCGAACCGCTACCAGTGCTGGGAGGTGGTGGACCCCGAGAAGTGGGTCCCCGACGGGTACGTCTGCGTGCGCGTGGACTCGCGCGGCGCCGGGCGCTCGCCGGGGCGGCTCGACCCGTTCTCGCCGCGCGAGACGAGCGACCTGGCCGCCTGCATCGAGTGGGCGGCCTCGCAGCCCTGGTCGAGCGGCAAGGTCGGCCTGGGGGGCATCTCCTACTACGCCATGAACCAGTGGCACGTGGCCTCGCTTCGCCCACGCGGGCTCGCGGCGATGTGCGCGTGGGAGGGCGCATCCGACTGGTACAGGGACGCCACCCGCCACGGCGGGATCCTCTGCACGTTCTTCGGCAACTGGTACGAGATGCAGGTCACGACGGTGCAGAACGGCCTCGGCTCGCGTGGCCCCGTGAACCCGAACACCGGTGAGCCGGCCTGCGGTCCCGAGACCCTCGACGACAAGGAGCTGGCCGCGCGCCGGGCGGACTTCGGCGCGGACGTGGCCGCACACCCGCTCGACGACGACTATCACCGCGCGCGCTCCGGCGACTGGGAGCGCATCGACGTGCCGCTGCTGTCGGCCGGCAACTGGGGCGGCCACGGGCTGCACCTGCGCGGGAACGTAGAGGGCTACGTGCGCTCGGCGTCGAGCGGGAAGTGGCTCGAGCTCCACGGGCTCGAGCACTGGACGCACTTCTACACGGACTACGGGGTGCGCCTTCAGAAGCGCTTCTTCGGGCACTTCCTGAAGGGCGAGGACACGGGCTGGCAGGACCAGCCTCCGGTGCTGCTGCAGGTCAGGCACGTGGACGGGACGTTCAGCGAGCGCGGCGAGCAGGAGTGGCCGATCGCGCGCACGCGCTGGACCCGGCTGTTCCTGGACGCCGCCGGCTGCTCGCTGTCCTCCTCCCTCCCTCAGGAGGACGGCTCGTTCTCATACGAGGCGCTCGGCGAGGGGCTCACGTTCGTGAGCGCGGCGCTCGAGCGCGAGGTCGAGGTCACCGGTCCCTCCGCCGCGAAGCTGTTCGTGTCCTCGAGCACGGCGGACGCCGACCTGTTCGTGGTGCTGCGCGTTTTCGACCCCGGCGGCGAGGAGGTCACCTTCCAGGGGGCGATCGACCCGCACACGCCAGTCGGCCAGGGCTGGCTGCGCGCTTCGCACCGCAAGCTCGACGCCTCGAAGTCGACGGCGTACCGGCCGTTCCACCCGCACGACGAGCAGCAACCGCTCGAGCCCGGCGGGATATACGAGCTAGACGTCGAGATCTGGCCGACCTCGCTCGTGGTACCGGCCGGATACCGCATCGCGCTGAGCGTGCGCGGCCGCGACTACGAGCATCCACAGGCGAGTGGCGAGAAGCTGACCACGTTCAGGAACGAGCTGCGCGGCTCGGGCCCCTTCCTGCACGACGACCCGCGTGACAGGCCGCACGATGTGTTCGGCGGGAGCGTGACCGTGCACACCGGCGGCGAGAACCGGTCGTACCTGCTGCTCCCGTTCGTGCCGGAGGCCTGAGCCGCTGCGCTGGGACGTGCACAACCATGCCGTGCCGCGCGAGGCCGTCGAGCTGCTGCGCACGGACGCCGGCTACCCGATCAGGGTCGAGGGCGACTTCATGGAGGCCGACCGCGTGCGCGCCGAGCTGACCTCTGTGTTCGTCGACCCACGCGCGAAGCTGGAGCAGCTCGAGCAGGTCGGGCTCGAGGCCGCGGTGGTGTCGGTCTCACCCGCGCTGTTCGCCTACGAGGCCGACGAGGAGCGCGGCGCGTCGCTCTGCCGGGCCGTCAACCGCGGGCTGGCCGAGCTGTGCACGCACGACCCGTCGCGGCTGCGCTGGATCGCCCATGTGCCGCTGCAGGCGCCGGACGCGGCCGTAGAGCTGATGGCCGAGGCGGCCGGCGCAAGCGCCCTCGGCGCCCAGATCGGCACCTCGGTGGCGGGCACGCCGCTCACGGAG
>DASQNF010000002.1:0-12605 GCA_035645115.1 Thermoleophilaceae bacterium | reverse complement strand
CGAGCCGGTGGTGGAGTAGCGAACGTGCCCCACCGCAATCTGGCCCGGCAGGGCGCGCAGCTTCTCCTCGTCGAAGACCTGGGAGACGAGGCCGAGGTCGCGCACGGTCATGATGTGGCCGCCGTCGCTGGTGGCCATCCCCGCCGACTCCTGGCCGCGGTGCTGGAGCGCATAGAGGGCGAAGTAGGTGAGCCTGGCGACGTCGTGGTCCGGCGCGTAGACACCGAACACGCCGCACTCGTCGCGAGGTCCGTCGCGGTCGTCGAGATCGAGGTTCATGGCGTGGGGCGGGGCCTCGGAGCAGACCGGCGGGGCGAGGTCCCTGCCACGAGCTGAGGGTACCAGTGGGCTCAGTCGTCGCAGCCGGGTGCGAGGACCGGCGCCCGGGGTGCGTGAGTCGGCCGAGGCGCAGGTCGGCGGCGTGGTGCAAACGGCCGGCGCAGAAGCGAGCGCCGGTGGTGCGTCAGACGGCCAGGGCGGCCGGGATCGCGCGCTCGTAGGTCTCGCGCAGCCGCTCCACCGGCAGCGTGAGCAGCCCCTCGACAGCGAGCTCGGCGCCGCCGACCTCGCCGATCAGCCGTGCACCCGGCATCGCGCTCAGCGCCTCGGGCGGGCCCGCCACCAGCACGCCGCCCGGGCCCTCCCCGAACAGCAGCGCCTCGGCGGAGGCGGCGTCTCCCGCGGGGAGCGCCACCCGCGCCCCCAGCCCGCCCTCGATGCAGCACTCCGCCAGCGTGCAGGCGAGCCCTCCCTCGCTCACGTCGTGCACGGTGGGCAGCCTGCCCGCGCGCACTTCCCGACGGAGCGCCACCAGCGCGTCCGCCTGCTCGGCCAGGTCGATCTCCGGCAGCCCTGCGGCCAGCCGCCCGCGCAGCTTCTCCAGCTCGCTGCCTGCCAGCGCCGGCGCGAACGGGCCCACCAGCGCGATGGCGTGCCCCTCGGAGACGAACCCGGTACGGGGGACGGCATCCGGATCGGGCAGCTTGCCCACCATGCCCACGATCGGCGTCGGGTAGATGGGGCCCTGGCCGCCCTCGTTGTAGAGCGACACGTTGCCGCCCACCACCGGCACCCCGAGCGCCAGGCAGGCATCGCGCAGGCCCTCGACCGCGCGCACGAGCTGCCAGGCGATGTGCGGCTTCTCCGGATTGGCGAAGTTGAGGCAGTTGGTGAGCCCGAGCGGCTCCGCCCCCACGCAGGCGAGGTTGCGCGCACACTCGAGCACCGCCTCCAGCGCGCCCGTGTACGGGTCGCATGCCACTCGCCGGCCGTTGCCGTCGATCGAGACCGCGATCGCGCCGCTGCCGCCGTCGGGTTCGAGCGTCAGCACCGCGGCGTCGGCCGCCTGCGGGCGGCGGACGGTCCTCGAGCCCACGATCGAGTCGTACTGCTCGAACACGAAGCGCTTCGAGGCCACGCTCGGCGACCCGAGGAGCGCCAGCAGCGTGGTTGCGGGCGAGGCGCCGCCCGGCAGCCGCGCCGGCGGGTCCGGGTAGAGCGGCGCCGGCGGCGGGTCGGGCTCGAGGTCGTAGAGCGGACAGTCGTCAACGAGCGCCTCCACGGGCATGTCACCCACCAGCTCGTGGCCGTCGAACACGCGCAGCCGGCGGGTGTCCGTGACCTCCCCGATCGGCGTGGCGCGCACCTCCCAGCGCTCGCACAGCGCCAGCACCTCCTCGACGCGCGCGGGCTCGGCCACGCACAGCATCCGCTCCTGGGACTCGGAGATCATGATCTCGAACGCCTCCATGCCGGTCTCGCGCAGGGGCACGAGCGACACGTCGATGTCGAGGCCCACCTCGCCCTTCGACGCCATCTCGGAGGCCGACGACGAGAGCCCGGCGGCGCTGAGGTCCTGCAGCGAGCGCAGCAGGCCGCGGTCCAGCAGCTCGAGGCAGCACTCGATGAGCTTCGACTCCTCGAACGGATCGCCGATCTGCACGCTGGGGCGCTTCGACTGGTCCTCGTCCGACAGCTCGGCGCTGGCAAGCACCGAGGCGCCGCCGATGCCGTCGCGGCCCGTGCGGGCGCCCAGCAGCAGCAGCCGGTTGCCCACCCCCGCGGCCGCGCTGCGGATCAGCCCCTCGTGCCGCGCAAGGCCCACGCACATCGCGTTCACGAGGCAGTTCTGCGCGTACGCCGGCTCGAACATCACCTCGCCGCCGACCGTCGGCACGCCGACCGAGTTGCCGTAGTGGCCGATCCCCTTGACGGCCCAGTCGAACAGGTAGCGCGAGCGGGGCGAGTCGAGCTCGCCGAAGCGAAGCGAGTCGAGCACCGCGATCGGCCGGGCGCCGACGGCGAAGACGTCGCGCAGGATCCCGCCGACACCGGTGGCCGCGCCCTGGAAGGGCTCGACGGCGCTCGGATGGTTGTGCGACTCGACCTTGAAGGCCACCGCCAGGCCGTCCCCGACGTCCACCACGCCGGCGTTCTCGCCCGGCCCCATCAGCAGGTGCGGGCCGTCCACCGGCAGCCGCCGCAGCAGCTTCTTCGAGTGCTTGTACGCGCAGTGCTCGGACCACATCAGCGAGAACACCGCCAGCTCGAGCGCGTTCGGCTCGCGACCGAGCCGGTCGCGGATGCCCTCGTACTCCGAGTCGGTGAGGCCGAGCTCGCGGGCCCGGTCGTGCTGGTCGGTCGCGGGCGCCGCCGGCGTCACGCGGCGACCAGCGCGAGCGACTCGAACAGCCTGCCCCCGTCGGTCGAGCCGGTGAGCATGTCCACGGCGTGCTCTGGATGCGGCATCAGGCCGAGCACGTTGCCGGCCTCGTTCGTCACGCCGGCGATGTCGTCCTGGGAGCCGTTCGGGTTCTGGCCGGGCGCGTAGCGGAGCGCCACCCGCTCCTCGGCGATCCCCGGCGCGTAGTAGCGGCCCGTGGTGTGCTTGACCGGCACCGAAAGCAGCTCGCCGCGCTCGCACGCGCGCGTGAACGGGGTGTCCACGTTCTCCACCACGAGCTCGACCTGCCGGGAGACGAAGCGCAGCGACACGTTCGGCAGCAGCGCGCCGGGCAGCAGCCCCGCCTCGCAGAGCACCTGGAAGCCGTTGCAGATGCCGAGCACGAGGCCGCCCTCGCGGGCGAACTCGAACACGGACTCCATCAGCGGCGAGAAGCGGGCGATCGCGCCGGCGCGCAGGTAGTCGCCGTAGGAGAAGCCCCCCGGGACCACGACAGCATCCGCTCCACCGAGGTCGCGGTCGCGGTGCCAGAGCAGCTCCGCCTCACCGAAGCGCCGACAGGCCATCAGCGCATCCACCTCGTCACAGGAGCCCGGGAAGCGCACCACGCCGAACTTCACGCTCCGCGCACCTCCATCACCTCATAGTCCTCGATCAGGGGGTTCGCGAGCAGCCGCTCGCACATCTCAGGCACCCGAGCCGGGTCCTCCACGTCGAGCTCCACGAGGCGCCCGATGTGCACGTTCGCCACGCCCTCGAAGCCGAGCGCCGGGAGCGCGCGCTCCACCGCCTGGCCCTGCGGGTCGAGGATGCCCTGCTTGGGACGGATCAGCACGCGCGCCCTCACGACGCGCGCGCCAGCCAGTCGCCGAAGGGCTCGCCGGCGATGCGCTCGTAGGCCTCCACGTAGAGCGCCCGCGTGCGCTCCACCACCTCGGCGGGCAGCTCCGGGGCCGGGGGGGTCTTGTCCCAGCCCGATGAAGAGGCCCAGTCGCGCACGTACTGCTTGTCGAAGCTCGGCTGGGAGCGCCCGGGGGCGTAGCCGTCCGCCGGCCAGAAGCGGGAGGAGTCGGGGGTCAGCACCTCGTCGCCGAGCACGATCGTGCCGTCGGGCCTGCGGCCGAACTCGAACTTGGTGTCGGCGAGGATGATGCCGCGCTCGCGCGCGTGGGCGGCGCCCAGCTCGTAGAGCTCGATCGAGAGGCGGCGGAGCTCCTCGAGCAGCGGGCGGTCGCCCACGATCTGCACCGCGCGCTCGAAGTCGACGTTCTCGTCGTGATCTCCCACCTCCGCCTTGGTGGCGGGCGTGAAGATCGGCTCGGGGAGCTGCTCGGACTCCGCGAGCCCGTCCGGCAGCCGGATCCCGCAGACGGCGCCGGTGGACTGGTAGTCCTTCCAACCCGAGCCGGTCAGATAGCCGCGCACGACGCACTCCACCGGGACCATCTCCAAGCGCTCGACGAGCATCGCCCGCCCCGCGAACTCGGCCGGCACGTCCGTGAGCGAGACGAGATGGTTCTCGCAGACCGACTCGCTGCGCTCGAGCCAGAACGCGGTGAGCGCCGTGAGCACCTTGCCCTTGTCGGGTATCGGGGTGGGGTGGACGACGTCGTAGGTCGAGATCCGGTCGGATGCCACCAGCAGCAGCCGGTCCTCGCCCACGGCGTAGATGTCGCGCACCTTCCCGCTCGAGAGGTGCCTGAGAGCGGCTGCATCGCTCACTTCCGCGAGGCTATCAACGCCGCCCGACTGCTCCGCGGCACGTATCTCAGGCCTGTGAGCCCACCGTCCAGATCACGACCTGCCGCGCGCGGCCGCGGATGTCCACGCTGTCCACGTGCTCGAGCTCGAAGTCCTCGCGCGTGAGCATCTCGCGCGTGGAATCGGACAGGTAGACCATGTGCGGGCTGCCTTTTGTCATCCCCTCGATCCGCGAGGCGGTGTTGGTGGTGTCGCCGATCACCGTGTACTCGAGCCGCCGCTCGGAGCCGACGTTGCCCGCCATCACGTCGCCGCTGTTCAGCCCGATCCCGATCCGGAAGCCCTCGTCCTCGCCCTGCTCGACCATCCAATCGTTGAAGCGCTCGAGGGTCGGCCCCGCCATCTCGTGGGCGGCCGAGAGGGCGCGGTCGGCGTGGTCCTCCATCTCGATCGGCGCCCCGAACACGGCCATGATCCCATCGCCCATGAACGCCACGAGCGTGCCGCCGTGACCGAGGATCACGTCGGTCATCATCGTCAGGTACTGGTTGAGGACATCGATCACTACCTCCGGCTCGCGCTGCTCCGAGAAGGTGGTGAAGCCGCGGATGTCGCTGAACAGGACCGTCACCACCTTGCGCTTGCCGCCGAGCCGGAGGTCGTCGTCCACGTTCTTCAGCACCTCGGCCACCACCGGCTCCGGCACGAAGCGCGAGAACACGTCGCGCAGCCGCTCGCGCTCGAAGGCGTCGAGCACGAGGCTGATGGCGAGCGCGCCCACCAGCCCGAGCAGCAATGACGCGAGCGGATAGAGGAACGACACGATCAGGCCCTCGTTGAACGCGAGCTGCACGCCGAGCGTGAAGATGATGCCCGCGAGCACGCCGTAGATCGCGGCCCGCAGCGGCCCGAGCACCAAGGCGATCGCGGGGCCGACCGCTCCGAGCAGCACGATCAGGGCGAGGTTGAGCGCGCCCGGCGCCTCCTGCAGCGGGTAGTCCGCGAGCACGGTGGCGATCCCGTTCGCCTGGATCTCCGGGCCCGCCATCTGGCCGCCCCCGCCGACAGCCGTGGCGTGGGTGTCCTGGAGCGACGGCGCCGTGGCGCCGACCACCACGATCTTGCCCGTGAAGGTGTCCGGCGGGTACTCGCCATCGACCAACCTGGAGAACGAGACGTAGTCGACCGTCCGCGGCGGGCCGGCGAAGTCGATCCACTCGAACTCGTCCGGTCGCGGAAGCCGCCGCCCCCGGAACTCCTCGGCAGCGGCGATGGCGAAGCTCTTGAGGCCCTCCACCTCGTAGGGCAGCCGCCTGATCACGCCATCGGAGTCGTTGACGAAGTTCGTGCTGCCGGCCCGCGCGCCGATCTGGCGCAGCACCGCGTCGCCGCCGAAGATGTTGGTCCGGCCGCCCGGGGCCACCTCGGTGGTGGCCAGGACGACGCCGTCGGCGCGGTCGATTGCCGTGATCAGCGCGTTGTCCTCGCGCGGGGCCGTTGGCTCCGTGAACTGGATGTCATAGGCGATCACCTTGGCGTCCTCGCGGCGCAGCTGGTCCACCGCCCGCGCATGGAGCGAGCGCCGGAACGGCCAGCGCTGGCGCAGCTCCCCGAAGGTCACGTCGTCGATCCCGACGACCACCACGTCCGGCGGCGCGCCCTCGTTGCCTCGGATCTCGAAGCGCGTGTCCACGGTGTCGAGCTCCGCGCTGCCGAACAGGTCGCCCGCGTAGGCCGCCGCCACCACGCCGATCAAACCGAGCGCGGCGCCGAGGAAGATCAGCAGCCGCAGCCGCCGAGCCGACCGTCTCGACCGGCCACGGCCGTTGCGGAAGTTCATCATCGTTGCCAGTCTGTCCCATCCTCGCGCTCGGCGCGAGGATGGCGGCTCCGCGATTGCGTGCCCGTGCCGATGCCCTTAGGGTCGCTCGGATGATCTGGGTCGAGGTGTTCGCCGTCTTCCTGGTCTCCCACCTGGTCGGCGACTTCGTCCTCCAGACCGAGTGGCAGGCCCAGCACAAGGCCGGGGGGCTTGGGCCCGCCCGCGAGCCGCGCCGCGCGCTCCTGACGCACGTGAGCGTCTACACGCTCTGCTTCGTGCCTGCGTTCGCGTGGCTGTGGGACGACGCCGGCTGGCTCGTACTGGTGGTGGCGGCGCTGCTCTTCGCCACTCACGCGGTCCAGGACGACGGGCGCCTCCTGGAGGCGTACGCCCGGCGGGTCAAGCGGATGGAGGCCGACTCCCACCCCCTCGTCGTGATCGCCGTCGACCAGAGCCTCCACGTGGTGGTGCTGTTCGGGCTGGCACTGCTGGCGCTGGCCTGAGCTCGGGGCAGCCACGTCCGGCGCAGCTCAGGCGATCCTGTCGAGGCGCGCCACTATCGCCTCCGCATGGCGCACGAACGCGCCGGCGTCGAACACCGCGTCCAGGTCGAGCTCCGGGGCGCCCTCCGCGATCAGCTCGCGAAACTGGATCCCCTCGGCCCAGGCGCGCTGCGCGGCCTCCTGGACGGTCCGGTAGGCGTCGTCGCGCGAGCGCCCGGACTCCACGAGCGCCAGCAGGGCGCGCTGCGAGTAGAGGGCGCCGTGTGTGGCATCGAGGTTGGCGAGCATCCGCCCCGGGTGCACGGTCATGCCCTCCACCACCCGGATCGCGAGGTGGAGCGCGTAGTCGAGCAGGATGGTCGCGTCGGGCAGCGTGACTCGCTCCACCGAGGAGTGTGAGATGTCGCGCTCGTGCCAGAGCGCGACGTTCTCGAGCCCGGTCTGGGCGTACCCGCGCAGCAGGCGGGCGATCCCGGTGATCCGCTCGCTCACGATCGGGTTGCGCTTGTGGGGCATCGCCGACGAGCCCTTCTGCGCTCCGGCGCGAAACGGCTCCTCCAGCTCGCGCACCTCGGTGCGCTGCAGGTGCCGGACCTCTGTGGCGAAGCGCTCGAGTCCGGCCCCCGCCAGGGCGATCGCCTCGAGCAGCTCCGCGTGGCGGTCGCGCGGCACCACCTGAGTCGACACCTCCTCGCGCCCGAGCCCGAGCCGGCGCAGCACCGCCGCCTCGATCTCCGGGCCGTTGGCGGCGTATGTGCCGACCGCTCCGGACAGCGCCCCCACCGACACGACCTCCGCTGCGCGCTCCAGGCGACGCACGTTGCGGTTGGCCTCGAACGCGAAGCCGGCCAGCTTGACGCCGAAGGTGGTGGGCTCGGCGTGCACACCGTGCGTGCGGCCCACGCAGAGCGTGCCCACGTGCTCGCGGGCGCGAGCCACGAGCGCGTCCCGGTAGTCGCGCGCCCCGCCCACCAGCATGAGCGCTGCCTGCGAGAGCTGCATCCCGAGCGCGGTGTCGAGCACGTCCGACGAGGTGAGGCCGTGGTGGACCCAGCGCCCCGCCTCTCCAACCGACTCGGCGACCACGTCGACGAACGCCGCCACGTCGTGGTCGGTGACCTGCTCGCGCTGCTTGACCGCGTCGACGGTGTACGAGGCGCGGTCGCGGATCGCGGCCGCGTCCTCCTCGGGCACCACGCCCTCGCTCGCGAGCGCGTCCACCACCGCGAGCTCCACCGCTAGCCAGCTGTCGAGCTTGCGCCGCTCGGACCACACTGCCCCCATCTCGGGGCGGGTGTAGCGCTCGATCACCGCGCGCTCACGCGCTCAGGATGCGCGCCGCCAGCGCGGCCGCGTTCTTCGCGTTGTCCACGCCCACGGTGGCCACCGGCACGCCCGGCGGCATCTGCGCGATCGCCAGCAGGGCGTCGAGGCCGCCTGCCACCGATGTCTTCGAGGTGAGCGGCACGCCGATCACCGGCAGGTCGGTGTGCGCCGCCACCACCCCGGGCAGCGCGGCGGCGAGACCCGCTCCGGCGATGATCACGCGCAGGCCGCGCATGCGTGCGTTCTTCGCGTACTCCGCGACCGTGTCGGGGTCGCGGTGGGCGCTCATCACACGCGTCTCGTGGCGGATGCCGAGCTCGTCGAGCAGGTCCGCGGCCTTCTGCATCACGGGCATGTCGCTCTTCGAGCCCATGACGATGCCCACCTGGGGCGCCACGTCCACGTCGAGGTCGTCGAACTGGTGCTCGACCGCGGTCTCGGTGACAGGGGCGCCGGGTGCCAGCTCCTCGTTCATGCCTCGACCCTATCCAGCGCGCGCGACGCGATGTCGCGGCGCATCTGCCGGCCCTCGAAGCGGATCCGCTCGGCGGCGGCGTAGGCGCGGTCCCGCGCCTGGCCGGGCGTGCGTCCGAGGCCGGTCACGCACAGCACGCGCCCACCGGCGGTCACGATCCTTCCACCCTGCAGGGCGGTGCCTGCGTGGAACACCTCCGCCTCCTCCACCTCGTCGAGCCCGTGGATGACATCCCCGTGCGAGGAGCTCTCCGGGTAGCCGCGCGAGGCGAGCACCACCGTCACCGCCCAGTCCGGGTCCCACTCGGGCTCCGCTCCCGCGAGCCCGCCGGGACGGCAGGCCGCCTCGAGCAGCTCGACCAGGTCCGAGCGCAGTCGCGGCAGCACGGCCTGGGCCTCGGGGTCGCCGAAGCGGGCGTTGTACTCGAGCACCTTCGGCCCGGCCGGGGTCATCATCAGGCCCGCGTAGAGGATTCCGTGGAAGGGCGTACCGCGCCTGCGCAGCTCGTCCACGATCGGCTGGTGGGCGAGCGCCGCGATCTCCTCGGCGCGCTCGGCATCCACGCGCGGCACTGGCGAGTAGCTCCCCATCCCCCCTGTGTTGGGCCCCTCGTCGCCGTCGAAGATGCGCTTGTAGTCCTGCGCCGGCGCGAGCGGCAGCGCTCGCTCGCCGTCGCACAGCGCGAGCAGCGAGAGCTCCTCCCCCTCGAGGAACTCCTCCAGCACCACCTCGGTGTCCCCGAAGCGCTTCTCCGCGAAGAACACGTCGAGCGCTGCGCGGGCCTCGCGCTCGTCCCCGGCGATGATCACCCCTTTGCCGGCGGCGAGCACATCCGCCTTGAGCACGGCCGGGTAGGAGGCGCGGGCGAGGTGGGCCGCGGCCTCCGCGCGCGTCCGGAACAGGACGTGCGCGGCGCTCGGCACCCCGCAGTCCTCCATCAGCCGCTTGGCGAACGCCTTCGAGCCCTCGACACGCGCGGCGGCCCGCGTGGGCCCGAACGCCGGTATGCCGGCCGCCACGAGGTCGTCGACGAGGCCCGCCACGAGCGGCGTCTCCGGGCCCACCACCACGAGGTCCACCTCCCGCTCGCGCGCCAGCGCCACGATGTCGTCACTCGGCAGGCACTCGATGCCGTCGCCGGCGATCCCCGCGTTGCCGGGCGCGCAGAGCAGCTCCGGCCGGCGCGGGCTGCGCCCGAGCGTGCGGACGAGCGCGTGCTCGCGCGCCCCCCCGCCCACCACCAGCATCCGCGTCACGCCGGGGCTCCCCCGGCGCCTGGCGCGGACCGTCGCTGTGGCCGGCCCCTCAAAGCGCGGAGATGAAGTCGTCCACCGGGATCGCCGAGAGCGTCTCGTAGCGGGCCGTCCCGCGCGAGCCGAGCTCCATCGACACGCGTGCCACGGTCTTCTCGTCCGGAGCCTCGATGACGTTCACGAAGTCGTAGCGGCCGAGCACGGCCCACTGCGCGGTCACGCTCACGCCCAGCTGCTCGATCTCCTTGTTGACCTCCTTGATCCGCTGAGGGTTGCTCTTCAGGGTCTGCACGCCCTCGGGGGTCAAGGTCGACAGCATCACGAAGGTCGCCACGATTCTCCTTTCCGCGTGAGTTCCGCGTGAGTATCCGCGTGAGTGTTGGCCCGCGCGCGGAATCTACCGCTGGCGCGGGGCGCGAGGTCGCGCTAGCCTCGGCCTTCCGGCCGCTGGTGAAGCGATCGCACCCCGAACAGGAAGAGCTCGCATGAAGCACGCGCTGGCTGCCCTCGCCACGACGGCAGCCGGACTCGCAGCCGCCACCGGCGCCTCGGCGGCGGAGTTCAGCATCAGCCCGGTCAAGCCGTGCTACGGCTCGGGCGAGCGGGTGACCCTGGCGGGCAGCGGGTTCACGCCCCTGGGCAGCGTGGTGGTGAGCAAGGACGGCGATTCGCTGGGCACCACGGCCAGCGACGCCACGGGGGCCTTCAGCGGGGTAGGGCTCACGGTCAAGCTCGCCGACGGTAGGCAGCGACGCACCTACAGCGCCACCGACACCACCAACCCCACCCTCACGGCCTCCACCCGGGCCCTGGTCAGCGAGGTGGAAGTGGTCCTCCGGCCGCGCATCGGCGCGCCCGGACGGAGGCTGAGCATCTCGGCCACCGGTTTCACGACCGGCAACAGGCTCTGGGCCCACGTCATCCGCGGCCGCTCGAGGCGTCACGTCGACCTCGGCCGCCTGAGCGGGGCATGCCACAGCCTCAGCACGCGCCGGCGGATCCTGCCGCGCGATGCGCGCGTCGGGCTCTACACCGTCCAGTTCGACGCCTTCAGGAAGTACGAGAAGGCGCGCGGGAACAGCGTCGGCTACGAGATCGACGTCCGGAGGGGGCGCGGCGCGATCGCCTCCGGCACCGGCTGGAGTAGGCTGTTCTAGCGGACGTCGCGCCCGGTCAGCCGGGCTGCGGCGGCAGGGTTCAGCCGGGATAGCTGACGCGCAGCGCGAACGGTCCGCTGCCCGCGCGGCGGCGGACCGTGACCGTCACCGGCTCCGACTCGGCCCGCCGGCACCACTCGATCCCGAAGCCCTGGCCGCCCCTCAGCGTCTCGCCGGAGGCGAACGAGCCGGCCTTGAGCTCGACCTCGGCCCTCAGGCTCACCGCGGCGTCCAGGCGGACGCTCACGTCGCCGTCGAGGGTCATCCGAAGCCTGTAGGAGCGCGCGGCGCCTGCCCGGCCGAGCCTGCCGCGCATCGTGCGCGAGCGGGGGCCCGTCCAGGGGTGGCGCACATCGCGGCGGATCGCCGCGTACGCGGCGGGACCGGGACGGAGGACCGAGGCGTACTGCCAGCGGACGGCGGGGTAGTGCAGGTGCGCGTACCCGTCCGCGAACCCCTCGCCGGGATCCTGCAGGTAGTGAGCGCCCTGGTCGCCGGGGAACAGGCGGCCCCTTGCCACCTGGGCGCAGACCCTCATCTGGCTCGCCCAGTGCTTGGCGCCCCAGTCGAGCGCCTCCCAGGGGTTGTTCGAGCGCCAGCTGGCCAGGTGATGGCCGTACTCGTGGGTGAGCGCGTACTCGACGGGCACCCCGTGCACGGTCTGGCCGGCCACGTAGATGCGGTCCTCGGCGGTGGCGTAGCAGGCCACGGCCTCCTCGCTGCGGCAGAGCCGGGCGATCTCGGCGGGCGTGCCCACGAACACCCGCAGGCTGCCCAGCTCGTAGCCGTGCTCACGCGAGGCGAGGAAGTCGACGAGCCTCTGGTCCCCCGCTGCGCTCGCGGGATAGGAGGGTGAGACCTCGACCTCCACGCTGAGACCGTCCGCGGTGGCGTAGCGGGCGGCGCCCGCCGAGCGGTAGGCCGCCGCTCTGGCCAGCGGAGCGGCGCGCTCGATAACCGTGTCCTCGAGGTGCGCGTGCCCGACCTGGGCGCCGGCGGGAAGCGGGCCCGCCACGGGCACTTCGCGTTCGCCCGCAGCGGCGAGCGCCGGCGTGACCAGGATGAGGAGTGCTGTGGTCGCGAGAGCAACCCGGGATGAGCGACCGAAGGTCAACAGAAGACCAGCCTAGGTGGACTTGAGGGCCAGCGCCGAAGCCTGGACGCTTCTTGGACACATCAACCCGATCGGACACCCATTTGTACCCCATATGGGTTAGGACGTCCAGGGTGCTACGAACTCCGCCGGCTACGCCGCGGCGGGCTCTGCAGCGGCCAGCCCCGCCTTCTCGAAGACGAGCTCCCCGTCGGCCGCGTCGACCTTGACCACGTCGCCGGGGGCGAACTCGCCCTCGAGCAGGCGCAACGCCAGCTTGTCGACCAGCCGCTTCTGGATCACCCGCTTGAGCGGACGCGCGCCGTAGGTGGGGTCGTAGCCGAGGTTGCCGATCAGCGTCCGCACCTCGTCGCTGAGCTCCACCTCCACGCCGCGCTCGCGCACGCGCGCGGCCAGCTTGGCCACCTGCAGGTCCACGATCTGCGCGATTTCGGGCCGCGAGAGCTGGTGGAACTCCACTATCTCGTCGAGCCTGTTCACGAACTCCGGCTTGAACGTCTCGCGCACGCCGTCGAGGCCGCCGGGCACGTTCGAGGTCATGATCACGACCGTGTTCTTGAAGTCGACCGTG
>DASQNF010000001.1:0-3794 GCA_035645115.1 Thermoleophilaceae bacterium | reverse complement strand
CCGCACGGCGCGGCGCCGGCCCGCGGCCGGGTCGCGCGGCTCGAGCGTGGGCAGCCTCCGTGGGGGCACCCGCGGCCCGGGCTCGGTCGGCACCAGCCCCGCGCTCCTGGCGATCCGCGTGGCCCTGCCCTGCGGCGCCGGCGCGACGAGCGCCTGCCGGTAGACCTCGGCGACCTCACCCGCGACTCGCGGCCATGCGAATCGCTCGGCGCGCTCGCGCGCCGACTCCGCCATCCGGGCGCGGCGGGCGGGATCGAACGCGAGCGCGCGCAGCGACTCGCCGAGCGCCACCGGGTCCCCCACCGGCACCAGCAGCCCGTCGCGGCCGTGGCGAAGGACGTCGCGGTATCCCACGATGTCCGAGGCCACCGCGGGCGTGCCGGAGGCGAACGCCTCGGTGAGGACCATCCCGAAGCTCTCGCCGCCGAGCGAGGGAGCGCAGAGCAGGTCCGCCTCGCCGAGCAGGCGCCACTTCTGGGCGTCGTCCACCCGGCCCGCCAGCTCCACGCCGTCCGGGTCGAGCAGGAGCGGCTCCACCTCCTGGGCGCTGGGTCCGGCCACGATCAGGCGAGCGCGGACACCGGCCCCGCGCAGCGCCTCGAAGGCGCGCAGCAGCACCGGCAGGCCCTTGCGCTCCTCGGCTCGACCCACGAACAGGATGCGGAGCTCCGCGTGGGGCCGCGAGCGGTCGGGCACTGCCGCCGAAAGGTCCACGCCGTTCGGCACGATCCGGTAGCGCCCGCCGTAGAAGCGCTGCGCCGTCCAGCGCGCGGCCTCCGAGACCGCGATGCGTGCGCTCAGCTTCGCGTAGAGCCTGCGCGCGCCGAAGACGTTCGCGGTGAGTCCCCCGACCACGCGGCTCGTGGAGTACGTGTGGAATGTCGCGACGACCGGCACGGGGGCGCCCTCTGCTGCGTACCACGAGACCATCGGCGCGTTCGGCTCGTGCACGTGCACGAGGTCGTAGCGCCCGCCGCGCAGCTCGCGCCCCATCCGGGCCACCGCCTCCGGGAAGACGCCGAGGTTCGAGACCGCGCCGTTCATCGGCAGCCCCATCGTCCGCCCGAGTGAGATCCCGTAGTCGGGCATGGGCCGCCGTTGCGGCGGCACGCCACGGTGCATCGCCCGTGAGGTGCGGTCGTCGGGGTCGTGTGGGGCCAGGAGCCGAACCTCGTGGCCCTGGTCGATCAGCTCCTCTGCAAGAGCCTCGACATGATGCCCGACACCGCCCGGGTACGTGTACGAGTAGGGCGATACGAGTGCTACGCGCACCGAGCTCATCCTATCGGCCACACTAGACGGGTGACCGAAGCGCGCAACTACGTGAAATACACCTTTCTCAAGGTGGATCCGGCCTGGCGCCGGCGCTCACCGGACGAGCGCGCGGCCGACAAGCAGGAGTTCGCCGCCGCCTGCACGGCGTTCGGCGAGGACCATTACCTGCGCGCGTACTCGCTGGTGGGCACCCGCGGCGACTGCGACCTGATGGTGCGCGCGATCGCGCGCAGGCTCGACCCGATTCACGAGCTGCACGTGCTGCTGAACCAGAGCGGCCTGCTGCGCTTCGCCGAGGTCGCGCACTCGTACCTGGCGATGACGAAGGAATCGCCCTACTCGGACCAGCCCGACCAGCCGCTGGCGCCGCGCGAGGGCGCGGACTCGAAGTACCTGGTCGTGTACCCGATGTGGAAGAAGCGCGAGTGGTACGGCCTCTCGCCGGACGAGCGGATGCGGGTGATGCGCGACCACATCGCCGTCGCGCGCCGCTTCACCGGGATCGAGACGAACACGGCCTACTCGTTCGGCCTCGACGACCAGGAGTTCGTGGTGGCCTTCGACGTCGACGACCCGGCCGAGTTCCTCGACCTCGTGCAGGAGCTGCGCTCAACCGAGTCGAGCACCTACACCGAGTCGGAGACGCCGATCTTCACCTGCATCGCCGCCTCGCTCCAGCGGGCGCTGGATGCCCTGGATGGCGAGCGGGCGGCGCCCGCGAGCAGAGGCTCTCCCGGCGAGCGGGCGGCGCCCGCGAGCGTTCGTTCTCCCGGCGAGCGGGCGGCGCCCGCGAGCGCCGCCTCTCCCGAGCTCAGGGCGCGGGCGTAGCCGCCCGCGAGGCCTCGAGCAGCTCGTCGAAGCTGCACAGCTTCACCCGCGGCCGGCCGTGGGGCTCGCCGGCCTCCCGCTCGGCCCGGTCGATCGCGGCCCAGCCCGCGTAGGGCACGAGGTCGGGGCAGCGCTCGCGGAGGAGAGCTTCGAGCGAGGACCGGTCCGGGTCGGAGGGCTGCGGCAGGCGCCCGGCGTCGAGGTCCTCGAGCACCCGGTCGACGGTTTCCTGGGCGTCGCGCTTGTTCGTGCCGATGATCCCCGTGGGCCCGCGCTTGATCCAGCCGACGGCGAACACGCCCGGCACCGGCTCGCCCCCGGCGCGGAGCACGCGCCCGCGGTCGTTGGGGATCACCGCCCCCCGCTCGTCGAAGGGAACGCCGTCGAGCGCGGTGCCCCGGTAGCCGATCGAGCGGAACACGAGCCCGCAGGGGATCAGCTCCTCCACGTCCGTCGCGCGCGGCCGGATCGCACCCGACTCGTCCTGCACGAGCTCGTTGCGCGCGATCCGGATGCCCTCCACGCGATCGGCGCCCACGATCTCGAGCGGCGAGACCAGGAAGCGCAGCACTATCCGGCGCGGCTTGCCCGCGGGAGGGCGGCCCGCATATCCGCCAACGATCGTCACGTTCTTCTTGGCTGTGGCGTGGGCCGCCCCGCTCTCGATGTACGCGCGGGAAAGCGGGTCGAGCTCGGCGTCGCCGGGGTCCACGTATACGTCGGCGTGGGCCATCTCGCCCAGCTCGAGCAGCTCGGGGTTCGTGAACGCCGCCTGGGCGGGGCCGCGGCGGCCGAGCACCACGATCTCGCGGACCTGCGACTCGGCGAGCACCTCAAGTGCGTGGTCCGCCACGTCGGTCAGGGCCAGCTCCTCCCGGGTGAGAGCGAGCATCCGCGCGACGTCCGCCGCCACGTTGCCGTTGCCGACCACGACGGCGGTCCTCGCCGAGAGGTCGAACTCCAGGTCGCGGTAGTCCGGATGGCCGTTGTACCAGGCCACGAACTCCGTGGCGGCCCAACTGCCCGGCAGGTCCTCGCCGGGGATTCCCATGCGCTTGTCGGCCTGCGCGCCGACGGCGTAGATCACGGCGTGGTAGCGGGCGGTGAGCTCGGCGTGGGTGATGTCGCGGCCGACCTCCACGTTGCCGTAGAAGCGGAACTCCGGATGCTCGGCGGTCTTCTCGTACACGCGGCTGACCGCCTTGATGTTCGGGTGGTCGGGCGCGACGCCGGCCCGCACGAGTCCCCACGGGGTGGGCAGGCGGTCGTACACGTCCACCTGAACCGCGAGGTCCGGGCGCGACTTGCAGCGCTGCAGGTGACCGGCGGCGTAGAAACCGGCCGGTCCGGAGCCCACGATGGCCACGCGCAGCGGGTTTGCGGTTGTCCCGATCGTTGCCAAGGCGGCCCGGCAAATCTATCGACGGGGGGCGCCTTCCCGGCGCGGGCGGCTCAGGCCTGAGGGGGCTTCGGCGCGGGCGGGGTGCCCTCGTCCTCGCCGGCGCCCATGATCAGGTCGATGGCGGAGACCGTCTCGACCGACTTCACCGTCACGGGCTCGTCCTCGGCGGGCTGCTCGGCCGCCGCCCTTTGCCGGGCGCGAGCCGCGCTTGCCTCGGCGACGTCCCTGGCGAGCTCGCGCAGCGTGTCCGAGACGATGTCTGACGCGGGCTCCGGGTCCGGCTGCTCGG